>JAQSWD010000005.1 GCA_029266835.1 Steroidobacteraceae bacterium
GCGCCCGTCATGGTGTAGCAGGCCAGCACCTCGGGGCGATCGATGAGCGTGCGCCGGAACCGCTCCACGATCTCGTCGGAATGCTGCTCGAGCTTGATCTGGACGATGGCCTGGATGGTCTGGCCCGCGCGCTTCGGGTCGATGATGGCCGAGTACCCCTGGATCAGCCCCGAGCTTTCCAGCTGGCGGATGCGGCGCGCGCAGGGCGTGGCCGAGAGCCCGACGCGCTCGGCCAGATCGGTGACGCTGATGCGGGCGTCACGCTGCAGCACTTCCAGAATGCGCCGATCCGTCTTGTCCAGCTTCATATATGACGGATTTGACCACAAAACCATCAAAAATTAGAGAAACATATCGCCATTTGAGGCTTTTCCCGACGGGAATAGCCATTTTTTCGCAAACTGTGCGGTGGAAGATGCCGGCATGTCCCGTTTACCCGTTGCACCGACCCAATCTCCCGTACAGCTGCGCGGCGACTACGCCCAGGCGGCGCCGGATTTCCGCGTCGCCCAGAATTACGACAACTACACCGCCGATGAGCAGGCCATCTGGCGCACGTTGTATGAGCGCCAGCTCGGCCTCCTGGGCGAACACGCCGCGCCCGAATTCTTGGCCGGCCTGCGTTTGTTAGGGGCCGACGCGGGAAGAATTCCCGTGCTGGCCGAGGCCAGCGAGCGGCTCAAGCGGCTCACGGGCTTCGAAGTCATCGGCGTGCCGGGCCTGATTCCCGAAGCGGATTTCTTCGCGCACCTTGCCGAGCGCCGCTTCCCGGTGACGGTCTGGATGCGCCGGCGCGACGAGTTGGACTACCTGGTCGAACCCGACTTGTTCCACGACTTCTTCGGGCACCTGCCCATGCTCGCGCACACGGTGTTCGCGAACTTCATCCAGGCCTATGGCGCGCTGGGCGAGCGGGCCCAGGGACCGGCGCAGCTGAAGATGCTGGCGCGTCTCTACTGGTACACCGTGGAGTTCGGCCTGGTCGCGACTTCGCGCGGACTGCGCGCTTACGGCGCGGGCATTCTCTCCTCGAGCGGCGAGACGGTGTATGCCACGCGCGCGTCGGGGCCGGCGCGCATCGGTTTCGACCTGCAGCGCGTGCTGCGCACGAACTACCTGATCGACGCCTATCAGAAGACTTACTTCGTGCTGGACGACATCGAGCAGCTGTTCGACAGCGTACTGGAAGCGGATTTCGACGCACTGTTCGCGCAGGCCGACTTGCCCGCGTACGAGCCGGATGCGCGGCTTCCCATCGACCAGCCGGTGGCTTCGACCAGCACGTTCTGATTCGTCTCGCGCCGGGCCTATCGTCGGCAAGCCGGGGCCGGTAATCTCCGGCGCCGATGCCGAAACGCTCCCGCGCCGCGAACCCGTTCCTTTCCGTCACGCTCCGGCGCATCGACCTCGATCGCGGCGGCCGCGCGGTGCTGCGTGACGTCACGTGGAGCATCAAGCCCGGCCAGCGCTGGTTGCTGATCGGCGGCAACGGCGCCGGCAAGACGCAACTGCTCAAGCTGATTTCCGGCGCGGTGTGGCCTGCGCCCACGGGCAAGGAGGTGCGCCGCTACCACTGGAAGGGGGAGCGTTTCGACCAGCCCGCGGGAATCCTCGACGAGATCGCCTACGTCGGCGCCGAGCGGCAGGACCGCTACGAACACTACGAATGGAATTTTCCCGCGCGCGACGTCGTGGGCACCGGCATCACGCGCAGCGACATTCCCATGCGCGCATTGAACGATGCCGAGACCCGCCGCGTTGCCGCCCTGTTCAAGCGGCTGGACATCGCCGAACTCGCGGACCGACACTTCCTCACCTTGTCGTATGGCGAACGGCGCCTGGTGCTGATCGCCCGCGCGCTGGCCAGCCAGCCCAAACTACTGCTGCTCGACGAGGTGGCCAATGGTCTCGACGCGCGCAATCACGCGCGGTTGATGCGCTGGCTGTCGGGCACCGGCACCTCGGATCTTCCCTGGGTGTTCGCCACGCATCGCGGCCCGGATGTGCCGGATTCGATGACGCACCTGCTGGAACTCCAGCAGGGCCGGGTGAGGCGGAGCGGCGCGATGCGCGCGACGCGCGCACGCGAACTGCTGCGCCAGGATTCGAGCGAATTCCTCGATGCCAGCGCGCGCCGGCGAGTCAAAGCCAGGCCGCGCCGCCGCGTGCTGGTGTCCTTGCGGAATGCGCATGTACACGTGGACGATGCGCACATCCTGCACGGCATCGACATGGAAATCGCGGCGGGCGACTGCTGGGTGGTGCACGGTGCGAACGGATCCGGCAAGAGCACGCTGCTGCGGACTATCTACGGCGATCACGGTGTCGCATCGGGCGGCAGCATCACGCGCGCCGGAATCGTCCCGGGCGTGCCGCTCGAAAAGTTCAAGCTGCGCACCGCCTACGTGGCTCCGCATCTTCAGACCTGGCATGCGCCGAAGATGCCGGTGATGGAAGTGGTGGCGTCGGGCCGCTATGCCAGCATCGGCCTCAATGAGGCGATCACCGCCAGCGATCGGCGGCATGCCGAAAGGGCTCTGAAGCGTTTCGGGCTGCTGGGCCTGAAGAATCGCACCATGGCCGAAATGTCGTACGGCCAGGCGCGCCGCGTGTTGTTTGCCCGTGCCTGGGCGCGAGAACCGCGGCTGGCACTGCTGGACGAGCCATTCGCCGGCCTGGATCGCGCCACGCGCGCGGACCTTGCGCGCCGGCTCAACGCCTGGCTGGCGGAAGGCGGCAGCTGTGTCATTGCCACGCATCATCGGGAAGAATGGCCGGCGCATACCACGCATGTGCTGCAGATGGCCGATGGCCATGGCGTGGAAACCGTAGCCGGAGACAGCCGATGAAGCGGTGGTGGATGCTCCTGGTATTGCTGATCGTGATTGCCGTTGCGCTGGTTCTCGGTGGCGGAAATCCGTTGCGCCTGCTCACCGGCATGGTCTCGGGTGCGGACGCGCTGGCCTACCGCGGGCCACGCCGGGATATCGCGGTGCCTCCGGGCCCGCCGCAGCCCACGCTGTCGCTGGCCGAGGCCGGTGTCGACCCGGAGTCCGTGGACCTCGCGATGCGCTATGCGGAAACGCGCAATTCGAGCGCGCTGGTGGTGGGCGTGAACGGGCACGTCGTCTACCAGAAGTTCTGGGGCGCCACCACCCTCGACAGCGAGGTGGAACTTTCCGGCTTCACACCGGTGCTGGCGGCGCTGGTGCTGGGCACCGCGCAACAGAATGGCGAGATCCGCGATCTCGACACGCCGGTGTCTACCTACCTCGAAGCCTGGGCCGCGGATCCTCGCGGCACCATCACCCTGCGCGATCTGCTCACCGGCAACAGCAACCTGGCCGCGCCGGGTTCACGCACCTGGCCCGGGTCGCTGGCGGCGCGCTATCACGTCGGCGACGACCTTGGCGCGGCTCTGCTGTCGTGGCCGCAGGCGGAAAAGCCGGACCCCGCGGGTTCGCCTGAATCCGTGGACGCCGACATCCTTGCGCTCGTGCTCACGCGCGCCTTGAAGGCCAACTATTCGGAGCTGCTGAAAGAACGCGTCTGGACGCCGCTGGGCGCCGGAAACTTCTCGGTGGGAATCGACGGCGCACGAGGAGCCGAAGTACACACGCGCGCCGGCTGCTGCCTTCGCGCGCGCATCAGTGACTGGATGCGCGTGGGCGCGCTGATCGCCAACCACGGCATATTCGAAGGGACTCAGCTTGCGCCGCCCGGATTCGCGAAGCTGCTGATCACGCCGACTCACAAGGATTCCGCGCGTGCAGCCTTCCTGCGCGTGGACGGCCGGTTCGCCGCGCGCGACCTGGTGCGTCTTGAGGCGGCGGGCAACCAGCGCATGTGGATGGTGCCTTCGTTGAAGCTGGTGATCCTGCGCGTGGGCGCGGAACCGCCCGCGGACCAGGGATGGGATGAAGCGATGATCCCCGACAACATCATTCGCGGGACGCGCGGCTGGCAGCCGGCGGGGCGGGGCGAAGGCGAAAAGGTGGATCCCAACCTCTACGCTCCCCACTGATGGGGCGCCACTGACTTCTAGAGCGTCATTTCCGTTTCGAAGATCGACACGGCCTGGCCGACGATCCACACGGCATCGAGCTTCGATTCATTCTTCTCGTTGGGCGTGAACTCGAGTTCCACGTCGATGCGGCCGGAGCGATGCAGATGATGGCCCTGCGCGCCCGTGAACTTCGCGGAGCCGTTGGTGTGCTGCAGCAGGCCCTGTTCGGCGAGGTAGGCGCCTAACAATCCATGGGCATTGCCGCTGACCGGGTCCTCGGGAATGCCGAGCGCCGGGCAGAACATGCGCGACTCGGTCAGGCAACCGGGCAGTGCATGCGTCAGCGTGAACACGAAGAAGCCCGCGGCTCCGAGCTGCGCCGAGAGGGTAGTCAGGCGCAGGAAGTCGGGCTTGAGCTGCTTGAGGTGATCGGTATTGCGCACGCCGATGAGCAGCCGCGTGCCCGAGCCGCCGACGATGCGCAGCGGGCAGCGTGTATCGATGTCGCCAGTGGACAGGGCCAACGCATCGAGCACGGCCAGGCGTTCGCGGTCGTTCAGCTGGCGACCCAGCGGAGGAGCCGGCTGACGAACCGCGATGCGCCGCGTCTCGCCTTCGCCGCGCACTTCCACGGTCACGAGGCCGGACTTCTGCTTCTGCCGGACACGGCCACCTTCGCCCTGCAGCCGGGCAACGCCCTCGCGCGACAGCACGAAATGAGTGGCCACCGTCGCATGGCCCACGAAGCTCGCTTCGGTGCGCGGGGTGAAGAATCGCACGCGCAGATCGTGATCGGCGCCGTCGGGCTTGAGCACGAAGGCCGTGTCCGCGTTGTTGAGCTCGCGCGCGATGGCGAGCATTTCCGCATCGGTGAGCGAGTCGGCGTCGAGCACCACACCGGCCGGATTGCCCGTGAAGCGATCCGTGGTGAATGCGTCGACCTGGAATATGCGGATGCGGCGGCTCATGCGGGGCGCGAATTTTACCTGCAAAACACCCTCACTCAAGCGACAAATTCCGTTACCATGCGCGCCGACCTCGGGGTGGCCCGGTGCATCACGCACCCGGCCTGAGACGCGGATGGGCCGCGAACCCGTAGAACCTGATCCGGTTAGTACCGGCGGAGGGATAGGATGTTGGCCTCACCGCGCGCCATCGGCGCCATTTCATTGTTGTTTGTCTCACTGGCCGCCGTGGCCGACGACTCTCTGGACGAGATCGTGGTCACCGCGGATCTGCGCGAGCGCGAATTGCGCCAGCTGCCAGCCAGCGCGACCGTGCTCGATTCGCGCCTGTTGGCCACCGCCGGCGTCCAGCATTTCCAGGACGTCATCAATCTCGTGCCCAACCTCAACTGGTCGGCCGGCACTTCGCGACCGCGCTTTTTCCAGATTCGCGGCGTGGGCGAGCTCTCGCAGTGGCAGGGCGCGCCGAATCCTTCCGTCGGCTTTCTGATCGACGACATCGATTTTTCCGGCGTCGGCATGCCGGCGACGCTCAATGACGTGAATCGCATCGAAGTGTTGCGCGGCCCACAGGGCACCGCGTACGGCGCGAATGCGCTCGCGGGGTTGATAGCCGTGAACACCAACGATGCGCATCGGGATTCCGAGCTCGAGGCTGGACTGGTGGTCGGCGATTACGGCACCTACGGCGCGAACGCGGTGATCGGCGGCGCGCTGGGCTCGGGCGACACCGCCTGGCGGCTCACGGCCGGCGACTATCGCAGCGATGGTTTTCGTCACAACACCTTTCTCGGGCGCGATGACACCAACGGGTACCGCGAATCGCAGGCGCGTCTGAAGCTGGGCACGCAGTTCGGTGAGAAGTTGCGCGCGCGATTCACCGCGATGTGGGTGGATCTCGACAATGGCTACGATGCCTTCTCCATCGACAACTCCCGCACCACGCTGTCCGACAAACCAGGCCAGGACGCGCAGATCTCGCGCGCCGTCGGCATTCGGCTCGACTATGACGCGCACGCGGTCCAGGTCATCAGCCGTACCTCGTTCAGCGACTCGCGCAGCGTGTACTCCTTCGACGGCGACTGGGGTAACGATGATTCCTGGGGCGCGAACTCGCCCTATGATTATTTCCAGCGCTTCGATCGCGATCGCGACGCCCTGAGCCAGGACCTGCGCCTGGTCTCGCGCGACAACGTGGATGACGGCGCGGACTTCGCCTGGCTGGCCGGCGTGTACGCGTTGCGTACCACCGAGGACGTGCGTCAGACCGACGTCTGGCGCGACCTGCAGTGGGGCGACGGGAACACTGAATTCCTCAGCGAATATCGAGCCACCAATCTCGCGGCATACGGCGAGCTGGAGTGGCGGGTCGGCGATCGAACCGTGCTGTCGGCGGGCGGGCGCGCCGAGCGGCGCGGCGCCGACTACTCCGATTCGGACGGCGCCACGTTTTCACCCGACGAAACCATGTATGGCGGGTCCGTGTCGCTGCGCCACGAGTTCGGCGCACGACGCACCGCGTACGCTCGTCTCGCGCGGGGCTACAAGGCGGGCGGTTTCAATATCGGCGAAGCGCTGCCTGACAACCTGCTCACCTATGACACCGAGACCCTGCACAACCTGGAAGTGGGCTACCGCGCCCGCAACGAGGACGGCACCCTGAATTACGACGTCGCCGTCTTCTACATGCGCCGCCATGACCAGCAGGTCCCTACCGGGGTGCAGCTGGAGGCCGGGGATCCCCTGACTTTCGTGCAGTACACCGACAACGCCGCGGGCGGAGAGAACTATGGGGTCGAGGCCACGGTGGGCTGGCGTCCCTTCGTCTCACTACTCGTCGATGCGCGTCTCGCACTGCTGGAAACTCGCTACCTGGACTACGTGATCGAAGACGTCGGCCTGGACCTGAGCGGCCGCGAGCAGGCGCACGCACCGCAGTATCAATTCGACCTGGGACTGGAATACCGCCGTTCTTCGTACTTTGCGCGCCTCGATTTCGCCGGCGTCGATGACTTCCACTTCGACGACTCGCACAATGAGCGTGCGCCGGCCCGAGTGTTGACCAACCTCAAGGCCGGGCTCTCAGGGAAACACTGGCGCGCTGAAGTCTGGGTTCGAAACCTGTTTGATGAGTATTATTCGCAGCGTGGCTTCTGGTTCGGCAACGAACCTCCGGACTTTCCGCCCAAACGTTACGTGCAAGCGGGTGATCCGCGCCACTTCGGAATTTCGCTGACTTACGAGTTTCAGTAGCTGGAGAACGGATGAACATCGGCGTCGAGATCAGTCTCTATCCCCTGCGCGACGAGTTCATTCCGCCCATCCGCGGGTTCATCGACAGGCTCAACGCCGACGGCCGTTTCAAGGTGATCACCAACGACATGAGCACGCAGGTGTTCGGTCGCTATGAAGACGTCATGGACGCACTGGCGCGGGAGATCCGTCCCACCTTCGAGCGCGATGGCAAGGCCATATTCGTCATGAAGGTCCTGGGCCCGCTGGGTCAGTGAACTTGTCTCCCGAGGTTGTCAGGGCGATCGAGATCGTCGCGACGCTGTTCGGCGCCGCGTACGTTATTCTCGCAGCCCGCCGCAACCGCATCTGCTGGCTGGCGGGGGCCGCGAGTTCGGCGCTTGTCGGCTACCTTTCCGTGGTCCGCGAGCTGCCCATGCAGGGCGCGCTCAACGCCTATTACGTCGGGATGTCCGCTTATGGATGGTGGAACTGGAGCCGCATGAGCGGCGAGGGCGAATTGCCCGTGCGCACGCTGCCGCTCAAGTGGCACGTGCTGGCCGCCCTGGTCCTCGTGCCGCTGTCATGGCTGACGGCGGAGCTGCTCGCGCGTGAAACCCAGGCCGCCTGGCCGCTGCTCGATTCGCTAACTACCTGGTTCGCGCTGTTCGCGACCTGGCTGGTGGCGCGGGCGCGCATCGAGAACTGGATCTACTGGATCGTCATCGACGGAGTTCTCGTGTATCTCTACTACATGCAGGGGTTGCCGGTGGTCGCGTTGCAGTTCGCGGTCTTCATGGGATTGGCGCTCGCCGGGTTCATCGCATGGCGCCGTCGCCTCGCGGCACAGGCGGTGCCGCCGTGATCGCCGGCGAATTGCTGCTGCAGGTACCCGGCTGCGAAGACGGCGACCCGCCGTATTCGCAGGAGCTCATCGGTGGCGGACGCGTCAATCGCAGCTACCTGGTGCGCACGCGCCGCGGGCGATTCGTCGTGCGTCTCAATGACAACTCGTCCTCCGACCCCGGGCTGGACCGCGACCGCGAACTCGCGCTGCACACCGCCGCCGCTGGCGCCGGAGTCGCGCCGGCCGTCGTCTACGCCGCACCCGACCGATCCAGCATTGTCACCGAATTCCTCGACGGCCGGTTGTGGACGCCGCACTACTTCTCGCGCATGCGCGACCTGCGTTCGCTGGGGCAGCGTTTGCGCATCTTGCGCGGCGTCACGCCGCCGCCGCTCATGCGCTACGACCCGATGGTGACTGCGCGCCGTTATGCCGACTCCATCCTGCGCCATGACGGCGACGAGGCCAGCCGCATCGGGATGTTGTTAGACAACGGCGCCGAGGCGCTGGCGCGCAGCGGTTGGGGCAAGCGCGCCGCCAGCATCGTGCACGGCGACCTGCATCATGGGAACGTGCTGACCGCCGACCGTATCTATTTCATCGATTGGGAATACGCGCAGATCGCAGACCCCCTTCACGACCTGGCCTGCATCCTGGCGTACTACCCGCGGGCGGCCATGCATGGCGGTCTGCTGCTCGAAGCCGCTGGGCTCGACAAGACCGGCGCGACGCCGGCGATGCTGGCCGATCTCACCAACGTCTTCGTCCTGATCAACTACCTCTGGTATCGCGCCCGCCGCGTGACGCGCACCGTCCCGGCCACCGACCTGCAGCTCGAATCCGCCGCCCTTCGGCGGCTGTTGACGCTGGCGCCCGAAGCCCAACCTCGGCACACTAGCGCCGCGCATTCGCGCGATTTTTCAGGTGTCGGGAAAGGTAATGGCGACGTTGCAGGTGATTGATCGGGACGGCGTTTCTCACGACGTGGAGGCCAAGCCCGGCCTCAAGGTGATGGAGGTGTTGCGGGAACTGGACTACGGCGTCGCAGCCATCTGCGGCGGCATGTGTTCCTGCGCCACCTGCCACATCTACGTGGACCCGGCCTGGGCCGATAAACTGCCGCCCCCGATGTCCGACGAGCGCGAGCTCCTGACCGAGCTGTCGCACTACAAGGAAAACTCGCGGCTTTCATGCCAGGTGGAATTCACCGCGGCGTTGTCCGGTCTCAAAGTCACCATCGCCGAAGACGAGTAGCCATGGAATTGTCCGCCACCTGGATGTATGCGTTCGCCATCATCGGCGGCGTGGTGGCCGCGTGGCGCATCTGGCAGAACCTGCAGAAACTGCGCCGCCAGAAGAACGATTCGTGGGACGAGCGCCTGATCGCGCAGCTGCGCAAACGCGGGTCCGACCCCTTCAAGCCGCATGATGTGGATTTCTTCCTGGCCTTCCCCACGCCCGAGGGCGCGATGGAAGTGGACAGGATGCTCAAGGCCGAAGGCTTCGACGCGGAAATCGTCGACACGCCGGACAATGGCGAGCAGCGCTACGTGTTGCACGCTCACAAGTCCATGCAGCTCACCGTGCCCGACATGCAGGAGCTGAGCCGCCGCCTCACCGAGGCCGCGACCCAGCGCCAGGGACGTTACGACGGGTGGAGCGCGAAGGAAGTGCCCATCGCGCCGGGGCCTCCGGTCTAGCTACTTTTTCTTCTCGGTCTGCTTCTTCACGGCCTCGGCAGCCGCCTTGATGGCTTCCGGATCGCCGAGATAACCGCTCTTCACCGGCTTGAGCTGCTCATCGAGCTCGTACACCAGCGGCACACCCGTGGGAATGTTGAGCTCGGTGATGTCCGCCTCGCTGACATTGTCGAGCATCTTCACCACGGCGCGCAGCGAGTTGCCGTGCGCCACCACCATCACGTTCTTGCCGGCCTTGAGTTCGGCGACGATGCGGTCATTCCAGAAGGGCAGCACTCGAGCCAGGGTGTCCTTGAGCGATTCCGAAGCCGGCAGCACGCGCGGATCGATCTTCGAATAGCGGCGATCGTTGACCGGGTGACGGGCATCGCTCGAATCCAGCGGCGGCGGCGGAATGTCATAGCTGCGGCGCCAGATCTTTACCTGCGCCTCGCCGTGTTTCTCCACCGTCTGCGCCTTGTCGAGGCCTTGCAGCGCGCCGTAGTGGCGCTCGTTCAGGCGCCAGCTGCGCTCCACCGGCAGCCACATGAGATCGAGCTCATCGAGAATGGTCCACATGGTGCGGATGGCGCGCTTGAGAACCGAGGTGAAAACCACGTCGGGCACGATGCCGGCCTTCTTGATCTCGACGCCCGCTGACCTGGCCTCCTGGCGGCCCAGGTCGGACAGGTCGACGTCATGCCAGCCCGTGAACAGGTTCTCGACGTTCCAGGTGCTCTGGCCATGACGAACAAGGATCAATTTGCCGGGCATGTGCGACTCCGTGAAAGGGGCGCCATGTTAACCGCAAGTCGTGTGGGCATCGAGCCCGCGCTCGCACCACGTGCGCCGTTCGCGCACCGTCCGGTCCAGGACCTCACGATTGGCCGGCAGGGCGGCGCGCGAGGCGGGCGGGTGATGCAGGTGCACGGCGATGCCGCCGAACAGCAGCGTCTGTCGGTGGACTCCGGCATTTCCCAGCCGCGCGCACAGCTCCTTGTCCTCGGGCCCCCAACCCTCGATGTCTTCGTTGAAACCGTTCACGCGCGCCAGGTCGGTGCGCCAGAAGGCCTGGTTGCAGCCCTTGATGGCGATGAAACGATTGGCCAAACGGTGCGCGGCCGAAGCCAGCTTGCGTGAGCGAAGTAGATAGGCCCGGCGCAGCAGGCCGAGGCCCGGCGTCCATGGGTCCAACGGGGTGCGTGGATCGTCGATGAGGCGGGCGGTCAGCGACTCATCCGCGCGGACACGCACGCCCTGCGTGAAGAATCCGGGCCGCGCCAGACGGCGGTGATCGGCGACGAAACCTTCGTGCAGCAGCATGTCGCCGTCGATGAAGATGAGGTAGTCGCCTGTGGCTGCCGCGATGGCCAGATTGCGCAGCCGGGTCAACCGGAACCCCTCGTGAGGCTGGGAGACCGCCCGCACCGGCACGGCCGACCGGCGGGTGAAGCCGGCGATTACTTCACGCGTGGCCTCGCCGGAGCCGTCATCCGCGACGACAATCTCGTCGGAAGCCGCGCGCTGCCTGGCAACACTGTCGAGTACCGCGGCGAGGGCGTCGGGACGCTCATGGGTGCTGATGATCAGCGAAATACGCAATCATCAACCCGCGGCGAGCTTGCGCACCGCATCCAGGCCCACCGTGAGCGTGGCGAAGTCGGCGGTGCCCACCGCGCGCATTTCGGTTTGCGTCCGCTTCCAGCCGGCGAGCACTTCTCCGCGTTGTGCACTCCAGGCCGCCAGCCTCTGCGCGGGAGCGCCGCGCGTGCGCAGCACCTGCAGCGTCAGCTCGCGATGCGCGCGCATGGCGGCATCGCGCAAACCGGTGCGAGCCGTCGCCTGCCAGGACCCGTCGACCGAGAGGCCGTCGATTTCGGTATGCAGCCAGTCGAGACCGAGCAGCGCGCCCAGTTCGAAGTAGACGCGCGCCACCTCGATGACCGGTGACTTCTCGCTGCTGGCCATCGCGACGATGTCGAGTGCCGGCTCGAGCATGGCGAGCCTCGCGACGCGCCGCGCCAGTTTCTCGGGTACGCCGCCAGCGGAGAGTTCCGAATGCACGCGATCGTGGCGCGCGCGGACCGTGCCGCCGAGCACCGAGTCGATTTGTCCGGCCAGGACTTCCACGCCCGGCCGAAGTTCGCGCACGGTGTTCTCGATGTGCAGGTTGCGTCCGCGCTCGCGCAGCAGCCAGTAGCTGGTATGCCGAAGAAGGCGGGTGGCGCGATAGAACATGCCGTATTGCATCCCCGCCGACACCTTGTTGTCGAGCGCCTCGATGTCGAACCACATCGAACGCATGGCGAACACCTCGCGCGCGATGGAGTAGGCGCGAGCGATCACGGCCGGGTCGGCGCCGGTTTCCTCCTGCGCGCGGACGACGAAAACCGGGCCCATGCGATTCACGAGGCTGTTGGTGGTCTGGGTGGTCACGATCTCGCGGCGCAGCCGATGTTTCGGGATCTCGCGCGAGTAGCGCTTGCGCATGGGTGTGGGGAAGTAGCGCAGCACTTCGCTGGCGAAGTACGGATCGTCGGGCAGATCGGAATCGAGCAGGTGATTGCTGAGCCAGATCTTGCTGTAGGCCAGCACCACCGCGAGTTCCGGACGCGTCAGTCCCCGGCGTTGCTTGCGCCTCTCCTGGAATTCGTCGTCGGCGGGCAGGAACTCGATGGCGCGGTTCAGATGCCCGCCACGTTCCAGCGTTCGGATGACGCTCTGGTACTCGGTAAGCCGTTCGGCCGCCTTCTGCTCGAGCACCGACAACGCCTGGCTCTGTAGATAGTTGTTGTGCAGGACGATGTTTGCCACTTCGGACGTCATGCTCGCGAGGAGCTTGTCGCGCGCGGCGCGGGTGAGCTTGCCCTTGCGCGCGACGTCGGCGGCCAGGATCTTGATGTTCACCTCGACATCCGAAGTGTTCACACCGGCGGAGTTGTCGATGAAATCGGTGTTGACCTTGCCGCCGTTGCGCTCGGCGCCGCCCGATTGCGCGTATTCGACGCGGCCCTTCTGCGTGCAGCCGAGGTTGCCGCCTTCACCGATCACACGTGCGCGGATCTCGCGTCCGTCGGCGCGGATGGCATCATTGGCGCGGTCGCGCACCTCGGCATGGCTTTCTTCGTAGGCCTTCACGTAGGTGCCGATGCCGCCATTCCACAGCAGGTCGACGCGCATGCGCAGGATGGCGCGCATCACGTCAACGGGCGTGGCCGCGGTGGCATTGATATCGAGCAGCTTCTGCGCCTCGGCGGACAGC
Source organism: Steroidobacteraceae bacterium (assembly GCA_029266835.1). Taxonomy (GTDB): domain Bacteria; phylum Pseudomonadota; class Gammaproteobacteria; order Steroidobacterales; family Steroidobacteraceae; genus CADEED01. The sequence continues at coordinate 12,992 of JAQSWD010000005.1, forward strand.
GGAATGGACTTGGCGCTGCGCGGCCACACGCCGCCGCCACGCGAAATGAGCTTGCGCGAATAGTCTTCCCAGCTGGAGCGCGGCAGCTTGAACAGGCGTTCTCGCTCGCGATGACTCGCGGCGGCGTCGGGGCTCGGGTCGATGAAGATGTGACGATGATCGAAAGCCGCGACCAGGCGGATGTGTTTCGACAGCAGCATGCCGTTGCCGAACACGTCGCCCGACATGTCGCCGATGCCGGCGCAGGTGAATTCCTGCGTCTGGATGTCCGTGCCCAGTTCGCGGAAGTGGCGCTTCACGCACTCCCACGCGCCGCGCGCGGTGATGCCCATGCCCTTGTGGTCGTAGCCGGCGGAGCCGCCGGAGGCGAAGGCATCGCCTAACCAGTGGCCGTATTCCACGGAGATGGCGTTGGCGATGTCGGAGAACGTCGCCGTGCCCTTGTCGGCCGCCACGACCAGGTAGGCGTCGTCGCCGTCACGCCGGACGATGCCTGGCCGAACCACCGTCTTGCCATTGACGATGTTGTCGGTGACGTCGAGCAGGCCGCGGATGAAGGTCTGGTAGCTGGCGATGCCTTCCTTCTGGATTTCCTCGCGCGTGCCGTTGGCCGGCAGCCGCTTGGGATAGAAACCACCCTTGGCGCCCGCGGGCACGATGACGGTGTTCTTCACGTTCTGCGCCTTCATGAGGCCCAGCACTTCGGTGCGGAAATCCTCGCGGCGATCGGACCAGCGCAGGCCGCCGCGCGCCACGTAGGCCATGCGCAGATGCACGCCTTCCACACGCGGGCTGTACACGAAGATCTCGAACTTGGGCCTGGGCAGCGGCAGATCGGGTATGGCGTGCGGATCGAACTTGAACGACACCCAGCTCTTGGGCGTGCCGTTCGGCAGGGATCCGCCCTCCATGGATTGATAGTAGTTCGTGCGCAGCGTGGCGCGGATCGCCGTGAGATAGCCGCGCAGGATGCGGTCCTCGTCGAGGCTCTGCACCTTGTCCAGTGCGCGCACGATGCCGGCGCGGATGCGCTCGGCGGCGGCTTCGCGCGATTTTCCCGTCAACGAGAACTGCGTTTCGAACAAGCGCACCAGTTGCCGCGTGATGGGCGCCTGCGCCACCAGCACGCGTTCCATGTAGGCCTGGCTGAACGGAATGCCGGTTTGCAGCAGGTAACGGCAATACGCGCGCACCACCACGATCTCGCGGGCGGAGAGTCCCGCGCACAGCAGCAGTCGATTGAAGCCGTCGTTCTCGACTTCGCCGCGCCAGGTGGCCAGCAACGCTTCCTTGAACAGCGGCTCGAGACCGGCGGCATCGACGCGCTTGATGTCACGTGATTCCAGGCCGAAGTCCTGGATCGACACCGGCCGATCGTTCGCCGGTATCTCGTACAGATGTTCGGCCACCACGCGCAGCCCGAAATTCTCGAGCATGGGCAGGATGTCGGAAATCGAGATCGGGTCTCCGAACTGCAGGATGCGCAGCCGCAGTCCGCCTTGTTTGTGGCTGCCGTTCGCGCGCAGGTTGATCTGCGGAGTCGACGGGTTCGCCGTCAGCGCTTCGAGGTCGACGATGTCGTCGAGCGCCTGCGCGGGCTCGACGTCGGCGCGATACGAAGTGGGGAACATGCGCGCGTAGCGCGCCGCCAGTTCCACGGCGTCACGACCCACGCCGCGCGTGATCAGCGCCTGCTGCAGCCGGTCTTCCCAGGTGGCCGCGGCGGCGGCGATGGCATTTTCGATGGAAGCGACATCCTCCACGGGCGGCGCGCCCTGCGGCGTGCGCACCAGCAAATGCAGCCTGGCGAGCATGGAATCCGAGATCTGCACCTGGCTTTCCACGTGTGTGCCGGAGAAGCGATCGCACACGATTCGCTCGATTCGTTCGCGGACTTCGGTGTTGTAGCGGTCGCGCGGCACGAACACGAGGCAGGAGTAGAAACGCTCATAGCTGTCACGCCGCACGAACAGGCGCACACGGCGACGTTCGTACAGATTGACGATGCCGCGCACGATGGGGATGAGTTCGGCGGCCGGAGTCTGAAACAGTTCGTCGCGCGGAAACGTCTCGATGACATTGACCACGGACTTCGCGTCATGGCTCTGTGCGGGCAGGCCGAAGTGCGCGATCACCGCATCGAGCTTGCGGCGGAGCAGGGGAATTTCCGCGGGCGGCTTGTGGTAGGCGCTCGAAGTCCACAGGCCGAGGAATCGGTGTTCACCCGTGACCTCGCCCTTGGCGTCGAAGGTCTTGACGCCCACGTAGTCAAGGTAGCTGCCGCGATGCACGGTGGAGGGCGTGTTGGCCTTGGTCAGCACCAGCAGTTCAGGCGCGCGCGCCTGTCGCCGCAGATGGCCGGTGAGCACGATGGGCGGCGGCGGCTTGCGTCCGGATTGCGTGCGCAGGATGCCGAGCCCGCTGCCGTCGTCGCGGACCAGCGCGTCGCGCGAGCGGCCACGCTTGAGTCGGTAGTAGCGGTATCCCAGGAACACGAAATGCCCGTCGTGCATCCAGGCGAGCAGCGCGCGCGCCTCGCTGGCGTGCGAACGCGGCACGGGTAGTTTGGCGAGTTCCAGGTCGTTGGCCACGGCGCGGATGCGTTCGAGCATGGGGCGAAAGTCCGCCACCGCCCGTCGCACATCTTCCAGCGCGGCGCGCACGCGTCGTTCCAGCTCCCGGGCGCTGGCCTCGTCGCGCGGGCGGTCGATCTCCATCATCTGCCAGGACTCGGCCTGCGTGCCGCGGCCGCGCTCTCCTTCCTGTCCGCTGCCGACGGACTTGAGCACGCCGCGCGCGTCGCGCTTCACGGTGAGTACCGGGTGCACGATCAGGTGCACGCCGATGTTCATCTGGCCGAAGATGATGCCGATGGAGTCCACCAGGAAGGGCATGTCGGGCGCGACCACGCGCAGCAACACACGATGCGAGGCCGTCGGCGCATCGACGTTGAGCGGCGGCGCCAGCTCCACCAGCACGCGGTTGCCGGCGCGTTGCCGGCCGAAATCGAGATGTGCCAGGCCTGCCGCGGCGAGATCGCGCGGCCGGTGGGCGCGCAGGTCTTCTTCCGCGACGCCGCGGAAGAAGGAGCGCAGGAAATCGCCGGCCAGCGCCTGTGATTTGTCCAGCCGGGTGGAGCGGGCGACTATCTTTTCGATGAGCGCGAGTCGCGCTGCCGGAATCTTGCCAAGCATCTGGGGACGACTCTCCGGATCGGAACTATAAGGGAGGCTTCATTCGGCGTGCACGGGGCCGAGTTCGACGGCGCGGCCCAACAGGATTCGCAGGATGCGGTCGAGCGTGGCGCGGTCCTTGGCCGACAAGGGTGCGATCAGGTGGCGCTCGTAATTCAGCGCCATGGGCACCACCTGCGCGTAGACGCGCACACCGGCCGGGGTGAGCTCGAGATGTGTCCGCCGCCGGTCGGCCTTGGCCATGGTGCGCCGCAGCCGGCCGGCATCCATCAGCGTGCCCACCGCCCGGCTGACGGCGACTTTGTCCATCGCCGTTCGCGCCGTCACTTCGGCGGCGGACAGGCCGGGATTGGCCGCGAGGACGGCCATCACTCGCCATTCGGGAATCGACAAGCCGAAATGGGCGAAATAGGCCGCGGCAATCGCCCCGCTGACCGTGTTGGACAAGACCGACAGGCGGTAGGGGAGAAAATTCTCCAAGTGCAGTTTCGATGGGGCGCGCATTGGTTACAATTGAAACTAAATCAATTTCGTTCCGGAGGCCAGCGATGGCTGCCATTTTGACCCACTCCCTCAACCCCATGGGCACCGATGGATTCGAATTCGTCGAATACGCGGCGCCGGACGCGCAGCTGCTGCGCAATCTGTTCGAACGCCTCGGTTTCCCCGTGGTCGCGCGCCACCGCAGCAAGAACGTCACCCTGCATTCCCAGGGGGACATCAATTTCGTCATCAATGCCGAGCCGGATTCGTTCGCGCAGAAGTTCGCGCAGGCGCACGGGCCTTCGGTGTGCGCCATGGCGTTCCGCGTCAAGGACGCGGCTGCCGCTTTCGAGCGCGCCGTTTCACTGGGCGCCGAGCCGCATCGCGGCAGCGTCGGGCCCATGGAGCTCAACATCCCGGCCATCGTCGGCATCGGTGGCTCGCTCATCTACTTCGTCGATCGTTACGGCGGCCCATCCATCTACGACGTGGACTTCAAACCGGTGAAGGTGCAGCCGGTGGAGCGAGCGGGCCTGCTGCAGATCGACCATCTCACGCACAATGTCCACCGCGGCAACATGAACAAGTGGACGGCCTTCTACGAGAAGCTGTTCAACTTCCGCGAGATCCGCTACTTCGACATCGAAGGCAAGAAGACCGGTCTGTTCTCGCGCGCGCTCACCAGTCCCTGCGGAAAGATCCGCATCCCGATCAACGAATCGCAGGACGACAAGTCGCAGATCGAGGAGTACCTGCGCGAATACAAGGGCGAGGGCATCCAGCACATCGCCTTGTCCACCGACGACATCTATCGCACGGTGGACGTGTTGCGCAGCCGGGCCGTGGAATTCCAGGACACGCCCGAGACTTACTACGAGGGCGTGAACGCCCGCGTGGCCGGGCACCGCGAGAGCATCGCCGAGCTCCAGAAACGTCGGATACTTATTGACGGCAATGGCGAGACCGCCGAGGGTGTGCTCCTGCAGATCTTCACGGCCAATGTGATCGGGCCCATCTTCTTCGAGATCATCCAGCGCAAGGGCAACCAGGGTTTCGGCGAAGGCAACTTCAAGGCACTGTTCGAGTCCATCGAACTGGACCAGATACGGCGGGGTGTCATTTGACGGTCGAGCTTTATACCTACTGGCGCAGCTCCGCGGCCTACCGCGTACGCATCGCGCTCAACCTGAAGTCTCTTCCCTATGTCATGCACGCGGTCAACCTGGTCAAGGACGGCGGTGAGCAGTATTCGGCGCAGTATCGCGGCGTGAATCCGCAGAGCCGCGTACCCACGTTGGTGCACGATGGACAGCGCTTCGCCCAGTCGCTGGCCATCATCGAGTACTTGGACGAAACATTTCCGGGTACGCGCCTCATCCCCAAGGACCCCGTGGACCGCGCGCGCGTGCGCATGTTGTCGCAGATCATCGCCTGCGACATCCAGCCGATGCAGAACACCAGCACCACGCGCTATCTCAAGGAAAAACTCAAACTCGATGACGCGGGCGTTTCCGAATGGGTGCGCGAGTGGGTCACGCGCGGCCTCGATGCCTTCACCGCGCACCTCGAGCATGACCACCTGAGTGGCAAGTTCTGCCACGGGGATTCGCCCACCATGGCGGACTGCTGCCTGGTGCCGCAGCTGTACGCCGCGGAACGATTCGGCGTACCTGCGACGAAGTATCCGCGCCTGGCGCTGATCGCGGAGAACTGCAGCCAAATGGCGGCGTTCCAGCACGCGCATCCTTCCAGGCAGACCGATGCCGCCTGAATCGGAGAAGGCCGGATCGAGGAAGGCCGGATCGAGGAAGGCCGGATCGAGGAAGGCCGGATCGAGGAAGGTATACGCCGACGCCAAGTCCGCGCTCGCCGGCCTCACCCGCGACGGTATGACCGTGATGTCAGGTGGCTTCGGGTTGTGCGGCATTCCCGAGAACCTGATCCTGGCGTTGCGCGACAGCGGTGCGAGAAACCTCACCATCATTTCCAACAACGCTGGTGTGGATGGCTTCGGGCTGGGTCTGCTGCTCGAGACCCGCCAGATCCGCAAGATGGTTTCGTCATACGTGGGCGAGAACAAGGAATTCGAGCGGCAGTTCCTCTCGAAGGAACTGGAGCTCGAGTTCAACCCTCAGGGCACGCTGGCCGAGCGAATCCGTGCGGGCGGTGCGGGCATCTACGGCTTCTACACGCGCACCGGCGCGGGCACCGTGGTCGCGGAAGGCAAGGAGCAGCGCGAAGTGAACGGCGAGACGTTCGTGCTGGAAACCGGGCTGACGGCGGATCTGGCCATCGTGAAAGCCTGGAAAGGCGACACCGAGGGCAACCTCGTCTATCGCAAGACCGCGCGCAACTTCAACCCGATGATGGCCACGGCGGGGCGCGTGACCGTGGCCGAAGTGGAGGAACTGGTCGAGCCGGGGACGCTGGACCCGGATCACATCCATACCCCGGGCATCTTCGTGCAGCGGCTGATCCAGGGCGTCGACTACCAGAAACGCATCGAGCAGCGCACCGTCCGCAAGCGAGGTAGCTAGGATGCCGTGGACCCGTGACGACCTGGCGAAGCGCGCCGCGAAGGAGCTGCGCGATGGCTACTACGTGAATCTCGGCATCGGCATTCCCACGCTGGTGGCCAACTTCATTCCCGAGGGCATGAGCGTGGTGCTGCAGTCCGAAAACGGCATGCTGGGCATGGGGCCGTTTCCGTACGAAGGTGAAGAAGACCCGGACCTCATCAATGCCGGCAAACAAACCATCACCGAACTACCCATGTCCGCGTATTTTTCCTCGTCGGACAGCTTCGGCATGATCCGCGGCGGGCACATCAATCTGTCCGTGCTGGGCGCGCTCGAAGTCGCCGAGAACGGCGATCTCGCCAACTGGATGGTGCCGGGCAAGATGGTGAAGGGCATGGGCGGAGCCATGGACCTGGTCGCCGGTGTGCGTCGCGTGGTGGTCGTCATGGAGCACAACTCCAAGGATGGCTCCCCCAAGTTCAAGCCACGATGCGACCTGCCGCTGACCGGGGCCAATTGCGTGGACATGCTGATCACCGATCTTGCAGTGTTCGAGCGCCCGGATCGCAAGTCGCCGTTCAAGCTCATCGAGCTGGCTCCTGGGGTCAGTGCCGATGATGTGCGGGCGAAGACCAGCGCCAAGTTCCTGAGCTAGAACGGGATATCGAATTCGCGACAGGCGTGTCGAATCGCGCGCACGCCGTTCGACCAGTCAGTGCGTTTCCAAAAACCACTGAAGAGGAGATCCCCATGTCGCGTCCCGCAGCCAAGCCCATTCCCGACGGCTATCACACCCTCACGCCGTTCCTGATCTGCAAGGACGCGTTGCGCGCACTGGATTTCTACCAGCGGGCATTCGGCGCCGAGGTGATCTCCAGTCTCGTCGGACCCGACGGCAAGCTCATGCATGGCGCGCTCCGCATCGGTGATTCCGTTCTCATGCTCACGGACGAATGCCCGGAGATGGGCGGCTTCAGCGCGTTGCATTTCGGCGGATCGCCCGTGACCGTCCACTTGTCGGTAGCCGATGCCGACGCATCCTTCGCCCGAGCCACCGACGCGGGCGCCACGCCGCTCATGCCGGTCACGGAAATGTTCTGGGGCGCGCGTTACGGCGTGTTCAAGGATCCATTCGGCCACAACTGGTCGGTGGCCACGCAGGTGAAGGAGATGTCCCCCGAAGAAGTCCAGGCGGCGGCCGCGAAGGCCTGCGCCGAACACGCCGCGTCCGCGGCGGCCTGAGAAAGGGGCAAACTACCGGCGCGCCGGCTCGCGGCGCGCCGGTTGGTGATCAGGCGGCGTCGTAGCGCCGCACGCTGCCCGTCATGCGCGTGTAGTGAGTCGTCACCCACTGCTCGATTTCCACGACCAGCGATGCCAGCGATCTCCCCAGCGCGGACAGGCGATATTCCACCCGTGGCGGCACCTCCGCGAAATCCTCGCGCTCGACGATGCCATGCCTCTCCAGCTCGCGCAGCGTTTGCGTGAGCATCTTCGCCGATACGCCGTCGAGCCGGCGCTTGAGTTCGCCGGTGCGCCTGGGCCCGGTGCGCAGCGCGCAGAGAACGAGCATCGACCACTTGCTGCCGATGAGTTGCAGGATGCCCTGCGAGGGGCAGTCGACATTGAAGACGTCGGGTTTGGCCATGGTTACCGGAAGGTGCGTACTTACCAGTGGGAGCGCATGAGCTTACTCTTGCGTGCATGTGGAAAGACACCGCGGTAAGCCGCCGACTGAAGCTCGAATCGCCCATCGTCCAGGGGCCATTTGGCGGCGGCCTGTCATCGGTGAATCTCGTGGTCGCGGTCAGCGAGAACGGGGGCCTCGGGTCCTTCGGCGTGCATCACCTCGAAGGCGCCGGCATCCGGGACGTCGCGGCCGGCATCCGCGCGCGCACCGGCCGCCCATTCGCGCTGAACCTGTGGATTCCGCTGCGCGACAGCGACGACCCGCAGCTTACCGACGCGCAATGGAAAACCGCGTTGCAGTTGCTGCAGCCGTACTTCGACCAGCTCCGGTTGCCGTTGCCCGCGCGGCCGGCGCGGTTCGCGCCGCGCTATGAAGATCAGGTCGAAACAGTCCTGGAGCTCAGGCCCGCGGTGTTCAGTTTCGTGTTCGGGGTTCCCTCGGCCTCGGTGCTCGATCGTTGCCGCTCCGCCGGCATCGTTACGCTGGGTGCCGCCACCACGCCGGCCGAGGCCAAACTACTGGCGGATGCCGGCGTCGACATGATCGTCGCCACCGGGTTCGAGGCGGGCGGTCACCGTGTTTCTTTTCTGCAGGAGCCCGAGGATTGTCTGACCGGCACCGCGTCCCTGGTGCCGCAAGTAGTGGACGCGGTGCGGACTCCCGTCATCGCCGCGGGCGGGATCGTCGATGGCAGGGGAATCGCATCCGCCCTGGCGCTGGGCGCGGCGGCCGCGCAGATCGGCACGGCGTTCCTGGCCTGCGAGGAATCCAACGCCGCACCGCTGCATCGGCAGGCGCTGTTCAGCGATGCCGCCCGGCGCACTTCGCTGACACGCGCGTTCTCCGGCAGGTTGGCGCGCAGCATCCACAACGAGTTCGTCGAGGCCTTTGGCGACAAGCAACACCTCCTTCCGCCGTATCCGGTGCAGAACTGGCTCACCGCGCAGTTCCGAAAGGCCGCGCTCGCAGCCGGCCGCACCGACATGGTCTCACTCTGGTCAGGGCAATCCGCGCCCCTGCTGAAGCACCGGCGCGCCGCGGAGCTGATGCGGGCGTTGGCCGCGCATTGACCAGAACGCCCATCCTGGTCGCCAAAACGAGACTCCCGCCGCCGCTGACGGATGAGCTACGCTGGGCGGTAGTTTGTCCAGGAAGGGGAGTTTGAAAATGCGGAAATTGGTCATCTTCATGGCAGCGACGGTGTTGGCCTCGTGCGGAAAGTCCGCGGTGGACAATCCGGCCAAGCCGGCGAGCGCGGACGCGACGCAGGCGGCCGCCGCACCGGCTGACAAGCCCGTCTCGGGCAAGGACCCCTGCGCGCTCGTGTCGGATCCGGATGCCTTGTTCGGCGTGCCGGTGACTTCGAGCGTCACGTCGCACACGGGGACGGCTGTTTGCGAGTGGAAGAGCGCGGATGGCCGCATCTGCGGCAGCCTCACGCTGTTCACTCCCGCCTACAACTCCAGTCCGGATCCCAAGGTCAACTACTCGGCCATGGTGACGTCGCTCGGCGCCTTTGGTGAAGTGAAAGACGTCGCGGGCATCGGCGAGGAAGCCAGAATGGTGGATGGGGGAATGCTGGGCGCGCAGGTGGCGTTCAGGACGGCGTCGAACGCGGCGCTGGCGGCCTCTGCGTGCCGGTCAGGCACTGAGGGGCAGGTCGAGCTCGCGCAGAAACTGGCGCGCGAAGTGTCCGGTAAGCTCTAGATAGACGGATACAGCGGAGCGGGCGCATGCGGTGCGCCCGTTCCGCTGGTATTCGAGCGGTGAGCTCTGTGGGCTCATGCCGCGCGATGTGCGCGCGAGAGATACTCCTCGCTCTGCATCTCCGTCAGCCGGCTGGCGGTGCGCTGAAACTCGAACTTGAGCTTCTCGCCCTTGTACAACTCAGAAGGCGCCGCCGCCGCCGAGATGATCACGTTCACGCCGCGGTCATAGAACTCGTCGATCACCGAAATGAACCGCCGCGCCGAATTGTCGGCGTCCACGCCGAACACCGGCACGTTGGCGATGATCACGGACTGGTACTCGCTGGCCAGCGCCACGTAGTCGGCCGGGCTGCGCGGGCCTTCGCAGAGCGCGGCAAAATCGAACCAGATGACGTTCTCGCTCTCGCGCACCACCTTGATCTTCCGGTTATGGATGGTGATGGTGCCATCGGACTCGATGTCGTCGTCGGACAGGTCGTCGAACAACTCATCGAGCCTCCTGGTCGTGTCGGCGGCACTGGTCGGCAGGTAGATGGGCGCGGCCGTGAGCTGGCGCAGGCGATAATCCACGCCGCCGTCGACGTTGATGACTTCGCAGTGCTTCTCGATCAGCGCGATCGTGGGCACGAAGCGGTCGCGCTGCAGGCCGTTCTTGTAGAGATCCCTGGGTTTCACGTTTGAGGTGAACACCAGCGCGACGCCACGCTTGAGCAACGCCTGGAACAAACCGGCGAGGATCATGGCGTCGGCGATGTCGGAGACGAACAACTCGTCGAAGCAGATGACCCGCGCCTTCTTCGAGATCTTGTCGGCCACGCCGTCGAGTGGCGACTGCATGCCTTTGAGGCGCTTGAGGTCGGCATGCACCTCCTGCATGAATCGGTAGAAGTGCGTTCGGCGCTTCGCCGCCAGCGTGAGGCTGGAGTAGAAGAGGTCCATGAGCCAGGTCTTGCCGCGGCCGACGCCGCCCCAAAGATAGACGCCGCGCGGCGCGTCACCGTTGCTGGTGAGCCCGCGCAGGATGCGCTTGCCCAGCGGGGCGGATGCGGCCTCGGTGAGTTCGGCGCGCAGCCTTTCGAGCTGGCGGATGGCGGCGAGCTGGGCAGGGTCGGCGGTGAAGCCGCGCTTGGCGATCTCCCCGGCATGCAACGCGCCGAGGACGTCTTTGTTCGAAGTCACAACAGCTGGTAGTTGGGACCGGAACCGCCTTCGGGCGTGGTCCAGTCGATGATCTGGTAAGGGTCCTTGATGTCGCAGGCCTTGCAGTGCACGCAGTTGGCCGCGTTGATCTGCAGGCGTTTGCCGCCGGCGCCGTCGTCCACCATCTCGTAGACATTGGCGGGGCAGAAACGCGTGCAGGGGTTGCCGTACTCGGTGACGCAGCGCGTCGCACAGATGCTGGTGTCGCGCACCTTGAGGTGCGCAGGCTGCACTTCATCGTGCGCGGTCACCGAATGAAACACCGACGACAGCCGGTCGCGGGGCGGCAGGTCGCGCTGCACCCAGTGCCGGTTGGGCGACGTGTACTCCTCGAGCTTCTCGAGCGGGTAAGTCGCGGTGTTCTTGAGGGTCCACGGCGTCTTGCCGGCAAGGATGCTCTCGACACCGGCGTTCAACAGGCCGAATCTCAAGCCACGTTTGAAGCCGGGCTTGATGTTGCGCACCTGGCGCAGCTCTTCCACGGCCTCGGTCTTGCGCCAGACGGCATCGAAACCGATGCTGGTGTCATTCTCGGCGAAGTAATCAGCCGCGGCCATCGCGCAGCGCAAGGCCTGGTGGATGCCCTTGATCTTGGGAACGTTGAGCGTGCCACCGGCATCGCCCACGAGCACGGCGCCTGGCATTTCGAGCTTGGGCAGCGACTGGAACCCGCCGGCGGAGATCGCGCGCGCACCGGCCGACAGGATTTCCCCGCCCTTCAGAAATTCGTGCATCACCGGGTGATGCTTGAACTGCTGGAAGGCCTCGAACGGAAAGAAACGCGGATCGCGATAGTCCAGCCCGGCGACAAAGCCCACGTAGGCGCGGTTGTCGTCGAGGTGGTAAACGAAGCTGCCACCGTAGGTGCGTGAATCCAGCGGCCAGCCCACGGAGTGCTGCACCAGCCCGGGGGTCACGCGCCCGGGCGGCAGCTGCCACAGTTCCTTCATGCCCAGCGCGTAGACCTGCGGATCGCAGCCGGCGTCGAGCTTGTACTTGTTGATGAGCACCTTGGCGAGGCTGCCGCGGCAACCTTCGGCTATGACCGTAAGCCTCGCGCGCACTTCCGCGCCCGGCGTGTAGTTAGGACCGCGGGAGCCGTCGTGCTGCACGCCCATGTCGCCGATCTGCACGCCGGCCATCGAGCCGTCGTCGTCGAACAGCGGCAGCGCGGCGGCGAAGCCGGCGAACACATCCACACCCAGGGACTCGGCCCGCGTGGCCATCCACGCCACCAGGCCGCCCAGTGAAACGATGAAGTTGCCATCGTTGTGCAGGTAGCTGGGAATCCACGGAACGCGGGTCGCGCCCTTGCGTCCCAGCCAGACGAACTCATCCCTCACTACTGGCACCTTGATGGGCAGCGGCGCGTTGCGCCACTCGGGCAGCAGGACATCGAGCGGGCCCGGCTCGAGCACGGCGCCGGACAGCGAGTGCGCACCGATGGTCGAGCCTTTCTCGAGCACACAGACGGTGAGCTCGGGCTTGCGTTGCTTCAGACGGATGGCCGTGGCCAGCCCCGCCGGACCGCCGCCAATGACGGCGACGTCGTACTCCATCACATCGCGTTGTGCGGGACCGTTGGCCATGAATTATTTCGGCTGCATCCGGATGGCGCCGTCGAGGCGGATGGTTTCGCCGTTGAGGTAGGCCACTTCGAAAATGGTCTGCACCAGCGCCGCAAACTCCTCGGGTTTGCCCAGCCGCGGGGGGAAGGGCACCTGCTTCCCGAGCGAGTCCTGCACATCTTGCGGCATTCCCGCCAGCATGGGCGTGGCGAAGATGCCCGGCGCCAGCGAACACACGCGGATGCCGAACTGCGCGAACTCGCGCGCGATGGGCAGCGTCATGCCGGACACGGCGGCCTTGGTGGCCGAGTAGGCGGCCTGGCCTATCTGCCCCTCGAATGCGGCAACTGAAGAGGTGTGCACGATCACGCCACGCTCGCCATCGGCGCTCGGCGCGTTGTTCTGCATGAGCGCCGCCGCGGCCTTGTCGCACAGGAAGGTGCCGATGAGATTGATGTGCACCACGCGCGTGAAGAAATCACCGGCCATGGGGCCGTTCTTGCCCAGTACGCGCCCGGCGCCGATGACGCCTGCGCAATTCACGAGCAGATTGAGGCCGCCGAGATTTTTCGCGGCTGCCTGCATGGCGGCGTTGACCTCGGTCTCGGAGGTGACATCGCACTTGGCGAAGCTGGCGTTCGCGCCCAGCGCCGAGGCGGCCGCCTGGCCGGGGCCTTCCTGCACATCTAACAAGCACACGCGACCGCCGGCCGCGACGATGTGCCGCGCGACGGCATGACCCAAACCGGAAGCGCCGCCGGTGACGACGGCGCGCGCGTCAGAGATTTTCATTGTTCACACCTGCGAGAGGACCCACAGCATAACGGAGCGGGGAAGCCCCGTCAGGCCCGGGAAACGGCGCATGGGACCGGCTCAAGACACCTCGACGGCGATGGCGGTGGCTTCGCCGCCGCCGATGCACAAGGAAGCGATGCCGCGGCCGCCACCACGCGCACGAAGCGCGTGCACCAGCGTGGCGACGATGCGCGCGCCGGTAGCGCCAATCGGGTGGCCCAACGAACAGGCGCCGCCGTTCACATTGGTGCGCGCGTGGTCGAAGCCGACGTCTCGCATGGCGGCCATGGTCACCACGGCGAACGCCTCGTTGACTTCGTAGAGCGCCACGTCGGACGGTTTCCAGCCGAGCTGACCCAGCAATTTCTGGATGGCGCCGGCCGGCGCGGTGGTGAACCACTCCGGTTCGCGCGCGAAACTGGCGTAGCCCAGGATGCGCGCCAGCGGCGCGAGTCCGCGCGACTTCGCAGTGGCCGCGTCGGCCAGCACCACGGCCGCGGCGCCGTCGGAGATGGATGACGAGGAGGCGGCGGTAACGGTGCCGTCCTTGCGGAAGGCGGGCTTCAACGTGGCGATCTTCGCGAGATCGACCGTAAACGGCGTTTCATCGCGATCCACCACTGCCTCGCCTTTACGGCCCTTGACGGTCACAGGCGTGATTTCCGCGGCGAACGCGCCCGAGCTCACGGCCTTGAGCGCACGTTGCGTGGACTCGGTGGCGAAGGCGTCCTGGTCCGCGCGGGAGAAGGCGTACTTCTGCGCGGTGGCCTCGGCGAACGCTCCCATGAGCTGTCCGTCGAAGGGGCTCTGGAGGCCGTCGTAGAACATGTGATCGAGCACCTCGCCGTGGCCCATGCGCATGCCGGCGCGCGCCTTCGGTAGTAGATAGGGTGCGTTGCTCATGGATTCGAGGCCGCCGGCCACCGCGATCTGCACGTCGCCCGCGCGGATCTGGTCCGAGGCCATCATGATGGCCTTCATGCCGGAGCCGCACATCTTGTTGATGGTGGTGGTGGGCACGCCCTGCGGGATGCCGGCGCCCAGCGACGCCTGGCGCGCGGGCGCCTGGCCCAGTCCCGCGGACAACACGCAGCCCATGATCACTTCCTGCACGTCGGCGCCTTCGACCTTGGCGGCGGCGAGCGCGCCCTTGATGGCGGCCGCGCCGAGTTGCGGCGCGGTGGCGGGGGAGAGCACACCCTGGAACGCGCCGATGGGCGTGCGGGTGGCGGCGGCGATGATGATTTCCTTGCTCATGTCATTGTCTCCACGCGGCCGCGGAGGCCGTAATGATTGTCCTCGGTCAATTACGGCCGCGGAGGCCGTAATGATTGTCCTCGGTCAATTACGGCCGCGGAGGCCGTAATTGAACACCTCAATAAACCGGTCGGCGATGTCCAGCGGCTTCAGCGAGGCGTCCTCGCGGTACCAGTGGCCCATCCAGTTGAGTGCGCCGGCCAGCGCGAATGCGGTCATGCGCGGGTCGCATTCGCGGATGGAGCCGTCGGCGACGCCGGCCTCGATGAGGGCGCGCATGCGCCGGTCGATGCCCGCCTTGAGTAGTTTGATCTTGCGCGACAGGGCGGCCGACAGGTGCTGGTCCTCGGCGCGAAGCATGCACCACCCGAAGTCGCCGACAATCGCCGCGGCATAGCCGCGGATGAACCCGAACAGCCTTTCGCGCGCCAGGCCGGTCGCCTGTTCGCTGTCGTCGAGCGATGCCTGGATTTGCGCGAGCCCCGCACGAAAGCACTCGAACAGGATGGCTTCCTTGTTCGGCACATACAGATAGAGCGTCGGCTTGGTGACCTTGAGGCTGGCTGCCAGATCGTCCAGCGACGTGTTGTGGTAACCCCGGCTGGCGAACGCCCGCGCGGCGGCCAGGATCACCGCCTCGCGTTTCAGTGCGTGGTGTTCGCGCAGCCGGCGGCGGCCTTCCCAGGGGGAGGCCTCGCGCAACTCCTTGCGTGGCTTGGTCTTGGCGGCGGATGCGGGCATGCGGACGGCCATGTGTTACCCTTCAGTAACACATCTTACCAGCCAGTAACATGAAGCCACCAGAGCCCGGGCGACCGCTGCGTTTCGTCAGCGCCGCGTCCCTGTTCGACGGCCACGACGCCGCCATCAACATGATCCGCCGCCTGCTGCAGGCGGGCGGGGCCGAAGTGGTGCACCTGGGTCACAACCGTTCGGTCGCCGACATCGTGCGCGCGGCCATCGCCGAGGACGCCGACGCCATTGCCGTCAGCAGTTACCAGGGCGGCCACAACGAATACTTCCGGTACATGGTGGACATGCTGCGCGAGCGCGGCGCCGATCACATTCGCGTGGTGGTGGGCGGTGGTGGCACCATCAGTCCCGCCGAAATCGCGCAGCTCGAGGCCTACGGGGTCACGAAGATCTACACGCCCGAGGACGGCAGGCATCTGGGCCTGACGGGCATGATCGACGATGTGTTCGCGCGCGTGGGCCGTCGCGCACCGGCGAAGGCTGGCGACCTCGTGCCCGATGTCCGGGATCATGGCGGCATCGCACGCGCGATCACGCTGCTCGAGGGCGGCGGAAGCATCGACGGCGGTGATGCCGACGACTTGCGCCGGCAGCTCAGCACACGCATCGCCGCGCCACGCAGCGCTCCCGTCATCGGTTTGACGGGTACGGGCGGCGCCGGCAAGAGCTCGCTCACCGACGAACTGTTGCAGCGTTTCCTGCGGCAGTTCCCGGATCGGCAGGTGGCGGTGGTCGCGGTGGATCCCACCCGGCGCCGTTCCGGTGGCGCGCTGCTGGGTGATCGCATCCGCATGAATTCGCTGTCGGCGCCCAATGTGTTCATGCGCTCGCTGGCCACGCGGCGCCAGCACCTGGCTACCAGCGCGGTGCTCGCCGATGTGCTGGCGCTGTATCGCGCCGCGGGTTTCGACCTGATCGTGGTCGAGACCGCAGGCATCGGCCAGAGCGACACCGAGATCGTGGACCTGGCCGACCTGTCGCTGTACGTGATGACGGCCGAGTACGGCGCCGCCAGCCAGCTCGAGAAGATTGACATGCTCGACTTCGCCGACATGGTCGTGTTGAACAAGTTCGAGAAGCGCGGCGCCGAAGACGCGCTGCGCGATGTGCGAAAACAATGGCGGCGAAATCATCCCGACCAGTTCAAATTGCCCGACGACGAGTTGCCGGTATTCCCCACCATCGCCAGCCGGTTCAATGACCCTGGCGTGAACCGCCTGTTCGAGGCGTTATGCGTGGCGCTGGATCGTGAGAGCGGAGTCGCGGGACGGTGGAGCAAACCGGCCAACCAGCCCGTGGACGCCGCGATCACCCCGTTCCGCTCCCGTGATCCGCTGGTGCCCGCCGCGCGGTCGCGTTATCTCGCCGACATCGCACTGCGCGGCCGGGAGACCCGCCGGCAGGCGGACGCGCGCGCGCAGGCGGCGCGCCGCGCGCATGGTCTGTACCTGGCGCTCCAGCAATTGGCCGACCCCGCGCTCCCCACGCCCTTCATGCCCGTGGCCGCGGGGGCTGCACCGCAGTTCGATGCGCTGCGCAGCGCATACAACACCGCGCTCGAGCAGGTAGGCGCCGAGGCGCTGGCGCAACTGCGATCCTGGCCGGCGCGTGCGCAGGGGGTCATCGACCCGGAATATTCCTACCAGGTGCGCGGACGCGAAGTGCGCGGCTCCAACTACACCGAGTCGCTGAGCCACGAACTGATTCCCAAGCTGGCGCCGCCGCGATTCGAGGGCTGGGGCGAACTGCTGCGTTTCCTGGAAAACGAGAATCTGCCCGGAGCTTTTCCCTACACCGGCGGTGTTTATCCCTACCGGCGCGAAGAGGAAGACCCCACGCGCATGTTCGCGGGCGAAGGTGCGCCTGAGCGTACCAACCGGCGCTTCCACTACCTGGCGCGCGGACACGAGGCCACTCGGCTATCTACCGCCTTCGACTCCACCACGCTGTACGGCGAGGACCCGGACCCGCGCCCCGACATTTTCGGGCGGACCGGGAACTCTGGCGTGTCCATCGCCACGCTGGACGACATGAAGAAGCTGTACTCGGGCTTCGACCTGACCGCCCCGACCACCTCGGTATCGATGACCATCAATGGTCCCGCGCCTATTGTCCTGGCCATGTTCATGAACACCGCCATCGACCAGCGTCTCGAACGTGCGTTGCGGGAGCAGGGGCGGTGGGACACGATTGAAAAGGCCTTGCAACAGGCCGCGGCGGGTGATGCGCGCCGGCCCGTGTACGCGGGCGAGTTGCCCGATGGTCACGACGGCGCCGGTCTTGGTTTGTTAGGCGTCTCCGGCCGCCAGCTGGTGAAGCTTGGCCTGGTCAGCGACGCCGAATACCAGGGCTGGCGGCGGGAGGCACTGTCGCGTGTGCGCGGCACGGTGCAGGCCGACATCCTCAAGGAAGACCAGGCGCAGAACACCTGCATCTTCTCCACCGAATTCGCGCTGCGCATGATGGGCGACGTGCAGCAGTTCTTCAGCGAGAACCAGGTGCGCAACTTCTACTCGGTGAGCATCTCCGGGTATCACATCGCCGAAGCTGGTGCGAACCCGGTGACGCAGCTGGCGTTCACGCTGGCCAATGGCTTCACCATCGTGGAGTACTACCTGGCGCGTGGCATGAAGATCGACGACTTCGCGCCCAACCTGTCGTTCTTCTTCTCCAATGGCATGGACGCCGAATACGCGGTGATCGGCCGCGTGGCGCGGCGCATCTGGGCCCGCGCCATGAAAGACGTGTACCAGGCCGGCGCGCGCAGCCAGATGCTCAAGTACCACATCCAGACCTCCGGCCGTTCGCTGCATTCGCGTGAGATCCAGTTCAACGACATCCGTACGACGCTGCAGGCCATGTATGCCTTGTTCGACAACTGCAATTCGCTGCACACCAATGCCTACGACGAGGCCCTCACCACTCCGACCGAGGAGAGCGTGCGGCGCGCGGTGGCCATACAGCTCATCATCAATCGCGAACTCGGGCTCAACAAGATCCAGAACCCATGGCAGGGTTCGTTCGCCATCGAAGCCCTGACGGATCTGGTCGAAGAGGCCGTGTATCAGGAGTTCGAGTCAATCGCCGAGCGCGGCGGCGTGCTGGGCGCGATGGAGACCATGTACCAGCGCGGCAAGATCCAGGAAGAGTCGTTGCACTATGAGACGCGCAAACACGACGGCTCGCTGCCCATCGTCGGCGTCAACACTTTCCTCAACGAGCGGGGCGAAGGTGAACATGCGGCCGCTCCGCTGTTTCGCGCCAGCGAGGAAGAGCAGCAGGGCCAGGTGGATGCGGTGCGCGCATTCCAGGCGCGTCACGCCGCGGAATCCGCCGGCGCGCTGCGCCGCTTGCAACAGGTGGCTGCCGCGGGCGGCAACGTGTTCGCCGAACTACTCGAGACCGTGCAGACCTGCTCGCTGGGGCAGATCACGCATGCGTTGTACGAAGTCGGTGGCCAGTATCGTCGTCACATGTAGTCAGGTCCGCGAGAATTCGTCGATCTCGGCGACGCTCGCCCGAGCACGGGCGATGCTGTGGCTGAGCAGGAAATCATCCATCCACCTGGCGAGCCGCCCGTTCCGGCGACGCGCCCAGGCGTGCAGCA
This sequence comes from Steroidobacteraceae bacterium, assembly GCA_029266835.1. Taxonomy (GTDB): domain Bacteria; phylum Pseudomonadota; class Gammaproteobacteria; order Steroidobacterales; family Steroidobacteraceae; genus CADEED01. Next base: position 31,767 of record JAQSWD010000005.1, read on the forward strand.
GCGGGGGCGTGAGCCCGCCCGCGAGGCATACCAGGAAGTTGCCCACCAGGTAGCCCGACGCACGTTCCCAGAGGTCGACGCCTGCGAAGCCCATGACGATGGCGACCAGGGCCGCAGGCACCAACACCCAGCTCGCGAACCATACGGCGTGAAAAGACGCCGCCTCGAACTTCTGCAGCGAGGCCAGCGAGCGCTGGATCACGAGTACGGGCTTCGAATAATCGATCCGCAGAACCATGCCCAGCCGCACCGCGCCGATCACGACAAGGCCGACGCTGGCCAGTTGAAGCGCGATGCCGGCGATGGCCACCGCGGGTTTGTCGAGGTGTGCGCTCCAGAGACTCGCACAGATGACGACGAGCCACGCGCCAATGAGCATGTTGAGAACCGCGCCGATCATGACCGGCAACAGTCTCCACCGGGCCTTGCGGCTCAGCGTTTCGGTGAGCAACCGGCGATTGATCTCGGTGAGTTGGCCGACGCGCCGGTCGAGACTTTGCCAGGAGGCTTTCAGCTCATCGAGTTCCATGTTCTTTCTCCGCGAACCGGCTCAGTCGTTCCTTCAGCCGGTTGATCTTGGTAGTGAGGTTGGTGGTGGTCAGCCCGAGGATCTCCGCGATCTCGGACAGCGGGCGTTCTTCCAGATAGAGAAGCAGCAACGCGCGATCCAGCGCGCCCAAGGATTCGATGAAGCCGCGCAGGATGCGGCCTCCGTCGCCGGCGTCCGTTTCGTCGCCAACGGCCGGTTCATGCAGCTCCGCCTCATACGAAACCCAGCGCTGGCGGCGGGGCGCTTCCACGCGCAGCCACGAGATGGCGACGTTCAGCGCGATTCGATAGAGCCAGGTCGAGAAGCGACGTTGCGAGTCGTACGAAGGAAATGCACGCCACGCCTGGGCGGCGATTTCCTGCGCGAGGTCCTCGATTTCCGCGTGGCCGCGCGCGTAACTGCGTGCGACCCGATGGACCAGCCGCTGGTGATCGCGCAGCAACGCGACGAACGCGGTGGCGGGATCGGCAGTCATGGAGGCGAAGGCTTGCATGTTCTGCCACTGTGATTCGCAGCGCAGAAGGGAATGTCACAGGGGCCGTCAGGCGAGATCGGGCTCTCCCAGTTCCGCGAGAATGGCCGCGCGCGCGCGGTCGCGCAGCGCCAGTGCCGGGTCGTCCTGCGCGCCCAGCGAAGGCGCCGCAAGCAGGGGAGTGCCATAACGCACTTCCAGCGGACCGGGTCGCGGAAGCACGCGGGTCGCCGGCATGTTCCGGCGCGTGCCGAGGATCACCGCCGGCACGACCGGGCAGGACGCACGCGCCGCGATGGCGAATGCGCCCGTGTGGAACTTGCCCAGGCCCACCTCGGGTTTGAACGTGCCTTCCGGAAAGAACACCAATGAATGTCCATTGGCCGCGGTGCGCAGGACACGCCGCGCATCCGTGCCGCCCTTGTGGCGATTGGAGCGATCGACGAACTCCGAGCCGATGCGCCGCAGGAGCAGGCCGGCGAGGGGCACGTCGTTCATCTCGCGTTTGATGACGAAGCCGAAGCGGGGCGGCAGGGCAGCCGCCATGACCACGCCGTCCAGATAGCTGGCGTGATTTGCCGCGACGACACATTGGCCCGCGGGCAGGTTTTCCAGCCCGCGCACCTTGAGTGGCATGCCGCTCAGGAAGAAGAACGACTTTGCTGCAATGCGCGCGGTGCCGCGCCGCGCCCGCAACGAGGGCAGCAGAAGTACCCCCAGCAGGGCCACCAGCGCGACCAACAGGAACAGCAGTGCCGCGTAGATCCCGTAGGCGAGACGCAGGGGAACCGAAACGAGGGCTGGCCAGGGAGCGCGCGCCTGGCCCGATTCGACTGTCATGTATGGCTTTTTCCGCGCACCGATTCCGCATTCATGTGAACTGGTTCTCTTTATGTTAATGGTTTCGCTGAGCTGTGAAGGTCGTCACGTCCGTGCCGAACCCTCGAATCCATACTCGCCCGAAGCGTTATTCCGCATACGTATTAAGGCAATCACGTCTTGGTCAAACAAGCTACAGCGACGAACGAGGCGCCCGCCGCCGACTCCGCAGACGCCACCGTGTCGAAGTTTCTCGACGCGGTATGGATGGAGCGCGGCCTGTCCGCCAACACGCTCGCGGCCTATCGCGCCGACCTGACCGCGCTCGGGCGCTGGTTGGCCGAACGTGGCACGCCGATCATCAAGACCACTCGCGCCGACCTGCTGGGCTTCATCGCTTTCCGCGTCGAAGCGGGTGCGCGGCCCCGCTCGACCGCACGCCAGTTGTCCTCTTTCCGCCGTTTCTTCCGCTACTTCGTCCGCGAGGGCGTGCTGAAGGACGACCCGACCGCGCAGATCGCGATGCCGAAGATCGGCCGCTCGCTGCCGAAGTCGCTCACCGAAGAAGAAGTCGAGTCACTGCTCAACGCGCCGGCCATCGCCGACCCGCTGGGTCACCGCGACCGCACCATGCTCGAAGTGCTGTATGCCACGGGCCTGCGCGTCTCGGAGCTGGTGAACCTCAAGTACAACCAGATCAATACCAACCAGGGTGTGATCCGCGTGATGGGCAAGGGCAATCGCGAGCGGCTGATTCCGCTCGGCGAGGAAGCCGTGCGCTGGCTGACGGACTTCGTCCGCGCGCCGCGCAGCGAGATCCTGCTCGACCGCACCACCGACTACCTGTTCCCGACTCGCCGCGGTGACCGCATGACGCGCCAGGCCTTCTGGCACATCATCAAGCGTTACGCCCGCAAGGCCGTCATCGACAAGGAACTGTCGCCGCACACGCTGCGTCACGCCTTTGCCACTCACCTGCTCAATCATGGCGCGGACCTGCGCGTGGTGCAGATGCTGCTGGGTCATTCAGACCTGTCGACCACGCAGATCTACACGCATGTCGCCCGCGAGCGCATGAAAGAGCTGCACGGCACGCACCACCCGCGCGGCTGATCGTCGGGCGAGAGGCACACCGAGCCCTCCAAAGGCCGCCCCGCGATCTTCCTGCTAGACTTCCGGCGCTACGCGAACTTCACACTTCGCGCGCGGTCGTAACCGTACTCAGCTGCCAGGGTTTCGCCCAGAGATTTGCGATGCGCCAACCATTGACCCTTTCTCTCGCCTTGATCGCCTGCGCCTGTATTTCCGGCGTGGCAATGGCCCAGGCTCCGGCGGCCCCCGCCGCCACGGCCAAGGCGGATCCCCGCGTGGCCATCGCCAAGCGCTTCGGCGACATCAAGCTCGAGGACGTGCGCATGTCGCCGGTCAGCGGTGTGTACGAAGTGACGCGCGGTTCGGAGATCAGCTACGTCACCGCCGACGGCAGGTACGCCATTCTCGGCGACATGATCGACATCGATGCTGACGCCAATCTTTCCGAGAATCGCCGCCGCACCATCCGCGCGCGCATCATCGAGACCATTCCGGACAGCGAGATGGTCGTGTACTCACCCAGGGATCCGAAGTACACCATCACCGTCTTCACCGACATCGACTGCGGCTATTGCCGCCGCCTGCACTCGCAGATCGCCGAGTACAACCGGCTGGGGATCCGCGTGCGCTATATGTTCTTCCCGCGCTCGGGCCCGAATACGGATTCCTGGCACAAGGCCGAAGCCGTGTGGTGCTCCTCCAACCGCAACGAGGCGCTGACCCGTGCCAAGAACGGCGAGGACGTGAAATCACCGAAGTGCCCCAGCGACATCGTCAAGCGCGACTTCGAGCTGGGCCAGAAACTGGCCGTTGACGGCACGCCGGCCATCTTCCTGCAAAGTGGCGAGATGCTCCCGGGCTACGCGCCGCCGGGGCAACTGGCGCGCTACCTGAAAACGGGAAAGATGTAGCGGAGGGCGCGTCTCGCGCCCTGATCAACTCTCGAGCAGCTTGCGCTTGTCGGCCACGCCCTCGAACTGCTTGGCGTCGGGGGGAGCGGGCTTCTTCTCCGCGATCACCGGCCACTTCTTGGCAAGCTCCGCATTGAGCTTCTTGAATTCTTCCTGGCCCGCGGGCACTTCATCTTCGGAGAAGATGGCCTCGACCGGGCATTCCGGCTCGCACAGCGTGCAATCGATGCACTCGTCCGGATCGATGACGAGGAAGTTAGGGCCCTCGTGGAAACAGTCGACCGGGCACACCTCCACGCAGTCGGTGTACTTGCACTTGATGCACTGTTCCGTCACCACGAACGCCATCGCGATCCTCTCAGCTCGATCTTCTTGCGGGCCGTTATTCTACTTGAAACGGCCTATTTGAAGCGCCGCGGCATTTCGGCGACGTGATGCAAATCCACTCCGGCCGCGCGATCAGCCACGAAATGGCGCAGCGCCGCCTCGGTGCTGGGGAAGGCGAGGTCTCCCCAGGGAATGTCCTTCTCGTCCACCAGCTTCACTTCCAGGCTCTCGTGTGTGACGGAAAAATCGGGGGTCCGCATGCGCGAGCGAAAGAACACGTGCACCTGCCGCGCATGGACCACATTGGCCAGCAGCAGCAGGCTGCCGATCTCGACGTCGATATGCGCCTCTTCCTGGGCCTCGCGTGCCGCGCCGGCCTCGAGGGTCTCGTCGTTCTCCATGAACCCGGCCGGAATGGTCCAGAAGCCGAGCCGAGGCTCGATGCCCCGTTTGCAGAGCAGGATGCGCCCCTGGTACTCGGGCACCGAACCCACCACCAGCTTGGGATTCAGGTAGTGGATGGTCCCGCAGTTTTCGCAGACGTGGCGCGGCAGGAAGTCTGCCTCCGGAACTTTGAGGACGACTCGGTTGCCACAGTTGCTGCAGAAATTCATTACAAGAAATGGTGCCGGGAGAGGGAATCGAACCCACACGCCTTATAAGGGCAACGGATTTTGAGTCCGCCGCGTCTACCAGTTCCGCCATCCCGGCGCGGGGGCGGAAGTATAGGCGAATGAATCGCCCATTTTGCGACCTTCTTCGGGACCGGCGCATCTAGACCATGGACATGCAGAAACTGGCTGAAATCCAGGTGACCGAGACCGAGCTGGCCGCCGCCCGCGCGGGCGACCTGACCGTTCGCGGCGCATTGTTTCAGCGGGTCGCCGCCCCGACGCTGGGGCTGATCCGGCGCCTGGTCCGTCATCCAGCGCTGGCGGACGATTTGCTGCAGGACTCGCTGATTGCCATGTTCGAGCACCTGGATGACTACCGTGGCGAAGCGCCGTTCGGCATCTGGGTGCGCAGCATCGCCGTGAGCCGGTGCCTCATGGCATTCCGTTCACCCTGGCATCGGGCGCGCGTCGCTCTCGATGGGTTCACCGAAGATCACCGGCTGCCGGTCGAGGCCGAAGGGCGCACCGCCGACCTCATCGATCTCGACCGCGCGCTGGCCAGGCTCTCGCCAACGACCCGCGCGGTGGTCTGGCTGTACGACGTCGAAGGCTGGTCGCACGAAGAGATCGCGAAGTGCTTCGACCGCACCGTGAGTTTTTCCAAGTCGCAACTGTCGCGCGGACACGCGCGGCTGCGCGGCGAGTTGTCGCCGCCGACCGCGTCCGGATTCGGCGCGTCATTGCTGGAGTGATGTCGATGGACAATCCCGACGAATTGATCGGCAACCTGCGGCGTCTCGACGCCGCCACGCGCGAGGTCGAACCCGCGTTCGATTATGCGGGTCTGCTTGAACGGAACGCCGCGCGCAAGGCGCGCGCACGCCGACGCGCGGGTTTCGCGCGCGGAACCGCCAGCGCCCTGGTGCTCGCCATGGTCGCGGTGAGCGTCTGGCGAGCGGGGCCGTCCGACGAGATGCATGCCGCCGTGCCGGAGTCCATCGAGTCACCGGCGCCGCAGCAGCGGCTGGTGCGTGCCGATACCTGGCTCGCGCTCGCCGCGATCGAAGACCACATCGCAACGATCGACGATGCGCTCAACGACGCGCGACTGGCCGCCCCACGCGGCGCGGAAGTGGCCCGCCTCGAGCGCACTCGCGCCGATCTGATGGATTCATACGCGCGTGTGCGTTATGCCGAGATGGTGAGCACGAGTTTCTGATTTTCTTCTGGAGTGGTTCATGAAAACGTTGACCGCAGTGTGTTTGCTGGCTGCCAGTGCCACGGTAATGGCGCAGTCGCCCGGCAAGGATGAGAAGGACGTGGCGCGCGCCGAAGCGCAGCGTCAGAAAGAGACGTCGAAAGTTGATGCCGACGAAGCGAAGACCCGCAAACAGCTGGACGAAGCTCGCGAACGACTCGACAAGGCCGCGCGCGAAGTGGCCGAGTTGTCCACCAAGCTCGGCGCGCACGCGCGTCACGAGATCAGGCTCATCGAAGGGGGGCCGCGCCGCGCCGTTCTCGGCATCCAGATCGACGATGACCCTGGCAAACAAGGCGTGCGCGTGCTCAACGTGAGCCCCGGCGGCCCCGCCGCCGAGGCCGGCGTGCGCGACCGGGACATCATCATCGCGCTCGATGGCGAATCGCTGCCGGATTCGGGAGCGGATCGGGCGCTCCTGGACAGGATGCGCAAGGTGAAACCCGACCAGAAGGTGAAAGTCCGCGTACTCCGCGACGGCAAGAAGCAGGATTACGTGGTGGTGGCGCGGCCCATGGTTTTCGAAGACCACGTGTTCAACATGCGCGTGCCCGAGATGGGCACGGTGGGCGCGTTTGGCGGCGGCAACGTGCGCGGTCCGTTCGTCACGGCATTCCGCGGTTTCGGGCCCGGTGAATTCGAGGGGATGGAACTCGCCAGCCTCACGCCCAAGCTGGGCGCGTACTTCGGTGCGACCGAGGGTGTACTCGTGGTGCAGGCGCCGAAGGGCGATGCTTTCAAGCTCGAGGACGGCGACGTGCTGCAGGCCATCGACGGGCGCAAGCCGGATGACGGCGCGCATGCCATGCGCATCCTGCGCTCGTATCGATCGGGCGAGAAACTCAGCCTCACGGTATTGCGCCAGCGCAAGCCGGTGACCCTGGCGGTGACCATGCCCGACCGTCCGGAGATGGGCGATATGATCTGGGAGTCCGCCATGCCGGCCATGCCGGCCATGCCGGGCGTGCCCGCGGCGCCGCCGGTTCCGATGACGCGTCCGCTGCCCGGCGGCCCCGGCACTTTCGAATAACCGCCTGGAAAACAATTCCGGAATTGAAGGCGCGGCCATGACGGTAAACTTGCCGCCGTGCGCCGCGCCGACTTTCACTACGAACTCCCCTCCGAACTCATAGCCCAGCAACCGCTCGCCGAACGCTCGGCGAGCCGGCTGCTCACGCTCGACGGTGTCACCGGCGCGCTGGCCGATCGCCAGGTGCGCGAATTGCCCGCATTGCTGAACGACGGCGACCTGCTGGTGTTCAATGACACACGCGTGATTCCCGCGCGGCTGTTCGCGCTGAAGGAATCCGGCGGACGCGTGGAACTGCTGCTGGAGCGGCCGCTGTTGTCCGACGATCGGGGCCATCTCGCGCTCGTGCATGCGCGCGCCAGCAAACCGCTGCGGCCCGACATGCCGCTGCAATGTCGCGGCGGCACGCTGCGCGTCCACGAGAAACGAGGCGATCTCTGGGTCATCGAACTACCCGAGCCGGCACTGTCCTTCTTCGAGCGCTACGGGCAGATGCCCTTGCCGCCGTATATCCGCCGCGAGCCCGATGCGTCGGACAGCCAGCGGTACCAGAGCCTGTTCGCACGCCGGCAGGGCGCCGTCGCCGCGCCGACGGCCAGCCTGCATTTCGACGAGTCGCTGCTCGCGGCGCTGGACGCGCGGGGCGTGCAGCGCGCCTTCATCACGCTGCACGTGGGCGCCGGCACTTTCCAGCCGGTGCGCACTGACGCCGTGGGCGCGCACGTGATGCACGCCGAGTTCGTGGAGGTCGGCGAGGAGACCTGCGCGCGCATCGCCGCGACCCGCGCGCGTGGCGGCCGCGTGGTCGCCGTGGGCACCACCGTGGTCCGCGCGCTGGAAAGCGCCGCCGGATCCGGCGAACTGCAACCCTTCGTGGGCGACTCGTCGCTGTTCATCGTGCCGGGCTTTCGCTTCAGATCGGTGGACGCCATGCTCACCAACTTCCACCTGCCCGAGTCCACGCTGCTCATGTTGGTGAGCGCCTTCGCCGGCCGCGAAGCGGTGCTGGCCGCATACCGCCACGCCGTGGAAAACAGCTATCGATTCTTCAGTTACGGTGACGCCATGTTCATTACTCCCGCACTCGGCTCGCGATGACCGCCGAATTCCAGTTGTTGTCGACCGCGGGGTCCGCGCGCCGCGGACGTCTCACGCTGGCGCATGGCGTCGTCGAAACACCGGCGTTCATGCCCGTGGGCACCTATGGCACCGTGAAGGCGATGACTCCGGAGGAACTGGAAGGACTGGGCGCGCACATCGTGCTGGGCAACACCTTCCATCTCATGCTGCGTCCGGGCAACGAGATCATGCGCGCGCATGGCGGGCTGCATGGCTTCATGAACTGGAAGCATCCCATCCTCACCGACTCGGGCGGGTTCCAGGTGTTCAGCCTCGAAAGCCTGCGCAAGATCACCGAGCAGGGCGTGAATTTCCGTTCGCCCATCGACGGCAGCGCCGTGCGCCTAACACCCGAAGACTCGATGGACACCCAGCTCGCGCTGGGCTCGGACATCGCCATGGCCCTGGACGACTGCACGCCTTACCCGGCCACCGAACGACAGGCGCGCGAGTCGATGGAACGCTCGATGCGCTGGGCGGTGCGGAGCCACGAACATTACTACCGCCCGCAGGTCTCGCCCGTGGCGACCGGTGAGGCGCCGCCTGGCGAGTTGTTTGCCATCGTCCAGGGCGGCATGCACCTAAACTTGCGCATGGGTTCGCTGGAAGCCTTGTCGAAGTTGCCCTGGAAGGGCCTGGCTGTCGGCGGCCTCGCGGTGGGCGAACCCGAAGAAGAGCGGCTACGCGTGCTCGAAGGGCTGCTGCCGCATATGCCCGCGGATCGCCCGCGTTATCTCATGGGCGTGGGACGCCCGATGGACATCGTCGCCGCCGTGCTGCGGGGTATCGACATGTTCGACTGTGTCATGCCCACGCGTCACGCGCGCAACGGGCACCTGTTCACCTCGCGCGGCGTGGTCAACATCCGCAACGCCGCGCACCAGGCGGACACCACGCCGCTGGATCCCCAATGCGCCTGCTATACCTGCCGCAATTTCACGCGCGCCTACCTGCGGCATCTCGATCGTTGCAATGAAATCCTGGGCGCGCGGCTCAACACCATCCACAACCTGCACTACTACCTGGAGCTCATGCGCAGCCTGCGCAGCGGCATCGAGTCCGGAACCCTGGCCGAAGTGGTTCGGCGATATGCGGGCCATGCGGCCGGCGAGCCGGATGACTCCCCGCAAGTCTCGGTGGCATTAATTTAGTTTTCGGCCAAAATACGCGCCCCGCGCCGCATACTGCGGCGCCGTTTTTTTTGACCGGTGAGATAACCCCATGAATTCATTGATCCCCGACGCCATGGCGCAAGCCGCCGGCGGTGCCCAGCCTGGCGGCGGCGCCATGCCTTTCATCATGATGGCGGTTTTCGTCGTCATCTTTTATTTCCTGCTGATCCGTCCCCAGCAGAAGAAGCAGAAAGAACACCAGGCCATGCTGGGCAAACTTGCGGCGGGCGACGAAGTCGTCACCGCGGGTGGCATCCTCGGCCGCATCGTCGAGGTGGGCGAGCAGTTCCTCACCATTGAAATCGCCGACAACGTGCGCATCAAGGTCCAGCGGTTCCAGGTCACGACCATCGTGCCCAAGGGAACTCTCAAGGGAGCCTGAGGGCGCACAAGATGCTCGAGTACGCGCGCTGGAAATACATGCTCGTCGCCGCGGTGCTGTTGCTGGCGCTGCTGTTCGCACTCCCCAATGTGTTCGGTGACGACCGCGCGCTGCAGATCGCCCGCAAGGATCGCGCACCCATCGCCGAAGCGGAGTTCGCGAGCATCACGAAGACCCTGCAGGACGCCGGGGTCAAGTACGACAGCGCCGCCGTCGACCGGGGCAACGTCATGCTGCGGTTCTCGGACGACGCGGCGCAGCTCAGGGCGCGCGACCTCGTCAAGGACCAGAAGAGCGGTCTGACGCGCGACTACCTGAGCGCGATGTCCTATGCGTCGCGCGCGCCATCGTGGATGCAGGCCATAGGCCTGCGCGCCATGCCGCTGGGCCTCGACCTGCGTGGCGGCCTCTATCTACTTTACGAAGTGGACGTCAACGGCGCCGTGGCCAAGCTGCTGCAGAGCTATGACCAGGACTTCCGCCGCGCGCTGCGCGAAGCCAACATCGCCTTCATCGACATCAATACGCTTACCGTCGATTCGCCGATTCCCAATGGCCAGCGCATCCTGTTGCCGGCGACCGCCGACCGCGCCGCGGTGCGCGCCGCCATCGCCAAGGTGCAGCCCGACCTGCAGTGCCGGGACGCAAACGTCGCCGACGGCGTGGCCGTCGACTGCGTGATGACGGCGCAGCAGGTGCGCGAACGCCAGGATTTCGCCATCACCGCGAACGTCACCACGCTGCGCAACCGAGTCAACGAACTGGGCGTGTCCGAACCCATCGTGCAGCGACAGGGCCTGAACCGCATCTCGGTGCAGTTGCCCGGTGTGCAGAACTCGGCCGAAGTCACCGAGCTGCTGGGCAAGGTCGCCACTCTCGAATACCGCCTGGTCGATCCGCGGCCGCTTCCTGCCTCGGGCCGCGCGCCGGTCGGCGCGAAGATCTACGACACCAAGGATGGCGGCAAGATACTGCTCAAGCGCGACATCATCGTCACCGGAGACCAGCTGACCAATGCCGTCGCCGGCTCCGGCGAACAGGGTCCCGAAGTCAACGTCACGCTTGACAGCGCCGGCGGCGAGGAAATGTTCCGGGTCACGCGCGCGAACGTGGGCAAACCCATGGCCGTGGTGTTCATCGAGATCCGAAGCGTGGTCACCAAGAACCCCGACGGCACCGAGACGCGCCGTGACATCAAGGAAGAGAAGGTCATCAACGTCGCCACCATCCAGAGCCCGTTGAGCAATCGCTTCCGCACCACCGGCCTGGGGTCCGCCGAGGCGCGTGATCTTTCGCTGCTGCTGCGCGGCGGCGCGCTCACCGCGCCCATCGCACTGGTCAGCGAACGCACCATCACCGCCACGCTCGGCGAGAAGAACATTCAGGATGGCGTGCGCGCGCTGGTCATCGGCATGGCGGCGCTGTTCGTCTTCATGATCATCTATTACCACCTGTTCGGCGTGGTCGCGAACCTGGTGCTGCTGGCCAACGTCATCGTGCTGGCCGCGCTGCTTTCGATGTTGAAGACGGCGCTCACCTTGCCCGGCATCGCGGGCATCATCCTGACCGTCGGCATGGCAGTGGACGCGAACGTGCTGATCTACGAGCGCATCCGCGAAGAGCTGCGCAATGGCGTGTCGCCACAGGCGGCCATCAAGGCCGGCTTCGAAAAAGCCTTCTCCGCCATCGCCGACTCCAACGTCACCACCTTCATCGCCGGCGTGGTGTTGTTCGTGTTCGGCACGGGCGCGATCAAGGGCTTTGCCATCGTGCTGTCGCTGGGCATTCTCACTTCCATGTTCACTTCGCTCATGGGCTCGCGGGCGCTGATCACCCTCATGTTCGGCGGCAGCAAAAAGCTCGCCAAACTACCCATCGGCTGAGACCGACCAAGGAAAGACCGTGGAATTCTTCCATAAGAAAACCAACTTCCAGTTCATGGCCACGCGCAAGGTCTGGTACACCTTGTCGGCCGTGCTCATGATCGCGTCGTTCGCATCCTTCTTCGTGAAGGGACTGAACTTCGCAATCGACTTCACCGGCGGCGTCGCGGTCGAAGCCGAGTTTCCCAAGGACGTCAGCACCGAGGCGGTGCGTGACGTGGTGGTCGACGCGGGTTTCCATGATCCGCAGGTCAGCTACCTGGGCAGCACGCGCAGCATCAACATCGGCCTGCAGACCACGGGCGAGACGGCCGACGCGCTGCGCCCGCGGTTCGTCGCCGCCCTGTCGAAGGTGGATCCGGGTGTGACCATCGCCAACCTCGAAGTCGTGGGGCCGCAGGTGGGCGATGAGCTGCGTTACGCTGCGATCGTTTCGCTGGCCGTTACGCTGTTGTTGATCGCGGCGTACATCTTCTTCCGCTTCCACACCTGGCGTCTGTCCGTGGGCGCCATTCTGGCCGTGCTGCACGACCCCATCCTGGTGTTGGGCGTGTTTTCGGTGACGCAGACCAAGTTCGACCTCGCTGTAGTCGCGGCCATCCTCGCGGTCATCGGCTACTCGCTGAACGACACCGTCGTGGTCTTCGACCGCATCCGCGAGAACTTCGAGAAGAATCGTCGTCAGCCGCCTCAGGAAACTCTGGATCGCGCCATCAACGACACGCTGTCGCGCACCATCATGACCAAGGTGGTCACCTCCATCGTAGTGGTGGCACTGTTGGTGTTGGGCGGTGAGTCGTTGCGAGGCTTCTCCGAGGCGTTGCTCATCGGCATCCTCGCGGGCACGTATTCGTCGATCTACATCTCGAGTTCCATCGCGTTGTCGTTCGGCCTGAAGGCGGAGCACGTGTTCCCGCCGGTCTCGAAAGACCCCATCGACGAACTGCCGTAACGAGGTCGACGCTTTCCGATGTTGGAGTTGCTGACCGACCCTCAGGCCTGGATCACGTTCATCACGTTGTCCGCGCTGGAGATCGTGCTCGGCATCGACAACATCATCTTCATCTCGATCCTGGTGAGCCGCCTGCCGCCGGAGCGGCGCGAGCGGGCGCGCGTGGTGGGCCTCGCGCTGGCCATGCTCACGCGCATCGCGCTGCTGTTTTCCATCGTCTGGCTGACGCGGCTAACGAAGCCGCTGTTCTCGGTGCTGGGACAGGAGTTCTCCGGCCGCGACATCATCCTGTTGTTAGGCGGCCTGTTCCTGCTGGCCAAGAGCGTCACCGAGATCCACGGCACGCTGGAAGGCACGGAAGAAGAGCGCAAGACCAAGGTTTACGCGAGTTTCACGGCCATCGTGGTGCAGATCGCCATCATCGACATCGTGTTCTCGCTGGACTCGGTGTTCACGGCCGTGGGCCTGGCTACGGGCGATCAGTTGCCCATCATGGTGGCGGCCATCGTACTGGCCATCCTCGTCATGATATTGGTGGCGCGCTCCATCAGCGCATTCATCGAGCGTCATCCCACCATCAAGATCCTCGCGCTGGCCTTCCTCATCCTCGTGGGCGTGGTGCTGGTCGCCGATTCGTTCCACTTCGACGTGCCGAAGGGCTACCTGTACTTCGCAATGGCGTTCTCGGTGGGCGTCGAAATGGTGAACATCCGTCTGCGACGCCTCATGGATGCGCGCCGGAAACACAGCGACGAGGGCGAGGGCGGCTGATCACGGCCCAAAAAGCGTAGCTTTTTGCGCGGCCGGGTCCGTACACTGCGGCCACTACAAAAATTGCGGGGTCTTCCGATGGGTTGGCGTACCAAGTCCATTGCTCAGGTCCAGACCGAATTCGAACGTGGCGAGCTGAAGCGCACGCTGGGTCCATGGCATCTGGTGCTGTTCGGCATCGGTTGCATCATCGGTGCGGGCATCTTCGTGCGTACCGGCACGGCGGCCGCGCAGTACGCAGGGCCGGCGGTCATCATCTCTTTCATCATCGCCGGCGTGGTCTGCGCACTCGCGGGCCTGTGTTATGCCGAGCTGGCGTCGATGCTGCCGGTGTCCGGATCCGCATACACGTACTCGTACACCACCGTCGGTGAGTTCGGCGCCTGGATCATGGGCGCGCTGTTGCTCCTCGAATATGCCCTCGCCGCGTCGGTGGTCGCGGTCGGGTGGTCGGGGTATGCGGTCAGTCTGCTGCATGACATAGGAGCCGATCTTCCGGCGCAGCTCACGCAGCCCTGGGGTCATCTCGTGGTGACGGCGTTGACGAGCATCGGTCTCACCGATCCCACGGTCAGTCTCAATGGTGTATCCGCGACGCTGGCTGATGGCAGCACGGTCCAGTTCTTCTCGCAGGGTTCGGCCACCATCCAGGGAGCGTTCACCACCAGCATCGGGCAGTACGACATGGTGAAGCCGGCCGCTGATGGCGCCTATGCGCTGATCAATGCGCTGGACATCCCGGTGCCCGATGCGGCGACCGCGACGCTCGCCGAGACCACCAAGGTCATGGACCCGGCGACGCGCGCGCTTCGCGAGCTGGCCACCGGCACCGTGGTCAACGTGCCCGCGGGTGCGGTGGTGCAGTTGCCAGCTAACACCGCGGTGGCATTGCCCGCCGGCGCCGTCGTCACGGCGCTGTTCAACCTTCCTGCGGTGTTCATCACGCTCTCGGTCACGGTACTGCTGGTGCTCGGTGTGTCCGAATCCGCAACCGTGAACAACATCATCGTGGCCATCAAGGTGACGGTGATCCTGTTGTTCATCGCGGTGGGCGCGTTCTTCATCAATTCGGCCAATTGGCAACCCTTCATTCCCGAACCCACGGGCGTGGAGAATCAGTTCGGTTGGGACGGCATCATCCGTGCCGCGACTATTGTCTTCTTTGCCTACATCGGCTTCGAGGCGGTCTCGACCGCGGGCCAGGAGGCCAAGAATCCCAAGAAGGACATGCCGATCGGCATCCTGGGGTCGCTGGTCGTCTGCACCATTCTCTACATGCTGACGGCGGCGGTGCTCACCGGCGTGGTGTCCTTCACCAAGCTCAACGTGGCGGCGCCTGTCGCCACCGCGGTGGACACATTCGGTCCGGAGTGGAGCTGGCTGGCCAAGCTCATCAAGATTGGCGCGATCGCGGGATTGTCATCCGTGGTGCTGGTGCTGATGTTCGGCCAGACGCGCGTGTTTTATTCCATGTCACGCGATGGGCTGCTGCCAAAGTCCCTGGGCAAGGTGCATCCCAAGTTCAAGACGCCCTGGATCAACACGATCATCGTGGGTCTCGTGGTCTCGGCCTTCGCAGCGGTGTACGACATCAACCGCCTGGGTGACCTGACATCGGTGGGCACGCTGGTTGCATTCGGACTGGTGTGCTTCTCGGTCATCTGGCTTCGCTACCAGCGTCCGGACCTGGACAGGCATTTCAAGGTGCCTTTCTTCCCGATCCTGCCGGGGCTCGGTGTGCTGGCCTGTTTCGCGCTGGCCTACATCGGGGTGGAGCAGAACATCCGCATCTGGTTCATGTGGTTCATCCTCATCGCCATCGCGGTGTACTTCATCTACCCGTACTGGGTCAGCCCGTTGCGCAACAAGGCCAGGGAAGCCGGCTGATCCCGCCGGTAGTCAGGCAATGGAACCAGGGCCGCCCGCGCAAGCAGGCGGCCCTTTTTTCTTGCGAGGGCTTACTCGAGACCGGGTGGAACGTGCGGCGCGAGTTCGGCGACCAGCGCCGCGTAGATCTTGGGTGTGCCGGCGATGACATTGCCGGTGAGCTTGTAGTCGCCACCGGTCAGCGTGCCGATGCGGCCGCCGGCCTCGGTGATCAGCAGCGACCCCGCGGCCGTATCCCAGGGCTTGAGGCCCATTTCCCAAAAGCCATCGACGCGGCCCGCGGCCACGTAGGCCAGGTCCAGCGCCGCGGCGCCGGGCCGGCGCAGGCCCGCGACCTTCATCATGACCGTGCGAAGCATGGCCAGGTATTCATCCACCCAGGGAGAATCCTGGCGGAACGGAAAACCCGTGGCGACGAGAGAGCCTTCCAGCGTGGCTTGTTTGCTCACGCGAATGCGCCGCCCATCGAGCTGCGCACCATCGCCGCGCGAGGCGGTGAACAGTTCCTGGCGCATGGGGTCGAACACCACGGCGTGCTCCATGCGTCCACGAATCTGCACGCCGATGGACACGGCGAAGGTGGGGAAGCCATGCAGGAAATTGGTGGTGCCATCGAGCGGGTCGATGATCCAGACCACGTCGTTGTTACCGGACGCACCACTTTCCTCGCCGAGGAAGGCGTGGTCGGGATGCAGCCGGCGCACGGTCTCGATGATGTCGGCCTCGGCGGCGCGATCGACTTCGGAAACGTAGTCGTTGCGGCCCTTGGTATGGATCTCCACGGATTCGAGCCGCGGGATGGCGCGGACGATGATGTCGCCGGCTCGGCGCGCGGCGCGCACCGCGATATTGAGTAAAGGCTGCATAAACGGGTGGTTACGGGATGGCGGGCCAAAAAGGGCCGCTATGATACAGGCCGTGCCGCTGACCGCCATTCGCATCGTGCTCGTCGAACCCTCGCATCCGGGAAACATCGGGGCGGTGGCTCGCGCCATGAAAAACATGGGTTTGTCCGACCTCGTCCTGGTACGCCCGAAGGCTTATCCGCATCCGGACGCCAGCGCGCGCGCTTCGGGCGCCGGCGACCTTCTGGACCGGGCGCGCGTCGTGGACAGCGTGACCGACGCAGTGGCCGATGTGGGCTTCGTGGCGGCCACCACCTCGCGTCCACGCGACCAGAATTTCCGCGCGCTGGACCTGCATGATGCCGCCGCGCGCATCTTCGAGATGAGCCAGCGCGGCCCGGCGGCCGTGTTGTTCGGCGCCGAGCGCACCGGCCTCACCAACGAAGAGCTGGCGCTGGCGCACCTGCTGATCCGCATCCCCGCGAACCCTGACTACCCGTCGCTGAATCTCGCGATGGCCGTGCAACTCACCACCTACGAGCTGTTCCGGGCCGCGGGATCGCCGGCCAGTTCGCGTCCGTTGTCCGAGCCCGTGGTGCCGCTGGCGCCCGGCGCCGACATGGAGCGCTTCTACACCCACCTGCAGCAGGTCATGGATGAGGTGGACTTCAAGGACCGCACCGTGGGCGGCACGCACCTGATGACGCGCATCCGCCGGCTGTTCCAGCGCTGCGAGATGGACCAGAACGAGGTCAACATCCTGCGCGGCATCCTCACGTCGGTGCAGCAGAAGCGGATCCGCGCCGGAGGCGCGCGCAAGAACGAGGCGCCGGGCGAGTGACTATCTACCTGGACTACGCGGCCACCACGCCCGTGGATCCGGGCGTGGCGGAGGCCATGGTCGCCGTGCTCAACTCGCCCACGTTGCAGGGTAACTCCGCCTCGGCCACGCACGGCGCGGGGCATTCGGCGAGCCAGGTCGTGGAGATGGGCCGCATCGCGGTGGCCCGGCTCATCGGCACCCGCGCGCGCCAGATCATCTTCACTTCCGGCGCCACCGAGTCCAACAACCTGGCCATCCAGGGTGTGGCCTCCGCGGCGCGGCGCATCGCCGAGGCCTTGCCCGCCACCGCGCGCAAACAGCCGCATTTCGTCAGTGCGCGCACCGAACACAGATCCGTGCTCGACACGTTCAGGGAGCTGGAGCGGCAGGGCGCCGATGTCACCTGGATCGAGCCCGATGAATGGGGCCGCGTACCGCCCGAGGCCGTGCGCACGGCGCTGCGTGACGAAACGCTGCTGGTGTCGATCATGCATGCCAACAACGAGCTGGGCTGCATCAACGACATCGCCGGCATCGCCGCGGTGTGTCGGGAGCGCGGCGTGCTGCTGCATTCCGACGCCAGCCAGAGCGCCGGCAAGATCGCTTGCGACGTGGGAGTGCTCGGCGTCGATTTCCTTTCGTTCACTGCGCACAAGATTCACGGACCCAAGGGCATCGGCGCGTTGTACGTGCGCGAGAGCGCTCGGCCGAAAATCGCGCCCATCCAGTTCGGCGGTGGCCATGAACGCGGATTGCGCTCCGGCACGCTGGCCACGCACCAGGTCGCGGGCTTCGGCCGGGCGGCGGTAATCGCCGCCGAGCGGCGTGCCGCCGATGCCGCGTACGCGCATGCCTTGCGCGCCAGGCTGACTCGCGATCTCGAGGCGATCCCCGGCGCGCTCTTCAACACGCGGCCGGGCGATGAATCGCTGCCCGGCATCCTCAACGTTTCATTCGAGGGAGTGGAAGGAGAAAGCCTGGTCGTCGCTATCCCGGACGTTGCCCTGTCGACCGGGTCGGCGTGCAGCTCGGCCACGCGCGAGCCCAGTTATGTGTTGCGCGCGCTGGGCCGCGATACCGAGCTGGCGCAAAGTTCGCTCCGGCTGAGTTTCGGGCGCTTCAGCACCGAAGCGGAGATCGACCACACCGCCAGGGCCATCCGCCGCGAGGTCTCGCGACTGCGCCAGATCGCGGGTGGACAGGGCATTCCGGGCGCGTCTACCGAGGAACCGGACAGTGACGGCCCCACCTCCCAGGCTTCCGGCCTGTCGTCGGTGCTCGTGCCGTATTTTCGGAAGGCGCCACGTCCCCCGGAATACCCCGAAGGCGGCTCGCTGCCGGCCAGCGTCCGCCACGGCAAGGCCGGGCGCAGGTGCGATGGGGCCGAGGTGCGCTTCGAACTGCATATCGAGGGCGGGTTTGTGAAAAGCGCCCGTTCCACTGCGTACGGATGCCCCCATACTCTGGGCGTGACGGCCTGGTTATGTGAGGTTCTCGTAGGCCGCCGGCTCGACGCCGGCATCCCCGAAACCCCCGCAGAATGGGCCGCGCATTTCGAGGTGCCGGCCGAGAAACTTGGCCGGTTGTTGATCGTCGAAGATGCATTACGCGCGGCATTTGCCGGGTAGATTTCCCGTAAAATCGCGCTTCAGGAACGGATCGCCAATGGCCATTTCTCTTACACCCGCCGCCGCCGAACGCGTCAAGGGCTTCATCGCCGCCCGAGGCAAGGGCCTGGGCCTGCGCCTGGGTGTCCGCAAGACCGGCTGCTCGGGGTTTGCCTACGTCGTGAATTACGCCGATGACAGCCAGCCCAGGGACCTCGTGTTCGAGGATCAGGGCGTTAAGGTGTTCGTGGACCCCGAAAGCCTGCCGCTGATCAACGGCACCACGGTCGACTTCGTCAAACAGGGCCTCAACGAGGCCTTCCGCTTCCATAACCCCAACATCAAGGGCGAGTGCGGCTGCGGGGAGAGCTTTTCGGTTTAAGTTTCAGCAAGTTAACTGGGGTTTCCAGTACAATCGCGCGCCTTTCCAGACCCTACAAGGAATCTTTCGCATGGCGCTCGAGCGCACCTTTTCGATCATCAAGCCCGACGGCGTTGCCCGCAATCTCATCGGCCAGGTCCTGAGCCGTTTCGAGAAGGCCGGCCTCAAGGTCGTGGCCGCCCGCATGCAGCATCTCTCCCAGCGTGACGCCGAAGGTTTCTATGCCGTGCACGCCGCGCGTCCGTTCTTCAAGGACCTCGTGAAGTACATGACCTCCGGTCCCGTGCTGCTGCAGGTGCTCGAAGGTGAGAACGCCATCGCGAAGAACCGCGAGATCATGGGCGCCACCGATCCGAAGAAGGCCGCCCCCGGCACGATCCGCGCCGATTTCGCCGAGAGCATCGAGGCGAACACCGTGCACGGTTCGGACGCCCCGGAAACCGCGGCTACCGAGATCGCGTACTTCTTCCGCTCGACGGAGATCTGCCCGCGCGGCTGATGCCTCGCGACAGAACAGACGGCATGTCTGCCGCAGCCGAAACTCCGCGCACGAATCTCCTCGGTCTCCCGAAGGCCGAGCTGGAGTCGTACGTCGCGGAGCTGGGCAGCAAACCTTTCCGCGCGCGCCAGGTGATGAACTGGCTGTACAAGCGCGGCGAGGGCGACATCGCCAGCATGACGGACCTGGCCAAGGACTTCCGCGCGCAGCTGGTGCAGCGCGCGGAAGTCAAACTACCCGAGATCGTGAAGACCCAGGTGGCCTCCGACGGCACGCGCAAGTGGCTGCTGTCGGGCGAGGAAGACCGCGGCACGTTGTGCATCTCCTCGCAGGTGGGCTGCGTGCTCGACTGCTCGTTCTGCTCCACGGCGCAGCAGGGCTTCAACCGCAACCTCACCACCGCCGAGATCGTCGGCCAGGTGTGGCTGGCGAACAAGGAGCTCGGCTGGAAGGTAGGTGACGATCGCATCATCACCAACATCGTGCTCATGGGCATGGGTGAGCCACTGGCGAACTTCCGCAACGTCATCCCGGCCATCAAGATCTTCCTCGACGACCTGGGCTTCGACATCTCGCGCCGCCGCGTCACCTTGAGCACCTCGGGTCTCGTGCCGCAGATCTACAAGCTGGCCGAGGAAGTGAATTGCGCGCTGGCCGTGTCGCTGCACGCGCCCAACGACGATCTGCGCAACGAACTCGTGCCCATCAACCGCAAGCACAACATCGCCGAGCTGCTCGAGGCCTGCTGGCACTACCTCGACGAACAGAACGGCCGCAGCGTCACGTTCGAATACGTGATGCTCGACGGCGTCAACGACCAGCCCGATCACGCCCGCCAGCTCGCCAAACTACTGCGCGGCAAGCCGGCCAAGCTCAACCTCATTCCGTTCAATCCTTTTCCGGGAACGCAATATCGCCGCTCGCCGCAGGCGGCCATCGAGCGCTTCCGGGATGAGCTCATGCAGCGTGATCTCATCGTGACCATTCGCAAGACGCGCGGCGACGACATCGATGCGGCCTGCGGGCAACTCGCGGGCCAGGTCACCGATCGCACGGTGGTGCGGCTGGGTTCCAAAACATTTGGATTGCAGGTGCGCGCATGAAATCTCTCGCAACCGTGGTTGCTGTCTCGCTGGTCGCCTTGCTTGCCGGATGCGTGAGCTCCGACGGACGCAAGGAGCTCAAGGGGGAAAGCGCGGACATCACCGCTTCCAAGGCAAACATCCAGCTGGGCACGGCCTATCTGCAGCAGGGCAAGTTCGCGCTGGCCAAGGAAAAGCTCGACAAGGCGCTGGGGCAGAATCCGAAGGACCCGGACGTTCACACCAGCCTCGGCCTGCTGTACGACCGCACCGGCGAGGTGAAGCTCGCCGACAAGCACTTCCGCGAAGCGCTGCGCCTCGCGCCCGACAGGCCCGACCTGTCGAACAATTACGCCATCTACCTCTGCAAGAATGGCCGCGTGGAAGAGGGCGTCGACAAGTTCACGTCGGTGGCGGCCAACCGGTACTACCGTACGCCGGAAGTGGCGCTCACCAATGCGGGTGTCTGTCTGCTCGGCGCCAAGAAATACGACGAAGCGCAGAAGAACCTGGCCGCGGCCATCAAGGCGCGGCCCAACTACAGCGAGGCCACCGTGCAGCTGGCCGCCCTGCACCTGGAACGCGCGCAACTGCCCGAGGCCCGCAAGGTGGTCGACACCTACATCAATGCCTTCCGGCCGAACCCCGATGTGCTGTTCGCCGCCGTGAGCGTGGCCCGCGCCTCGAAGGACAAACTCGCCGAAGAGAAATACTCGCGCACGCTGCGCATGGAATTCCCCGACTCGGCCCAGGCCCGCGCGCTCAAGCGCGGCAGCTGATGATCCATGAGCGACACGGCGGCAAATCCGGAAAGTTCAGCGGCGCCGCGCGCGCCCGAGACTGCGGCTCCCGCCGTCGCGCGCTCCATCGGTGAGCGGCTGCGGGCCGGCCGGGAACGTGCGGGCCTGTCGATTGCCGCCGCCGCCGAGAAGTTGCACCTCGACCCCAAGGTCATCGAAGCGCTCGAAGCCGATCGGTTCGCGGAAGTCGGCGCGTCGGTATACGTGCGTGGACACCTGAAGCGGTATGGCGACTTCGTGGGGGAGCCCGGCGCCGAGCTCGTGACCATGTACAGCACGCGCGAGACCCGCGCCAAGGCGCCCGATCTCACGCAGGTGCCGCATGCCGAGAGGCGGGCGGATCCCCGCCGGCTGGTGACACCGCTGGTCGCGCTGGGCAGCGGCGCCGTGTTGCTGGCCGCCATCTGGTGGGTGCTGGCGGGGTCGCAAACCAAGGCACCCGCGCCCTTGTCGCAGACTTCGCCCGTGGTGTCGGGTGACTCGACGCCAGTCGCGCCGGCGCTGGCCGCCACGCCCGCCGCACTCGACACCAGTGCGATGGCGTCAACGCAGCCCCTGCCGGCGAGCACGCCGGAACCCGAGCCGGCGCCGCCGACGCCAGTCAAGGAACAACCCGCGCGCGAAATCCGCCTGCGGCTCGAACTGACCAACGACAGCTGGGTCGAAGTCTACGATTCGCGCGGCGAGCGCCTGTTCTATGACGTGGCGAGCGCCGGAAGCGTGCAGAGCGTCACCGGAAGGGGCCCGCTGCGCGTCGTGCTGGGCAACGCCGCGGGTGTGATCGTCGAAGTCGACGGCCAGGCGCGCGACATTCCCGAAGGCGCCGTCGATGGGGAAGGCGCCCGTTTCACCGTGAATCGCTCCGGCTCGCTCTCGCGGGCCCGCTGACCGAAGTAAAACTAACTACTAGATGAGCCGAAACATCCCGCCGGTCACCGGCATGAAAGACGTCCTCAGCGCCGACATCGGCCTGTGGCAGCACGTGGAACGCAGCTGGCGCGCCGTGGCGGACGCGTATGGCTACGAGGAAATCCGCGTGCCCGTGGTCGAGCACACCGAGCTGTTCAAGCGCGCCATCGGTGAGTACACCGACGTGGTCGAGAAGGAGATGTACACCTTCACCGACCAGGGCGGCGATAGTTTGACGCTGCGCCCCGAAGCCACCGCCGGCATCGTGCGCGCCTGCATCTCCAACGGCCTGCTGCGCGGTGCGCGGCTGAAGCTCTGGTGCCAGGGCCCGATGTTCCGCCACGAGAAGCCGCAGAAGGGCCGTTTCCGCCAGTTCAACCAGATCGATCTCGAGGCCATCGGTTTCGCCGGCCCGGACGTGGACATCGAGATCATCGCGCTTACCGCGCGCCTCTGGAAGCAGCTGGGCCTGACGCGCGTGAAGCTGCAGATCAACTCGCTGGGCACGCCGGAGTCGCGCAAGGCGTATCGCGCGCTGCTGCAGGACTATTTCCGCCGACATCTGGACGCGTTGGATGACGACGGCAAGCGGCGCCTCGAAGGCAATCCGCTGCGTATCCTCGACAGCAAACACCCGCCCACGCAGGAAATCGTGAAGAACGCGCCGGTGCTCACCGAGCATCTGGATGCGGAGTCGACCGCGCATTTTGCCGAGCTGCGCGCGGGTCTAGATGCGCTGGGTATTCCCTACACGGTCAACCCGCGCCTGGTACGTGGCCTCGACTACTACTCGCGCACCGTCTTCGAGTGGATCACGGACGCGCTGGGCAGCCAGGACGCGGTCTGCTCCGGCGGCCGGTACGACGGCCTCATCGCGCAGATGGGTGGCGAGGCCACTCCCGCGATCGGCTTCGCCATGGGCGTGGAACGCGTGGTGGAGCTGGTGCGGCTGGCGGGCATGACGGCTCCGGCCAACCTGCCCGATGTGTTCGTCATGGCGCAGGGCGATGCCGCCCAGCGCGGCGCGCTGGCGCTGGCCGAAAAGCTGCGCGACGAGCTGCCTGGCCACGGTATCGTGGTCCATTGCGGCTCGGCCAAGTTCAAGACACAGTTCCGCCGCGCCGACGAGTCGGGCGCGCGCGTCGCGCTGGTGATCGGCGAGGACGAGCTGGCGCGCGGTGTGGTCGCGTTGAAGCCTTTGAAGGGTGCGGAAAACACCCAGAGTGAATACCCGGTGGCCGAAATCGGCGCGCGGGTGGCGGAGTTTTTGAGGAGATCGACGTGAGCGATTTGAACGAACAGGAACAATGGGAACTCGCGAAACAGAAGGTGCGCGAGTTGTGGATCTACGTCGTCGGCGGCGTGGCCCTGGGCCTGGCCGGCCTGTACGGATGGAACTGGTGGAACGACCGGCGCGAAACGCAGGCGGAAACCGCCTCGGCCCGCTACGAAGAACTCATCCAGGCTTTCGGCCGAAACGACGCCACGCGCGGCATGACGCTGCTCGATGACCTCAAGGGTCAGTACGCCTGGACGCCGTATCCGGCGCTGGGCAGCCTGATCGCCGCTCGCGTTCAGGTCGAAGCCAATGAACTCGACAAGGCCGTGGCCAGTCTGAAGTTCGTCATGGACAACGCGCACGACGACGAAATCAAGCTCATCGCCCGTCTGCGGCTGGCGCGCGTGCTGGCCGAACAGGGCAAACACGACGAAGCGTTGGCGTTGCTCAAGGTCGAGGAAGCCGGGGAATTCGCGCCGCGCCTGGCCGACACTCGCGGCGATGTGCTGCTGGCCAAAGGCGACCGGGATGGCGCGCTGCGCGAATACCAGGCGGCGCGGGCCACGCCCAACGAAGACGGACGCGTCGATTTCGACATGCTCGACCTCAAGATCCGCGATCTCGGCGGTACGCCGCCGGCTTCGCTCCCCGACGGCGTGACCATTACGACCGAGGAATCCTGATGAACTACCGCAGCCTGGTGCTGGTTGCCGCGATGCTTGCGCTCGCGGCCTGCTCGAAGGACAAGAAGCCCGATCAGCCGGCCGAACTCGTGGACATCAAGAATCCGAGCGTTCGCGTGCAGAAGGTGTGGGGCGCCAGCGTTGGCGGAGGCGGCAAGAAGCTGCGGCTGGGGCTCGGACTCTCGACCGTGGGCAACCGGCTGTTCGCCGCGGGACGCGATGGTGACGTCGCGGCCTTCGACATCAAGACGGGCAAACAACTCTGGCGCGTCTCCACCAAGCTCGAGCTGGCCGGCGGCACGGGCGCGGGCGGTGATGCGGTGGTCGTGGGTTCGGCCGATGGCCAGGTCATCGTGCTGTCCGCGGAAAACGGCGCCGAAAAATGGCGCAGCGACGTGAAGGGCGAGGTGTTGTCGGCGCCGGCCATCGCCGACAACGAAGTCATCGTCCGCACGGTCGACGGCAAGCTGCGCGCGCTCGCGCTGGCGGACGGCAAGGAAACCTGGACCACCGAGCAGCAGATTCCGCGGCTCACGCTGCGGGGCACGGCCGCCCCCGTGGTGGCGCGCGACATGGCTCTCTCGGGGTTCGACAATGGCCGCGTCATGGCGGTGAATCTCAGCGACGGCGCCACGGTCTGGGATTCTTCGGTATCGCCTGCGCATGGCCGCACCGAGCTCGAACGCCTGAACGACATCGACGCCGCCGTGAAGGTCTCGGGTGACGAAGTGTTCGTCGCCGGGTTCCAGGGTCGCGCCGCCATGCTCTCGCTGGATTCCGGCCAGATCTGGTGGACGCAGGAACTGTCGAGCTACCGTGGCGTGGACGTGGATGACGACCAGATGTACGTCGCCACGTCGCAGGGCGACCTCGTGGCGCTCAAGAAGCGCAACGGTGTCGAGGTGTGGCGCAATGACACGCTCAAGCATCGCAGCTTGTCCGCACCGGCGGCGGCGGGCGATTACGTCGTGGTCGCCGATCTCGAGGGTTACGTGCACTGGTTCGACCGTGCCACCGGCTCGCTGGTCGCACGCGCCAAGACCAGCGGCGGCCGCGTGACGAACGCGCCGCTGGCCGCCAATGGCAATGTCTACGTGATCACCGACAAGGGCGACATCTCCGCGTTGCACGGAATTCCGGTTGCCGCGCGGGCCGCGAAATCCGATCCGGCTCCGGCGGGCGAGGACGCCTCGCCTTCGCCCGGTGGCTGATCCGCCCGCGTAGTACTTAAGAAGGTTTCTCCATGCTGCCGGTCATCGCCATCGTCGGCCGGCCGAACGTCGGCAAGTCCACGCTGTTCAATACGCTCACGCAGACGCGTGACGCCATCGTCGCGGACGTGCCCGGCGTCACGCGCGACCGTCAGTATGGTTACGGCCGGCTCGGTCCCGTGCAGTACGTCTGCATCGACACCGGCGGCCTGGTGGAGAATCCCAGCGGCATGGACGCGCTCATGCGCATCCAGACCGAACACGCGATCAAGGAAGCCGATCGGCTGCTGTTCATCGCCGACGCGCGGGCCGGGCTCACGCCGCAGGACATGTTCTTCGCGCGCGAACTGCGCAAGTCCGGCAAGCCTGTCTACCTGGCGGTCAACAAGGCGGAAGGCATGGAAGCCGCCATCGCGGCCTCGGATTTCCATTCGTTGGGACTGGGCGAGCCGCATGCCATTGCCGCGACCCACGGTTATGGCTGCGAAGACCTCATGGAGTTGGTGCTCGAGGGCTTCGAAGCGCCGCCGCCCGAAGACGAGGAGCCGCAGGATGGCCGCATCCGCATCGCCGTCATCGGCCGGCCCAATGTCGGCAAGTCCACGCTGATCAACCGGCTCATCGGCGAGGAGCGCGTGATCACCAGCGACGTGGCCGGCACCACGCGCGACAGCATCCTGGTGCCCTTCGAGCGCGACAACCGGCTGTTCACGCTCATCGACACGGCGGGTGTCCGCCGGCGCGCCAGGATCGACGACGAAGTCGAACACCTGTCGGTGTCGAAGACGCTGCAGGCCATCGCCGAGGCGCACGTGGTCACCATGGTGGTGGACGCGCAGGATTCCATCGGCGAGCAGGACGCGAGCGTACTGGGTCTCGCCCTGAGCCGCGGCCGCGCGCTGATCCTCGCCGTGAACAAGTGGGACAACATTCCCAACGACCAGCGCGAAGAGATCAAGCGCCTGCTCACGCTGAAGATCGATTTCATCCCGTTCGCGCCCGTGCATTTCGTGAGCGCGCGCCACGGCACCGGCGTCGGCAACCTCGTGCATTCGATGATCCGCGCCTACGAGGCAGCGATGCGCCAGATGAAGACGCCGGAGCTCACCAAGTGCATGGAGGCGGCGATGGTGCAGCACCAGCCCCCCATCGTCCGCGGGCGGCGCATCCGGCTGCGCTACGCGCACCAGGGTGGACGCAATCCGCCGCGCATCATCGTGCACGGCAGCCAGGCGGCGCATGTGCCCGAGTCGTACAAGCGCTACCTGGCGAACGTGTTTCGCGAGCGTTTCGATCTGTTCGCCACGCCCGTGGCGGTGGAATTCCGCAGCGACGTGAATCCTTTCCTCAAGGACAAGCCTAAGGAAAAGCGCGGCTTGAAGACATCGCAGAAAGAGCGTCGAGACCGGCGCATCGCCAAAGACCGCGCGAAGCGCCCCGCCAAGAAGAAATAACTGCGCGCGCCGCCGCGGGTAGCGAGGCCGCAGGGCTGGATAGCGCTTACATTCAATCGCTGTCGCCCGCGTACACCGTCGTGTCACGCAGCGCAATCATGACAACCCGTCAGAGCTTTTCTGTGGACGATTGCCGACAGTCGTGAACGACGGATCGACATCCGCCATGGAAAATTTTCAATCGCTTGCATTGTCACCGCTACGCGCCTAGCGTTCGAATCACGCGCAGGTCAGCCACGGACGGCAACGACGACCGGGAAGATCCTGCAGAAGTTAGTTGAGCGTCGCGGCCGCAGGGCCGTTGGCGCGGACAGGAGCGGTGCAGGATGCACGTCGTCACAGCGCAGGTTGACGTGGGCCGGTTCTCGCCCACCAGCCTCCAATCTCAACTGGTTTCTGCCGGTCTCCCCGCCAACCAAATCGCAAAGGGAGATCTATGATTCGCCTATCTACCAAGGGAGGCGCGCGCCTCTCGCTCGCCATCGGCCTGTTGATGTGCGCTTCCGCGGCTTCGGCCGCCGACGCGAACTTCACCGATCGCATCATCGTCAAGTATCGCAGCGGCGGCTTGTTGTCCGGGATCGAGCAGACCAAGCAGATGAATGCCACCGAGGCATCGGCGGCGCGCAGCGGCGTGGCGCTGACGCACGTTCGCGCGACGGGACTCGGTTCCCAGGTGCTCAGGGCCGATCGCCGGCTCAGCCTCGACGAGGCCAGGCGACTCGCGGCCGACATCGCCGCCAGCGACCCGAACGTGGAATATGCCGAGCCCGACCGCATCATGCGGCACACGCTCACGCCCAACGACACGCGCTACAACGAGCAGTGGCACTACTTCGAGACCACCGGCGGCATCAACGCGCCGGCCGCCTGGGACAAGTCCACGGGCGCGGGCGTGGTGGTGGCGGTCATCGACACCGGCTATCGGCCGCATGCGGACCTCAACGCCAACATCCTGCAAGGCTACGACTTCATCAGCGACACATTCGTCTCCAACGACGGCAATGGGCGCGACAGTGACGCGCGCGATCCGGGCGACTGGATCAACGCGGGTGAATGCGCGCCGGGCGACCCGGCTACCTTCGAAGCCTCGAGCTGGCACGGCACACATGTCGCGGGAACCATTGCCGCGGTGACCAACAATACGAATGGCGTGGCGGGCGTGGCGTTCGGCGCGAAAGTCGTCCCGGCACGCGTGCTCGGCAAGTGCGGCGGTTATACCTCCGACATCGCCGATGCCATCGTGTGGAGCTCGGGCGGCAGCGTGTCCGGCGTGCCGGCGAATGCCAACCCCGCGAAGGTGCTGAGCATCTCGCTGGGAGGTATCGGCCCCTGCGATAACACCACGCAGAACGCCATCAATTCGGCGCGTTCGCGCGGCGCATCGGTCATCGTCGCGGCGGGCAACTACAACCACAATGCGTCGCAGGATTCACCCGCGAATTGCTCGGGTGTAGTCACCGTCGCCGCTACCGGGCGCAACGGCGGCAAGGCCTCGTACTCCAACTACGGCGCCACCGTGGAAGTGGCCGCGCCCGGCGGCAGCGGCGGCGCCAACAGCGTGTTGTCGACGCTGAATACCGGCACGACCACGCCGGGTTCCGACAGCTACGCGCTGTACAACGGCACGTCCATGGCCACGCCGCATGTGTCGGGCGTGGTGGCGCTCATGCTCGCGGCGAAGTCGACGCTCACGCCGGACCAGGTGACGTCCATCCTGCAGAGCACGGCGCGACCGTTCCCGGCGACATGCTCGCAGTGCGGCTCGGGCATCGTCAACGCCAACGCGGCCGTCGATGCGGCGCTGGGGAATACCACTCCGCCGGATCCGCCGGGCACCATCGCCGAGGTCGAGCCTAACAACTCGCGCTCGGCGTCCCAGCTGGTGTCGACGGACAACAGCACCGTGGCCGGCGTGATCGGCAGCACGTCCGACACCGACTATTACCGGGTGACACTGCCCGCCGGACGTACGCTGGTATCGACGTTGGTCCCCAATGCCACGTCTGACTACGACCTGTACGTGTACAACAGCAATGGCTCGTTGATCGGCAGCAGCGAAAGAGGCACGGGTCAGACGGACACTGTCTCCGTGACCAACTCGGGCAGCAGCGCGATCACGCGCTACATCCGGGTGACGCGCTGGAGCGGCGGAACGGGCGCGACCAACGGCAAGTACACACTCAACCTGAACTGGTGAGGCTGAATCGGCAAGTAGCGAGAGTCGGGGACGGACGCGAGTCCGTCCCCTTTTTTTCGAGAATCAGCGGTCCGGCTTGGTGCGGACATTGCGGCGGAATTCACCCTTGCTGATGTAGCCGTCCGAATTGCGGTCGATCATCGTGAAGCTGCTGTTCAGGCCTTCGTGGCTGGCGGCTTCTTCCTTGCTCAGCTGGCCGTCGGAATCGCTGTCCAGGGTGGCGAACATGTCCTTTTTCTCGCCGCGGGAATCCGATTCCCCGGCTTGCGCGGAAACGGTGGCGGTCGCGAGCAGGGCGGCGGAGCAGAGCACCATGAGTGGGGTTTTCATAACGTTCTCCGATATGGGTAGTTCGTCTGAACGGACGAACTACCGGCGCGCGGGTTCCGGAACGCGCGCGGCGTCGCGAAGACCGCGGCAACGTCCGACATTCTGCTGCGCAGCGGCGGCGGCCCGGTAAGACCTCGCGCGGGTCAATCGGTCACTTTTTCCGATCGGCGGCCGGCGTGGCCGGCTTTTTCTGCGGCGGTGGAGGTGCGAGGAACAGCGCCGGATCCACCATGGTGCCACTCAGCGCCACGCCCCAATGCAGATGCGGCCCGGTGACGCGGCCCGTGGCGCCGACGTCGCCGATGACGTCGCCCAGCTTCACTTCCTGGCCCACCTCGACGCGGATCTTCGAGAGATGGCAGTACATGGTTGTGAGGCCCTGGCCGTGATCGATGATCACGTTGCCGCCGTTGAAATAATACTCGCCGATGTCGACGATCCTGCCGGCCAGCGGCGCCTTGATGGGCGTGCCCGTGGGGGCGGCGATGTCCATGCCGCTGTGCGGCCGGCGCGATTCGCCATTGAACACCCGGCGCAAGCCGAAGGAGCTGGAGCGTGGGCCCGGCACGGGCTGCGACAGGCGCAACGTGGCCGGAGTATCAGGAGAAAAGCTCGCGAGCGCGGCGCGCACCTTCTCGCTTTCCCTTGCAATGCGCTCCTCGTTCTCCGGCGAAGGGTTCACCATCGCGGGCGCCACCTTGAGCTGCTGCGTGCGATATTGCTTGGGCAGCACCTGGAAGGAAATTTTGCGCGCATCCCGACCGGGTTGCTCCACGTCCACGCTTCGTTCGCCGGGTTCCACGTCCAGCGATATGCCCACGATGGCCAGCCACCCGTCGCCCTGGCGCACCACCATCGCGGCGCGATCGGCATGTTTCACCACGGGCTTCTCGTCAGCGCTGCCGGGTATGTTGAAAGTGACCACTCCGCCGGGCACGGCCGAGACCCGCGGTGCGACGAACCCGGCCGCGTACGCGGCGGGCGCCGCGAGCAACAGCCACGCGAACACGTGAACCAGGGAACTACGCATCTTCATCCGTCACCTGCTTGTAGACCGTCGCACGCAATCTTCCTTTCGACAGGCGCGCTTCGATCTCGGTTCCCGCGGGGGCCTGTGACGCGTCTCGCAGAAGTTTGCCGTTGTCGACGCGGGTGACCACGGCGAATCCGCGGCCGATCGTCGCCAGCGGGCTCACGGCATCCAGCGTGCGCGCGGACAAGGCCAGGCGCTGTTCGAGTTTCCCCAAACTACCGGCGAAGGCCGTGACCATGCGCTGTCGCAGCGTCGCGGCTCGAGCGCACAGCACCTCCAGGCGATGCCGTGGATTCTCTCGCCACATCCGCGTGCCGAGATTCTCGAGCCGTTGGCGCTGGTGAAGCAGGCTGCCGCGCAAGGCGGAGCGTAACCGCATGTCGAGGTCGTCGAGGCGCTGCGCGTGTTGCGCCAGTCGCGCGCCGGGATGCGACACCTGCAGGCGCTGCGACAAGCCGCCCAGCGCCAGCGCCTGGGCGCGCACCGCGCGCCCCATGGAAGCCGCGAATCGCACCTGGAACTGCGCAAGCATTTCCAGCCACGCGGCCTTGTCGGGCACCGCGGCCAGTGCCGCGGCCGAAGGCGTGGGGGCGCGCACGTCCGCGACGAAATCCGCGATGGTCACGTCCACTTCATGGCCCACGCCGGAGATGGTGGGCACGCGAGACGCGGCAATGGCGCGCGCGACGCGTTCATCGTTGAAACACCAGAGATCCTCCAGTGATCCGCCACCCCGGGCGACGATGAGCACGTCGCACTCCCGGCGCCGCGAAGCGGCCTCGATGGCACGCACGATCTCTGGCACGGCGGCCGCGCCTTGCACGGCGGTGGGATAGATGAGCACCGCGGCGGCCGGGAAACGCGCCCGGAGTACTCTCAATATGTCGTGAATGGCCGCGCCGGTGGGCGATGTGACCACGCCGATGCGCCGCGGAACCGCAGGCAGTGGCCGCTTTCGTTCCGCGGCGAAAAGGCCTTCGGCGGCCAGCCTGGTCTTGAGCTTTTCGAACTCTCGCTTGAGCGCGCCTTCTCCAGCCTCTTCGAGATGTTCGACGATGAGCTGATATTCGCCGCGCGGCTCGTAAAGGCCGACGCGCGCCCGCGCGAGTACGTGCATGCCCTCCTTGGGCCGGAATCGCAGCAGGGAATTGCGCTGCCTCCACATCGCGCAGCGCACCTGCGCCTGGGCGTCCTTCAGCGAGAAATACCAATGGCCAGAGGCGGGTGCGGCAAAATTCGACAATTCCCCTTCCAGCCAGAGGACGGGCAAACCCGATTCCAGAAGGAGCCGCACTTCTTTATTGAGCCGCGAGACGGTGTAGACGTCGCGAGTGGCACCGACGGACTGAGCGGGGAACAGCGGTAGATCGTCGGAGGGGCTCACGCGGCCATTGTAAGCCATCGCGTATGGGCCATCGCGTAGCCATCGCTATGGGCCATGGCCATCGGGCCCCGGCATACTTGCGGCCAGAGGGAGGACTGCATGATCAGAAAGGGGTTCGCGGTAGCGCTTCTATTGGCGTGTTCGATGGCTCTGGCTGCCGGGACGCCACTATCCGACGAGGCACTCACGCCAGCGGCGATGCTCGGGCTCGCGCAAAAACCGCGCGCGGAGTTCGTCGCCGAATGGGAGCGGCGGTGGCAGCGTTCGAGAGAAGCCCTTCCGGATGACGCGGCCAGGCCCGACGCCCTCACGAAGCTGCAGTTCCAGTATGCGCAGGGCCGCGTGATGTATCCCTTCTTCCATTGGCGCGAGTCGGACGACGCGCAGATCGAGGCCGATCCCGACCTCGCGCAAGTCCTCGACGCGTTGCCGCGCATCGATTCGCGCCTCTGGGAATTCCGCGAAGTCCGGGACTTCGTCGACGCGCGATTGCAGGCCTCGGCTCGCAGGCATCTCGCCGCCGACGAGGATCTTGCGCGGGGCGATGCCCGCTGGTTGCGCGCCAAATTGCGCGCGCTGGACGAGGCGTTGCCGGACGCAACGCTCTGGATGCGAAAGGCCACCGACCTCATCGCACAGCACGTAGAGGACGACGGAGCCGCGGGCATCGAGCAGGCCATCGGCGGCTGGCGAGCGAAATCGCCGCCGCCCGAATTCGCGCAGCGCATCGCGCAGGCGATCGCCGCGGATCGCGCTCACGCGGCGGGTGTCCGCACCTTCGAATATCGCACCGTGAGCGGCGTTCCGCTGCGACTCCATGTCCTGCAACCTGCGCGTCCGCGCGCCCGGCCCGCACCGGCCATGTTATGGCTGCACGGCGGCTCGGCTACCGAGGGCACGTGGTGGCACTCGCCTGTGACGACGCGCGCGCTGCTCGATGCGGGCGTCACGGTGGTCGCCGTGGAACTCACGACGGGCAACCGCTTCGATCGCGACGCCGACCAGGTGACGGACGCGGCCGCCGCGTACACCTTCGTTCGCGCGAACGCGCGAAAGATGGGCGTGGACGCGCGCCGCATCGGCGTCGCCGGGTTTTCCTCGGGCGCGTCGGTGGCGCTGTTGTTAGCCACGCGCGGCGCAGCGCCCGCGTCCGCCGACAACGCGACCGCAGAGCGTTCCGCACGCCCCGCCGCGGTGGTCGTGAGCGGCGCGTGCGCCGATCCGCTGAGCGAGGCGTCGGATGGCTACTTCCGGAAGTCCGTGGGCGCCTCCCGAGACCCCGCCGACCTGTCGCCCATCGCGCGCGTGCGGCCGGGCGGGCCGCCCATCCTCGCGGTACACGGCACGGCGGATGAGTTCTGCCCCCATGCCGACATGGCGAGATTCGCCGGGAAATATCGCGAGTCGGGCAGCCCGATCACGCTGGTCAGCGTCGAGGGCGCGCCGCATTTCTTCGGCTTTTTCCACGAGGAGGGCAAGCGCCGGCAGGCCGCGGCCATTGTCGAAGCGCTCGATCGCTGGGAATGGTGAAACCGGCGAGAGGCGGTTTACCCGGGCGGGCGTGATGCGTACAATCCCGCATCGTCGGCTACCCCCTGACACTCCCATGCGAATTCTTGAAGAAGCGTTGACCTTCGACGACGTTCTCTTAGTCCCGGCTTATTCGGAAATCCTGCCGCGCGAAGTAGACCTCGGAACGCGTCTCACCAAGGGCATCAAGCTCAATCTGCCGCTGGTGTCCGCCGCCATGGACACCGTCACCGAAGCCCGCCTCGCCATCACCATGGCCCAGGAAGGCGGCATCGGCATCATCCACAAGTCCATGACCGTCGACGGCCAGGCCGCCGAAGTCGCCCGCGTCAAGAAGTTCGAGAGTGGCGTGATCCGCGATCCGATCACGGTGCCTCCCGAGATGACCATCCGCCAGGTCATCGAACTAACTAGATCGAAGGGCATCTCGGGCGTACCGGTGGTGCAGGGTTCGAGGGTGATGGGCATCGTCACGCACCGCGATCTGCGCTTCGAAGAGAAGCTCGACGCGCCCGTGTCCTCGGTGATGACACCCGCGGAACGCCTGGTCACTGTGCGCGAGAACGCGCCGAAGGAAGAGGTGCTCCTGCTGCTGCACAAGCACCGCATCGAGAAGGTGCTGGTGGTGAACGGCGACCAGGAACTGCGCGGCATGATCACCGTGAAGGATTTCCAGAAGGCCAAGGAATTCCCCCGCGCCTGCAAGGATCCCTCCGGCCGCCTGCGCGTGGGCGCGGCTGTGGGCACCGCGGCGGACACGATGGAGCGCGTCGCGGCGCTGCGTGAAGCCGGCGTGGACGTCGTCGTCGTGGACACCGCCCACGGCCACTCCAAGGGCGTGCTAGACACCATCCGCAAGATCAAGGCCAGGTACGGTGACCTGCAGATCATCGGCGGCAACGTCGCCACGGCGGACGCCGCGCGCGATCTCGTGAAGGCCGGCGTGGATGGTATCAAGGTGGGTATCGGCCCCGGCTCCATCTGCACCACGCGAATCGTGGCTGGTGTCGGAGTGCCGCAGATTTCCGCGGTCTCGAACGTGGCAGGCGCCGTGGAGAACCAGGTGCCCGTCATCGCGGACGGTGGCATCCGCTTCAGCGGTGATATCGCCAAGGCCATCGTCGCCGGCGCGGATGCCATCATGATCGGCGGCCTGTTCGCCGGCACGGAAGAGTCCCCGGGAGAGGTCGAGCTCTACCAGGGCGGTTCATACAAGTCATATCGCGGCATGGGCTCGCTGGGCGCCATGAGCGAGCGTCACGGCTCGGCGGACCGTTATTTCCAGGACACGGCTTCGGAACTCGAGAAGCTGGTGCCGGAAGGCGTCGAAGGGCGCGTGCCTTACAAGGGCAGCCTCGTGTCCATCCTGCATCAGCTGGCCGGAGGCCTGCGCGCGGCCATGGGTTACACGGGCAGCAAGAGCATTTCGGAAATGCGCTCGCGGCCCAAGTTCGTGCGCGTCACGGGCGCGGGCATGCGCGAGAGCCATGTGCACGACGTGCAGATCACCAAGGAAGCACCGAACTACCGCGTTTCCTGAGGTCGCCGAAAACGCGTGGGGTGGCGCACGGCGCCAAAAAATTTTGAGGCAAATTCAATGAGCAGCGCTGTGGCCCCCGCGACGAATCCGCAAACCGACATCCACTCCTCGCGCGTCCTGATCCTCGATTTCGGCGCGCAGTACACGCAGTTGATCGCGCGCCGCGTGCGCGAGCTCGGCGTCTACTGCGAGATCCTGCCCTGGGACATCACCAGCGACGATGTTCGCAAGTGGAAGCCCAAGGGCATCATCCTCTCGGGCGGACCCGAGTCGGTCACCGACAAGGAGCCGCCGCGCGCGCCGCAGGCCGTGTACGAACTCGGTGTGCCCGTGCTGGGCATCTGTTACGGCATGCAGACCATGGCGCAGCAGCTGGGTGGCCGCGTGGTCACGTCCAACAAGCGCGAGTTCGGCTACGCCGAAGTCACCAGCGTCTCGGCCAACAAGCTGTTCGATGGCGTGTTCGACCGCCAGGATGGGCAGGGCCGCGGCGTGCTCGACGTGTGGATGAGCCACGGCGACAAGGTGGATTCCCTGCCGCCCGGTTTCACCGCCATCGCCAGCTCCGGCAATGCGCCGCTGGCCGCCATGGCCGATGAATCGCGCAAGTTCTACGCCGTGCAGTTCCATCCCGAAGTCACGCACACGCTGCAGGGCAAGGTGCTGCTCGAGCGCTTCGTGCGCGAGATCTGCGCCTGCGAACCGCTGTGGAGCGTGGGCAACATCATCGAAGACGCGATCGCGCGCGTGCGCGCGCAGGTGGGCAAGGGCAGGGTGCTGCTGGGCCTTTCCGGCGGCGTGGATTCCTCGGTGGTCGCTGCGCTGCTGCACAAGGCCATCGGCGATCAGCTGGTCTGCGTGTTCGTGGACCATGGCCTGCTGCGCCTGAACGAAGGCGACGCCGTCATGGAGATCTTCGCCCGCAATCTCGGCGTCAAGGTCATCCGCGTGGATGCCGAGAAACGCTTCCTCGACGCGCTGCGCGGCGAGAACGACCCCGAGCGCAAGCGCAAGATCATCGGCGCCGAGTTCGTGAAGGTGTTCGACGAGGAGTCGCACAAGCTCGAGGGCGTGGACTGGCTGGCGCAGGGCACTATCTACCCGGATGTCATCGAGTCCGCGGGCAGCAAGACCGGCAAGGCACACGTGATCAAGAGCCACCACAACGTGGGTGGCCTGCCGCCGAACATGCGCATGAAACTCGTAGAGCCGCTGCGCGAGTTGTTCAAGGACGAAGTGCGCAAGCTCGGTGTCGAGCTCGGCTTGCCGCGCGAGATGGTGTATCGCCATCCGTTCCCGGGCCCTGGCCTGGGTGTGCGCATCCTGGGCGAGGTGCGCAAGGACTATGCGGACCTTCTGCGCCAGGCGGATCACATCTTCATCGAAGAACTGCGCCGCCACGATCTCTACGACAAGACGTCACAGGCGTTTGCGGTGTTCCTGCCCGTGCGGAGCGTGGGTGTGATGGGTGATGGCCGACGCTATGACTACGTGGTGAGCCTGCGTGCCGTGGAGACCATCGACTTCATGACCGCGCACTGGGCGCGGCTGCCGTACGACTTCCTCGATGTGTGCTCGCGGCGCATCGTCAACGAGGTGAAGGGCATCTCGCGCGTGGTGTACGACATCTCGGGGAAGCCGCCGGCCACGATCGAGTGGGAGTAGTTGAGTGAGTGTGCGGGCCGCGCTATCCACCCTGAGCTTGCTCGTCGCGCTTACGGGATGCGGGGGAGGCGACGGACGAGAAGGCTCGTCGAACGGACCACCGCCCACCACCGTTCCGCCGCCACCGCCTCCACCGCCACCGCCACCACCCGCGCCAGCGCCACTCGCGGACGTCGTTTTCCTCTATCGCTTTCGGAACGACGCACTCGCAGGTGGCGGCGGCGGCACGCAACCCAATGGCCCGCTTCTGCAGGCCAGTGACGGCAACTTTTACGGCACTACCCTCTCGGGTGGAAAGTTAGCGTGTCCGCCGGGCGAGTCGCGCTACTGCGGGGTGATCTTCAAGATGACGCCGGCAGGCGAGAAGTCCGTCTTGTATTCATTCGGTTCCATGCCGAATGATGGGTTTGCCGCGAGCGGCCGCTTGATACAAGGCAAGGACGGCGCCTTGTATGGCGTCACCGCGCTGGGTGGCGAATATGGTGGTGGCGGGACGATTTTCCGCATAACGCTCAACGGCGATTACACCGTGTTGCATTCCTTCGGCGCACCGGACGAAGGCTACGTCCCTTTTGGCGGGCTCACCGAGGCCAGCGATGGCAACTTCTACGGCGTTACCACGAATGGCGGCACGAACCATTGCTTCCAGATTCCGGTGGCTGGTGGAAACTGCGGCACGATCTTCCGCATGACGCCGGACGGCGTCGTGACGCAGCTGTATTCCTTCGGTGGCTCGATCACCGATGGGGTGGAACCGATGCACCCGCCCATCGAAGCCAGCGACGGAAATTTCTATGGAACGACCATCACCGGTGGCGCCAATAACTGCGGTATGTCCGGAGGCATCAACAACTGCGGCACGGTCTACCGGATGACACCGGCAGGTGAGGTCACGTTTCTGCATTCATTCGGTTCGTCCACGCAGGACGGGATAGCGCCGATGGGAGCGCTGATACAGGCCGGCGACGGCGCCTTGTATGGGACCACTCCATCGGGCGGTGGCGGCGAGTGCCTGTCCACAAATGGCTGCGGGACCATTTTCCGAATCACCCTGGCGGGCGAAATCACGACAGTGCATGCATTCGCGCTCACCTCCGTACAGCAGGGATATGGCCCATCGCCAAACTTGACGATGGGCGCTGATGGCAACATCTATGGTTCAACGGTATCAGGAGGCGACGGCCCACGAGGTTCGCAAGGCACGGTGTTTCGGATCGGGCTCGATGGAAGCAAGACCACGCTATATTCGTTTGGTGAGGCCAATGTGGAACCCGGCCATCCTGAGGGTGGTGTGATCCAGGGAAGCGACGGCGCTTTCTATGGCACGACTCTCTATGACGGCCTTTTCCCCAGCGGCACGATCTTCAAGCTGACGCTGCGATAAGATCCAGGTCGCTCCCTCAGCCGCGACCCAGCGCCGCGACCGCCTCACGCTTCGATGCCGCGTTCGTAGCCCGTGGTCTGCTTCAAGCGTGCTAACGACTTCTTTCCCGCTGCGCACTCGCGACCGCGTGCGCCAGGTAGCTGGTTGCCTCGTCCAGATCCCCATGGAGCTCGCACCGGGCGCCCTTGGCATCGCAGCGACGCTGCACATCGACCAGATGAGCCAGGCGGCGATTGGCTTTCTCCACGTTCCCGTCCATGAGCTCCAGCAGGGCCACCCGGTAGTGATCTGCGAGAGCCCGATCATGTAGATCTGCCATTCCTTGTTGTGGCAGGTGCGCTCGCGGATCTGGTCGGGGTTCTGCGGCAGATGGTGAATGCCGGGATCGGCCGCCGCACCACGCATCGAAGATCTGTCGGCTTCGACCAGGCCTTCCCTGAACGCGGCTTCCTGCTGCAAGGCGACGCGGCGGATACAGGCCTTGTTCTTCCGGAACTCGACTTCTGCGGTGGCGAAATCGCCGCTCAGGAATGCATCCAGCGCCCGATCGCGACGCCAGGCCTCGACGACGATCTGCTGTTGTTCTTCGTCCGGCGTGGAAGCCGATGCTCCGGCTGACGCCGCGCCGGGTTCGGAATATCCGAAAGCCACGCCGCCATTCATCAGGGCCACGATCAAGATGAGCTTCTTCATATGAGCACTCCTTTTCGCCAGCAGACCCAATGGGTACGGTTAGACCGCGGATCAGCATATCCCGAAGCAGTACCGGAGTCAGCCTGAGTGCCGCCCGCAGCAATGCGCGGCGCGGGGTAGAATGCGTCCCGATATCTCCGCCCGTCACCCTACGCAACAAATTCTCGTGAAGCCCACCATCATCTATACCAAGACCGACGAAGCTCCCGCCCTCGCCACGTACTCGCTCTTGCCCATCGTGAAAGCCTTCACGAAGCACGCGGGTGTCCAGGTGGAGACCCGCGACATCTCGGTCGCCGCGCGCATCCTGGCTGCCTTCGCCGATCGGCTGCCTGCGAATCAGAAGCAGCCCGATCATCTCGCCGAGCTAGGCGCACTGACGCTCAAGCCCGAGGCCAACATCATCAAGCTGCCGAACATCTCGGCATCGGTGCCGCAGCTCAAGGAAGCCATCGCCGAGCTGCAGGCCCATGGGTACGCCGTGCCGGACTACCCGGAAGTGCCTGCCAACGACGCCGAGAAGGACGCCAAGGCGCGCTACGACAAGGTGAAGGGTTCGGCCGTGAACCCGGTGCTGCGCGAGGGAAATTCGGACCGCCGCGCGCCCAAGGCCGTGAAGGACTACGCCCGCGCCCACCCGCATTCCATGGGCAAGTGGGAGTCCACTTCGAAGACCGCCGTCGCGACCATGGGCAAGGATGACTTCTTCTCCAACGAGAAGAGCATCACGCTGGCCGCCGCCGCCAACGCGCGGATCGAGTTCGTTGCGGCCGGCGGCGCAGAGCCCAAGGTGCTGCTGCCCAAGCTCGCCCTCAAGGCCGGGGAGATCCTCGACGCCACGTTCATGCGCAAGGCCGCGCTCGTCGCGTTCTATGAGCAGCAGATCGAGCGCGCCCGCCGGGACGGCGTGCTCTTCTCGCTGCACCTCAAGGCCACGATGATGAAGGTGTCGGACCCGGTGCTGTTCGGCCATGCCGTCCGCGCGTACTTCAAGGACTTGTTCGCCCGCCACGGCGGGACCTTCGCCACGCTCGGCGTTGACCTCAACAATGGCTTCGGCGATCTGCTCGAGAAGATCGCCAAACTACCCGCCGATCAGAAGTCGGCCATCGAAGCGGACATCAAGGCCGCTTTCGCGGCCGGCCCCACCGTGGCCATGGTGAATTCCGACCAGGGCATCACCAATCTGCACGTTCCTTCGGACGTGATCATCGACGCCTCGATGCCGGCCATGATCCGCGCGGGCGGCAAGATGTACGACACCGCGGGCAATTTGCAGGACGCGCTGTGCGTGATCCCGGACAGTTCATATGCGGGGATCTACTCGGCCACCATCGATTTCTGCAAGCAGCATGGCGCCTTCGATCCGAAGACCATGGGCACCGTGCCCAATGTCGGCCTCATGGCCCAGGCCGCCGAGGAATACGGCTCGCACAACAAGACCTTCGTCGCGCCGGCTGGACAAGGCCCGCGCGCATGATGCGCAGATCATCGCCAAGGTCGAGAAATACCTGAAGGACCACGACACGACCGGGCTGGATCTCAAGATTCTGCCGCCGGCCGCGGCCTGCGAAGCCACGCTTCTGCGCCTCAAGGCGGGCCAGGACACCATCAGCGTCACCGGCAACGTGCTGCGTGACTATCTCACCGACCTGTTCCCCATTCTCGAAGTGGGCACCAGCGCCAAGATGCTGTCGATCGTCCCGCTCATGAATGGCGGCGGACTGTTCGAGACCGGCGCCGGCGGTTCCGCGCCCAAGCATGTCGAGCAGTTCCTGCAGGAAAACTACCTGCGGTGGGACAGCCTCGGCGAGTTCTTCGCGCTGGCCGCGAGCTTCGAGCACCTGAGCATCGTGGCCCGGCATGAACGCGCCAAGGTGCTTGCCGACACGCTGGACCAGGCCAACGGCCGCTTCCTCGAAACCGACAAGTCGCCTGGCCGCAAACTCGGCACCATCGACAATCGCGGCTCGCATTTCTACCTGGCGCTTTACTGGGCGCAGGCCCTGGCGACGCAAACTGCCGATGCCGAACTCGCCGCCATCTTCGAGCCGGTCGTGCAGAAGCTGGTCGCTTCCGAGGGTCAAATCGTCGCCGAGCTGCTGGCAGTGCAGGGCAAGGCGACGGACGTCGGCGGGTACTACCAGCCTGACGACGCCAAGGCCGCGGCGGCGCTGCGGCCGAGCAAGACCCTGAATGACATCCTGGCGGCGATCTGAGTCGAGGAACAGTCGCGCACCATCGGTAGCGGATCAGCGCGCCATTCAGTCGGAGCTCTCGACGAAGACTCGCAGCCTCTGGAGCGTGCCGTCCCATTGCAGGGAGATTTGATCGAGATATCGCTGCACCTGCGCCAGGCGGCGGGTCTGCAATCGCCAGATGCATTCCCGTCCGTCGCGGTCGCTGCGCACCAGACCCGCATCCTCGAGCGCGCGCAGATGTTTGGTGACGGCCTGTCGCGACACGTCTGCGCTGCCCGTCAATCGGGCGATCGAGGCCGGCCCCTCGCGACACAGATGCGCCACGATGCGCAGCCGGGTTTCATCCCCGAGCGCCGCAAACACGGGTGCGGCGTCGGCGAACGCCCCACGTGCGTGCCCCGGCGAGCTAACCATTCGCCGGCAGAACCAGGAATTTCGCGATGAGGCGGGTCTGCATTTCCCACCCGCCTTCGTTGTCCGCGAAGGCTTTGGCGCGACGCTCGAGCGGTACGCGATCGAAGCCACTCTCGGTGATCATCAGCAGCGTGCCTTCGGGAGCGTCTGCCAGTGTGAAAGTGACGGTGGTCATCTGCTCTTCGGGGGTGCCTGGCTGGACCGCGTCGCCGCCCGGATGCCATCGAAACGAAAAATGAGTCATGGGTTCGATGCGCTCGACATGGAAGTCGCAGGCCACGCCGGCCCACGGTTCCTGCATCCTGGCGACTTCCGGGTCGACTTGGGTCGGCGTGATGTGTCCTGCGACGCGCTGGCCCGCGACGAAAGGCCCTTGCAATGTCACGCCGAACCACCGGCCGAATTGCGAGGAGTCGGAGATCGCCTGCCACACTCGTTCGCGAGTGGCGCGCAACACAATTTTCTTCTCGATTCGGTCGGTCTGCATGATGGCTTCCATGTGCAACCTGAAGGTTGCACGTTATAGACCGCGCGGGAGTAAAGTGCAACCATAAGGTTGCGCGTCGCCGGCGCCCCGGCTGTCAGCGGCGACCCAGGGCGGCGACGGCATCGTAAGCCGGCTTCCTGTTCAGCTTCCGATCGAACAGCAGCGGATAGTTGGTCCGGCCGCGCACCGGGAAATTGTTCTTCCACGACTCGCCGTCGTGCATGCCCCAGAAAGTGACCCGCTGAATCTTGTCGCGATGCTTGAGCAGTAGTTCGAAGAACCGCTTGTAGCGATCGATCTGCTGCTGCTCCACTTCTTTCGGCAACCCGTCGACATAGGGATTGAGTTTGTCGGCGTATTTCTCGACGGCCGAGATCTCGGCGCCGGTGAAGGCCGATGGCCGCGGCAACACATCGATTTCGAGTTCGGTCACGTGCACCTTCAAACCCAGCGCGGCGATCGCTTCGATGCTGGCCTCGTATTCGCGCAAGTCCGGATAGTCGAGGCCGATGTGCCCTTGGAATCCGACGCCGTGAATAGGGATGCCGCGGCGCTTGTAGTCGCGAATCCGCTCTGCGAGGAAGTTGCGTCGGCCGGGGTTGTGCTCGTTGTAGTCGTTATAGATGAGATGCGCCTTGGGGTCGGCGTCATGCGCGAGCTGAAAGGCTCTTTCCATGTAGGTGGGGCCGAGAATCTTCAGCCACTGCGTCTGGCGCCAGCCTTTCTCATCCTCGTCGATGGCTTCGTTGACCACGTCCCAAATGCCGATCCGGTTGCGATATCGCCCGACGACCGTGGCGATATGGTTCTCCATTCGCGCCGTCAGGCGCTCCTTGGAAACGGGATTTCCACTCTCATCGAGGAAAACGGATCTCGGCACCTGCGAGTGCCACACGAGCGTGTGTCCGACGATATGCATGCCATGGTTCGTACCAAAATCCACGAACTGGTCCGCCGGCGCCCAGTTCCAACGATCGTCGTCAGGATGAATCTGCACCCATTTCATGCAGTTTTCCGCGGTGATCGAGTTGAACTCGCGGGCGATCAAGTCGCGTTGTGTGGAATCGGAGTCCTCCAGCGTGCGCCGGTTGATTGCCGTGCCCACCAGGAAATCGCCCTTGAATGCGTCCTTCAATCCCGACTCGCGAGCCGCAGCATGCACGGCCCCCGAGCGAATGGTCAGTGCGGTGACGGCGGCGGCCAGGGACGTGAAACGGCGACGTGAAATCGGCATCGTTGGCGAGCCCGTGCAGAGGGAGGTTCTGCATTCAAACCCACTTGTCTGTACGCGACAAGATGTTCTGCGCTGTGTCGGAAACCACTCCGAGATGCTGCAGCATTCAGCCGTGCTTGTCGGGCCGTGAGACGGGTGGCTGCACGGACCAATCCGCCGGCTGGTCATCCTGGTCAGCCTCGCCCTCGTCGAAACTCTGGTGGATCTTGCCGGGCTTGTGATGCGCCGGCGCGTAGATCGCGTAGATCTGCATCGGCTCATCGCCGATGTTAGTGACGTTGTGCCAGGTGCCCGCGGGCACGAGGATGCACCAGCCGTCCGACACTTCCTTGTCGAACAGGAGCTGATCCTTGGCGGGGCCCATCTGCAAGCGGCCACGCCCGCCGTCCAGGCGCAGGAACTGGTCGGTGTCCGGATGCGCTTCGAGCCCGATGTCCCCGCCGACGGGAATCGACATCAAGGTGACCTGCAGGTATCGGCCGCTCCAGACCACGGTACGGTAGTTCTCGTTTTCGAGCGTCGCGTGCTCGAGGTCGAACGATTGCGGCTGCGGGCCGATGTCCTTGATGGTCACGAGGTCTCCTTGGAGTTGGCGTCTGCGCGGGTACGTCGCGGATTGCCTCACAAGTGCCAATTCAGCGCCATCAGCGCGTGATGGCGCCAGTGTAGGAGAGGGCTACGCGGGCGGGACCTGCCGTCCGGGGTGGGCAACTGAGCGGGATAAAGTGCCGCAGCTGTCAGCGGAACAGGGCCACGAAGGCCGCCGTCGCCTGCTGTACCAATGCCGGCTGCGTCAGTCTGAGCACCTGAACGGCCAGGTACGACGCGAAGAGCACAGCGGTGATCCACAAGCCGACATTGCCGCGCCGCAGAGCCTCGAACATCAGCCTGGGTTCGCGAACGAAGGCCGAAGGCGACAACCGGCTGAGCAGTTGTGATTCGATCTCCGCCTGCGGATACAGGTGTCGGCCTCGCGGGTCGATGATCTGCACCAGGTCGCGGCCCACCAGCAAGGTACGGCGGCTCACCCGCACGTCCGCCCAAGGTGACTCGACGAGAGTGCCCGAGCCCGGGTCATAGCTCAGCGAGTCGCGCGTGATGCCGATGCGCCGCCGATGCAATCGCCCAACGTTGCGGGCGATGAATGCCGTGAACAACACGAGAATCAGTATCAGCGTGCCGGTAAAGAACGCCCCGATGCGACCGATCGGCGAGCCCAGGTCCCGGTCCGCCATCAAGTAGACCAGCACGGCGCTACACAGGACCGTATAGGCCGCGATGAGCCACGGCGCGCGGCCCGCGCGCTTGAGAAACGCCGCGTCCGGCGAGACCCAGACCGGCTCGCGACCGAGCGGAGCCGCGGGCGTGCTGACTGGCGCGAGTGTGCCGGCTGCCGACCACTTCTCCGCCCGCTGTCGGCGCAGTTCGAAAATCACCACCAGCAACGCCGTGAGCACGCCAGCGGCAATCACGCCGAACGACAGGTACTGCAGGTTGCGCTGGACCTCGCGCTCCGACTCGATGGCCGCGAGCTGCTGCTGAAAATCCGCGGGTCCCCACGCTCCCGCGAGCTTTCCCTGCAACGTCGCGCGGTGCACGCGAG
Source organism: Steroidobacteraceae bacterium (assembly GCA_029266835.1). Classification (GTDB taxonomy): domain Bacteria; phylum Pseudomonadota; class Gammaproteobacteria; order Steroidobacterales; family Steroidobacteraceae; genus CADEED01. The sequence continues at coordinate 76,278 of JAQSWD010000005.1, forward strand.
CCAGGCGAGCATCGCTGATCAGCACCGCTGCGCCGGCTTGGATCAGCTCTATGGGATCGGCGTCGGCAGGCAGCTCGATGCGCGCGAGCGTGCGTCCATCGGCTCCGTAGCGGATGACGTCTCCGTCGCGCATGCCATCGCTCATCTGCACGACCCACCATTCGCCGGTGCTGGTATGCAGCAGGCTCGCGGGCCAGACGCGATCCACGCGGGCCGGCGGTCGCGCGTAGCGTTTCACGGTGTTGGCGGAATCGATGGCGGTATTCAATACCGGCGTGCCGCGCCGGGCCAGGTCGACGCTGCGCGTGTTGCAGTTTGCGCGCGCGATCGTCGCACCCGCATGGGTGCGCAGCAGGGTTTCGCTTTCGTCGGGCGCGGAGAGCGCCACGCGCGCAATCCGGAAATTGTTGGTGTCGGCGATGTAGAGATCGCTTCCGTCGGCGACGATGCCATTGGGAAAGCACAGCGGCAGCGGTTGCGTGCGCGTCGGCCCGACCAGGCTGCCGTCCGCCTTGAAGACGAGCACGCGATGAGCCTCGGAATCGGTGACGAAGATGCGGCCGCCGCCGAAGGCCACGCGGTGCGCGCGGCGAAAGATGCGATCGCCGGGCTGCGCGGCCTTCAGGGCTGCCGAGCAACGGCGCGCCGACAGATCGCAGCGGTACAGCATGCCCGTCGCGTCATCACCCAGGTACCAGTCGCGGCCGTCCGAAGAGACAGACATGATGGGCCCGCGCAAGCCGAGATCCTCTGCGGAAAGGCTCGAGGTGCGCGCTTCGCCGGCATCGATCAGGAATACCTTGCTGCCATTGGCCAGCAGAGTCTCCCCCGACGCATTGCGAGCGATGAGCGTAGGCGCCACGGCGCGGGCCATTGCTCCGGAGAAATGAAACTCGAGAAGCAATCCGCCGATGATGCCGGCCAATGCCAGCAGCGCCAGCCGCTGGGTCGAGGCGGGTGCGTTCCGCCAGTCGGAAGGATGCGGTTTGCCGGCCATGGTCGCATTCAAGCCGATTCAGGCTGCGCCGTATGCGAGCCGCATCACACTGGCCGCAGCCCGCTGCGACCGCGGTAGCTAGAAGGACGCGCCGGCGGGGCTGCGGCCCCGGATCAAGCCAAGCGCCCGGACTGGATAGACGTCGGGGAGCAGGGCGCGTCGCGACCGCAGCCTCGGTCAGCGTCCCGCCGCCCGGGTGCGGATGGCATACAGACTCGTGCGCGCGCCGATGTACAGCGTGCGCCGATCGGGCCCGCCGAATGCCAAACTACCTGGCCGCTCGGGGACCTCGAGCACCCCCAACGGCTTTCCATTGCGGTCATAGATCCATACCTGGCTTTCGGCGATGTACACATTGCCGGCGGTATCCGTCACCACCGACGAGCCGCCGCGCTCGTTGAAGACGGTGCTGCCGAGTTTGCCATCCGCACCGAGTGTCACGCGATAAGTGCGGCCATCATCTTCACTGGTCAGGTAGTTGGACGTGGCCGGCACGAAGGGCGCCAGCTGAGAGCTCTGCAGCAGCGGCCGCCAGGTGCCGCCGGCCATGATCGCGGTGCGGCTGTCCGGTGCGTAGAAGTACCCGCGATGTTCGTTCGCCACGGGATGCACGATGGCGGTATTGCTCCGCGGCCGATACACGTAACCGCGGCGTTCCATCATGTCCTGCATCACGGACATCTGATTGTGGATACCGACCGGTAACAGCAGCGTCGTCTGCGGCAGCGCCTCCGCGGTCTCCGCGACGGCCTCGGCGGGGCCAGGCGTGGTCGAGCTCAACCGATGGACGGCGCGCTCGTTCGCGATCGCCAGCAACGTCGAGGGTGCGACGAAGCCCAACACCTGCGGCTGGCCCTTGATCTCGGCCAGCACCTCGGCGTCACGCTTTGCGGCGTTCCAGCGATAGATTTTTCCCTTGGCCGCATCGGTGAAGAAGACCGTGCCGTGGTCATCGACGGTCATGCCCGACGCATTGCTGAAACCGCTCTTCAGCAGCTGCAACGTCCCACCGAACACCGAGGCCGGTGCCGGCTGGTCACGCCGTTCCCTCGCACCCGCATTCACCGCGAAGCGCGTGAAGAAATGCGAGCGCACGAATGCGCCGTTGGCTTCGTTGTAAACCGCGTTGTCGAAGGCCAGCCGCGTCTGGCTGAACACCTTCATGTTGTCGAACTCGATGCCGTTGGAGCGGCGCACCAGGATGGCGTAGGTCTTCGGCAGCACGTTGCGCGACACGCGATACATGTACGTGTTCGCGAACAGCAGGTCCTTCGAATCCTCGATGTCGATGGCATAGGCATTGGCGCCGGCCGGGTTTTCCTCCTCGGTCTGGAATGCGTACATCTCCCAGTTGCGCACCTTGTGGAACTCCGACTCCACGCGGAAGTGATGCTCGACCGACATCTGGTAGATCTTTCCGGGCGTGTCGGTGTTCTCGACGCGAAGGCCGATGCGCGCGTTGATGCCATGCGGCCAGTTGTTGCGGAAGATGCCGCCGCCGCCGTTGGTGACCAGCAGGTCCGCGGCGGACGGCGAGAACTCGAACCGCGGTCTGACTACCGGCGCGGCCGTCGAAGACGAGGGGCGACGGGGCGGGCCGAACCCACGAAATCCCGATCCGAAAAATCGCTGGCCCGGGAAGGATATGTCGTCGAGCAAAGAATCCTTCCCGGCCATCCAGACCACGCCGGCCGCGCGCGGATTGAACGTGCCCGTGGTGACGGTGAGGGCGCGCACGATGTTACGGCCGCCCTTGGGCGCTACAATGATCCCCACCGGATCGCCCTCTCCGCCAAAGGCGGGTGAGCTGTCGAGCAGAGAAATCTGCGTGGTGGCGGGGTTGAGCCCGATGAGCACCGTCTCCGGCTTCAATACGAGCGGGCGGCTCACGCGATACGTGCCGCTCGGGAAAAACAGCACGTCTTGCTTCGCGATGGCCGCGACCAATGCATCAGTGTCATCCGTCTGGCCATCACCCTTCGCGCCCAGCGTGCGCACATTCGCCCAGCGATCCATGGCGGGAGTCGCGGGAATGTCAGTCGGGATCGGCTGCCCCGCCTTCGCGAGTGCGCGCGCCCGGTGGCGGGTCGCGATGCCGTTCTCGCGGCCATCGGCGCCGATCATGAGGCCCTGCGTGAAGCGATCCACGACGTAGTGCCGCGCGGGTGCCGCCAGCGGATTCTCGCCGGCGAAGAAACGCGGCACGTCGCTGCACGTGGTGTTCACCAGCGTCACCGCGGAGTGCGCGTTGCGGGCGTTGCCCGCGACGAATGCCGCGTCGCGGATGTTGTGCATCCACAGATCGCGCCCGTAAAGCTGCTCGACCTGCCCGGGCGCGATCTGCAGCGCCACCGGCATGTTCGAGAAGCTCACGCGGATGACCGTGAAGCCCGCTTCCTGTGTGTGGATCGCTGCCGCGCGTTGGTTCGTGAAAGTCGAATCCATGAGCAGGAACTGCCACACAGGCGCGGTACGCTTCGTGATGATGCCGTATTCGCCGCCATCGACGTGGATGTCGCTGGCCTGGTTGCCGATGTCCTCCACGGCCGCGCGCGCCGTGCCGACCCGGAAATTCATGTGCGTGAGTTCGCTGTGCTGCGCGACATGGAAGCGGATGGCAACGGCGGCCGGGTTGCCCTCCCGCAAATCGAAATCGATGTTGCTCATGCCACTGAAGAAGGTGAATTCGGAGGCATCGACAATGGGCTGCCCGGCGTCGGGCCGATTGTCGGCGAAGTGGACCATGTAGCGGCCTGCGCCTTCCTGGAACCCCGGCGTGTGCGGGCCGAGCACGAACACCGGGCGCGTGGCGCCGTAGCCGAGCAGACGGATGCCCTGCCAGACATGGACGGTCTTGCCGAGCCGATACCGACCCTCGGGGATCAGCAGTACGCCGGCGCCCGTGGTTTCCTGCACCTGGTCGATCGCGCGTTGAAGTGCGTCCGAATCATCGCCGATGCCGTCGCCGTGTGCGCCGAAGGCTGGCTTCGTGAAATCCACCGCGCGCGGATCATCCGGCCGAACCGGGTAGAACGACGCGGCTTGAACCGCGCCTGACCAGACGAAGAGGGCGACGAGCAGGCCCATCAACGAAGTGCGGAAGCTGCGCGCTGGCTTGAAGAGAACTTTCACGGCGATGGTGTTCCGGCTGGGTGAGAACAGCGAACGAGGCTTGCCGGCGAGGATATCGCGTGACGGCGCCTCCTGGAGCAGACGCACTTGTCGGCCTTTACCTATACGAGCCGTGCTCCTGCGCTCGGCGCTCGCGCCTCGGCCAAGCGCCAGCGGTGATCCACAATCTGCCACAGCGTGCCGAGGAAATCGCCGAGCGCACCTGCTACAGCAAGCATCACGGCGCTGCTGACGATGCATCCCGAGGCCGTCAGAAATTCACGATGGCCTTGATGACGGAATCCATCCCCGCGATGAGTTCGGGAATCCGCCGCGGCGCGTCGGCCGCGTCGATACTGTGCGTGTGCAGGGCCCGGGTCGGAATCGAGCCGTCGCGGATGCGGCCGATCACTTGCGCGAAGTCCTCATCGAGTGCGTTCCTGCTCGCGAGCAGCGTGGTTTCCCGTTTGTGGAACTCGGGGTCCGGAAAGGCGATGTCGTCCTTGACGACGCTGACCAGCACATAGCTCCCGGCGTGCGCGACATAGCGAAGGCCGGCGGACATCGCCGCGGCATTGCCCGACGCATCGAACACGCATGAGAACATCTCGCCGCCCGTGAGCTCGCTCAGGCGTTCGTGTTCCGTGCCATCCGCGTGCACCGTGCTGTCGATGGCCAGGTGGACCCCGGCGAGATCCAGACGGCTGCGACGTGTATCCATGAGGGTGACCGCAGCGCCGGTCATGCGCGCGAACAGGCTCACGGCGATCCCGATCGGCCCCGCGCCGACCACCAGCACCCGATCGCCAGCGCCAGGCTGTCCGCGGCGGACCGCATGCGCACCGATGGCCAGGAACTCCACCATGGCGGCCTGCTCGAGACTCAAGCCCGCTGCGTCGATCACCGCGCTCTCGGGCACCGACAGGACCTCGCGCATCCCGCCGTCCACATGGACGCCAAGCACCTTCAGTGCAACGCAGCAGTTTGGCCTGCCACTGCGGCACGCGATGCAGGTGCGGCAGGGCAGGTAGGGATTGATCGTCACCCGCTGACCGGGTTTGAGCCGGGAGTCCGGCGCCGCTTCCAGCACTTCTCCCGCGAGCTCGTGCCCCATCACGCGGGGATAAGTCAGGAAGGGTTGTTTGCCCGAGAAGATATGGTAGTCGGTGCCGCAGAGGCCGACTCGCCGGATACGGATCAGGACATCACCGGCCGCGCGGGCCGGGATCTGGCTGGAGGTCAGCGAGAGGTGGAACGGTTTTTCGCAAACAATGGCTTTCAAGGTGCTGCTCCGCCGGCGTAGCCAGGATGAACGGCCCTATTGTTGCGCAAATGAAAGTAACTTGCGCTAATAGAAGCTGACGGAAACGAGGCATGGGCATGATGTGATGCGAGATAGTCGCAAACCAGCGCCGTGGTAGCGCGCTGACGAATCAGGCCACGCGCAACTGGTCGCGCCCACCGCGCTTGGCTTCGTAAAGAGCCTGATCCGCACGCGTGAGCACGCTGTCGAGCGTATCCGTGATCCGGATACTCGCGATTCCGCACGACACGCTGACCTTGAGACCCGGAGCGATCTCGGACCAGTCCGCGGACGACACGGTGCCGCGAACACGTTCGACGAGGCGTGCTCCCGACAGTTCGTCCGCTCCCTGCAGCAGCAACACGAATTCCTCACCGCCATAACGGCCTACGACATCCGATGTGCGCAGGCATTGCCGGATGCAATCGACCACACGGCGCAGGACCTTGTCGCCCGCCATGTGGCCGAACCGGTCGTTGATGGATTTGAACCAGTCGAGGTCGATCATGGCCACGCAGGAAGGAATGCCTCCGCGCGCGTTGCGCTTCAACGATTTTTCGATGAGCGGCACGATCGCGCGGCGGCTCAATGCACCGGTCAGCGGATCGCTCGCGGCCAGTTGCTCGGCGTCGTTCTTCGCCTGGCCCAGTGCCCAGTTGACCTTGTACAGCCTCATGCGCATCGCGGAGCCGTAGTAGCCCAACATGGTGGTGCGCAGCGCGATCAGGGCGAAGCTGACCGTCAGCAACAGCAATTCCAACCGGCTGGGATTGACGATGCCCAGCGCCGGATGCGCAGGCACCATGAGAATGATGCCGAATCCGATGAATGCGACCAGCCAGGACAGCAGCGCCGCCCGCAGCTCGATTCGCAAACTGCCGAAAGCGAACACGATGGACACGGTGCCTATGAAAAGAGGAGCCAGCTGCGGCGCCAGCGCGGCGCCCAGTATTTGCGCGAGTACGGCGTAGCCCATCTGCCAGGCCACGAGTTGGGGATCTGGCCGGCGCTCCACGTCCGCAAACCAGTGAATGAGCGAAAAGAGTACGAGATGACCCAGGCCAACGGCGCCATACACGCCGACGACCCAGCCCTCGATCGTGCCGGCCAAGGCGAACAGACCGTACATGATGGTGTCGATCAGGTAACTGAGCCCGATCGCGCCGACCAGGATCACGCGATACAGGCGCCGGCTCTTGTCGCGGTCGAGGCCGGTCCGCCGTTGCAGCTTCTCGAGCCAGATTTCGTCCAATCCAATCTGCATCTGGGATTCCGCTGATGCCCGCCCTCGGCGCGGAATGCGCCGGTTCGCCTTCGTATCGACTGGAATATCCCGGGGCTTGAGCGCGCCACCTCCGGCACGCGGCGTACTTCACGTTTCGCGCCTTCCCTCCATCCCTTGGCATGCAGCCCGGCAGTTTGATATCACACTGCCATGCAATACAAAGAACTGGGTCGAACAGGGTTCGAGGTCTCCAGCATCAGTTTCGGTGCCTGGGCCATCGGTGGCACATGGGGTGAAGTGGATGATTCCGAGGCCATGCGCTGCCTGCATCGCGCGCTGGACCTGGGGGTCAATTTCTTCGACACGGCTGATGTATATGGGGACGGACACAGCGAGCGACTCCTGGCGCGTCTGCGCCGGGAACGCAGCGATCCATTCTGGGTAGCCACCAAAGTCGGCCGGCGCTCGAGTCCGCACGTCAAGGAAAGCTACACGCGAGAGAACTTGACCCGATACGTGGAGCGCTGCCTGAAGAATCTCGAGGTGCAGTCGCTGGACCTCGTGCAGATCCACTGTCCGCCCACCGATGTCTACTACATGCCCGAAGTCTTCGGCGTGTTCGACGACCTGGTGAAGGCCGGCAAAGTGAGGTTCTATGGCGCCAGCGTCGAGCGCGTGGAGGAAGGACTGAAGGCGCTGGAGTATCCCGAATTGCAGACGCTGCAGGTGATATTCAACGTCCTGCGCCAGCGCCCCGCGGAACTCCTGTTCCCGCGGGCGGCGGAGCGCAAGGTCGGCATCCTGGCGCGGCTGCCACTCTCGTCAGGCATGCTCACCGGCAAATTGACCAGCGCCACCCGCTTCCACCCGGACGATCACAGAGCCTTCAATCGTGAAGGAGCGGCGTTCGACAAGGGCGAGACGTTCTCGGGCTTCGACTACGAGCGCGGCTTGCAGGTGGTAGAGAAATTACGCGGCTTGTTGCCCACCGGCATGACTTTGCCCGAGCTCGCGCTACGTTACATCGCGTCTTTTCCAGCCGTAACCTGCTCTATCCCGGGCGCACGGCGCGTCGAGCAAGTCGAGCAGAACGTGGCGGCAGGCTCGAAGGGAGCGCTGGATGAAGGTTTGCTCGCCACACTCGCGCAACTCTATGTGAGCGACGTCAAACCATTCGTTCACCATCGTTGGTGACACCTGTCCTCGCCAGGGCCGACGCAGGTGCCCGTTTTCAGCGACCGCCGCTTCGGTGGCGGCCATAGAGCTTCGGCGGGAGCGTGACGGTGCTCCTTCTCGAGTTGCGCCCAGGCCGACCATTTCAACGCCAGCCGAAGCAGCCAGACCGCCGGTCAAACGTGATGCAATGCCTCTCGGGCGACCTGCATGGACTCCTCATGCGGTAGGTCCCGCGCCCGCGTCAGCAGCGACAGATTGAAGTCATTGCGCGGCTTGCGCGACAGGCGCTCCTCGATCAATGCCCTGGCCAGCGAACGCCGGCCTGCGCGCAATGCGGCTTCGGTCACGGTGAGGTGCAGGAGGTCGCGCTGCGCGTGACTCCCGCCGAAACGCTGGGCGTGGGCGCGGACGCGCTGCAGTTCGTCGATGGCCACCTCGTAGTCTCGCCGCTCGAAGGCGCACAGGGCATTCGCCATCGGCAACCCCACTTCGCGGCTCATCATTCCATTGGTATCGGAGCGGCGGGCCGCCGCTTCGAGAGCGGACAGGATGCGCACCACCTGGCGATGGTTGCCGGTCGCGAGAAAAGCCATGATGGCGTGCACGTCGTTGAACGCGTAGTAACCTTCGTCGCCCAGCGCTTCCCAGCTCGCCGCCAGTTCGGTCCAGCGATCACCGGTGTCGACATTGCGCAGCCGCAGGCGCCACAACATCGCCGAGGCATCCACCATTTCGCCCGCGACACGCGTCGACTGTGGGCGGATGCAGGAGTCGTAGACCTCGAGCGCGGCCGCGTAATCGCAGTTGTCGGCGTGAAAGAGCGCGAGGTGCCAGTAGTTGTGAAAGGCGAAGAAGTTGTGCTCGCGCCATCCGAGCGCCGTGCGGTTGATCCAGTCGACGCCCGACTGGTTCTGGCCGCGCATCTCGAACACGTGCGCAACGGAATGGACTGCCCAGACGTCGGCGGGGTTGAGCTCGACGGCGCGCCGGCCCAGTGCTTCCGCTTCATCGTAGGCGCCGCACTCCTCGAGACCGAAGGCATACATGCCGAGCACCTGGCCGCGCCGGGCATCCAGGTCGGGCCACGCGTGCAAGACCTGGGCGGGTCGGTCGCGCAGCATCGTCGAGTTGCCCAGCAGGAAATCGAACAGGTGCGCGAACTGCAAGGCCAGCAGGTCGCGCGGATATTCGGCGCAGATGTCGCCGTAGAGTTTCGCGGCGCCGGCGAAATCGCGCGACAGCCAGGCATGGGCCGCGCCCAGGTGCATGCGCTCGCGTTCGACCGCGTGGCCGATGTGACGCCCCGCGGCGTCGAGAGCGGAGGCGATGCCGCTTTCCGCACCGAGCTCGCTCGTGGTCGCGAGCAACCCTGCCTTGAAGCAATGCCCCATCACGAACGACGGATCGTTTGCCAGCGATTCATCGATCGTGGCCATGGGATCGCCCCGGTATAACGCCAGCTGCCCGACGGCGCGTTCGTAGAAATCCAGCGCCGTGCGATTGCCGGCCGATACCTTGTTACCGAAGCTGTCAACGAGTTTCATGAGGGTCTCCAGTGTCGTCCTGACCTGAAGGCGTGACGGTGCGAGGAACAATGTTCCCCGCTGGGGCTTCACCCCGGCTGGTAGCTGCAGAACGAGCCCGTATGGACGGCCCATTCCAGGTGGCGGCCGGCGGCCGGGCATTCCCGTGCAATGCGATCGATGGCGTGTTTGAGGCGCCGCTGCACGTTCACGCGCGCACGCTCGACATTCGAGCCCGCGCGCCGCGCCCGGCCACCCAGGCCGAAGGCCCGCGACAGTTCGGTGCTCAGCACTTCGAGTTCTTCGCGCGCGGCTTCAGCGGCCGCCGAGTCGTGCCGGCTCTCGGCGTCCTCGATCTCGGCGCGGAGCGACTCCACCCGCTGGCGGTAATCGCGGCGCGCGCGCTCGTCCAGCAATTCACCACAATCACCGGAATCGACGACCTCACCTTCTTCCGAAGGGCCGGCGAGATCCAGAACGTGAATTTCGCGGCCCGGCATGGACATCAGTTGCGACAGCATCTGCATGCCACGACTGTCGCGCAGCCGGAATTCACGGCCTTCGCACGCACATACCCAGACTTCACCGTCGCGCGACAGGCGGAAATAATCCACGGCAGGCAGTCCTGCCGACGATTCCGAGGGCGCCTCCGTCTTCTCCAAGGCTTGCCCGAGCTCGCAGGTGCGGACCCTTTCGCCAAGCTCGCCCAGGCGTAGCTCCGAGGCAATGGCGCGCGCCTCGTCGAGCAGTTGCGCACTGCGAGGCGGCTCGTCGCCCGCCTTGCGCAAGGCCTCCACCCATTCGACCGCGATACGCGCCAGCCAAGGCCGCGCGCCCATGCGGCGTGCGGTTTGCAGCGCGGATTCGAAATACTCATGGGCGGCCTGCGTCGCACCCAGGAACGCGGCGAGATGGCCGAGGCCACGTGCCACCGGGCCCATCCACCGCAGCCCCATCATTCCCCAATGCCCGCAACGATCACGATACGGCGCGATCCAATCGTGGGCCAGGCGCGCCAGCCTCTCATCCCGCATCGCCACGAGATATTCACCGACGCTCGACAAGGCGCCCATGTCCGAGAAGCGGACGATGTCGCGCAGATATTTTTCGTCGATGGCGCCGGGATCCGGGGCGCGGCCCAGCGCCACCACGCCGGTCGCCAGCAGGTTGGGTTTCAAATAGAGATCGGACTGCGGCAGATTGGCGCATTGGCGCTCGAGCTGCGTATACAGATCGGCGAGCCTGTCGCGATCGCAGGTGATCTCCGCGAGCTCGAACTGCTGCACGAGCAGTGTGAGGCTGGCGTTGGTGTCCTGCGCGTGTTCGGCAAACTTCCGCGCGCGCGCGAGCGCGGCATGGGCCTGCGGAAAATCGCCGCGCGTGGTGGCGCGCATCGCGACCAGGGACGCGGCGGTCCACTGGTAGTGAGGCAGGCGAAGCTGTCCGGCCACCGACTCGCATTGCTCGATGGCGTCGTCGAGGGTGGCGGCGTCCGCGAGCTCCATCGCATCGACGGCGGAGCGCATGTAACCGCGCATGCATTCGGGAACGTCGCCGAGCTGGCGGGCGAGACGCACGTATTCCTGGTTGAGCGCCAGCCGCTCGACCGGATCGCCCAGGTCCATGAGAGCCGAGATCGCGCTGCGCAGCGTCTTCAGCAGGGTGTCGGGCTGGCCGTTCGAGCGCGCGATGCGGATCGCCTCGCGCGCCAGGGCGGCAGGTTCCGCGGGGTCCGCCGCCGGCTGCATGGCGCCGGCGAGGCGCGCCTGCAGGCGCGCGCGCCGGTCAGTATCGCGTGCCGGCATGCGCGCAAGCGCGCTCTGAAGTAGTTTGACCAGGCGCGCGTCGACCTTGCCGAACGTGAAGATGTTTCCGTAGGTCAGCGCGGCGTCGGCGAGCAGCTCGGCGTCATTGCCAGCTTCGCCGATGTGAAACGCCTCGGTGCTGTTGCGGCGGCCGGCGTCGAGATCGCCGGCGCGGATCTGCACGGCAGCGAGGTCGAGCAGCAGCCGGCCGCGTGAAGCTGCCGCGTCCTGGTCGCCCAGCAGGGTGAGCGCGCGGCTCAGGCATACCGCCGCGTCATCGAAGGCGTGACGCGCCTCGGCCTCCTGTGCGGCCCGCCGCCACGCGGCCACCGCCTCCGGGCGGGCACCGTCGCCGGATTCTTCCAGGTGTTGGGCCAGCGCCGCCCACGGCAGCACGGCCTGTGGGTCGGCACGCGCCTGCATGCGCTGCGCTTCCTGCTGGTGAAGCGCGCGCCGCTCCGCTGGCGACAGTGATTCGTGAAACGCCTCGCGAACCAGCATGTGCTCGAAGCGCAGGCTTCCCGAGGAGTCCTGTTCGATCAGGCGCGAGGCGAGCGCGGGTTGCAGCCGCTCGTGCAGTTCGTCCGCCGCGCATCCCGCGGACTTGGCCAGAACCGCCGGATGAAAACTGCGGCCCAGCACCGAAGCCATGCCTAACAGCTCGCGCGTGGCCGGCGGCAGGTCGGCCGCGCGCTCCAGGATGGCCATGCGCATGCTCGCGGGCGCGCGGCGCAAACTACCGCGAGCCTGGTAGAGCTCCACCACTTCCGCGAGGTACAGAGGGTGGCCCTCGGTCAAGGTCACGAACTCGGTGAGTTGCTGCTCGAGAGGACGCGCGCCGGTGCAGGAGGTCACGTACTCGCGTACTTCATCGCGATCGAGCCGCCGCAATCCAAGCTGGATCGAGCCGCGGCGCAGCCGCGCGATGATGTTGCCGATGCGAGGGCGCTGGATCTCCGCGTCGCGGAAGGTGCCGATCACCAGCGCGCGCGAGCCGTGCAGCTGGCGCATCACGAACTCGAGCAGCGCGAGTGAATCGGCGTCGGTCGCGTGCAGGTCTTCGAGCACGAGCACCAGTGGCGAGTGAGCGGATGCGCACACCAGCAGCGTCGACACGGCATCCATGAGCCGGAAGCGCGCCTGTTCCGGTTCGAGCCGCGCGGGAAGGAGCGACGCCTCGGGTACCAGCTCGGGGACGAGTTCGCCGATGGGCGTCATCAGATGGGGATGTTGGGCCAGCGCGGCGCGGCCACAGTCCTGCCCCAGGATGGACCGCAACACCTGGATCCACGTCCAGTAAGCCGGTGCGCCCCCGGCCTCCCATGCGAACCCCCAGTGGATGGGCACGCCAGCCTGCGAGGGCAGGGTGGCGAACTCGGCTAACAAGCGGCTCTTGCCGATGCCGGGCTCGCCGCTCACCAGGCAAAGCGTGCCGCGGCCGCCGCACGCCGCGTCGAGCGCGCTGGCCAACGCCGCCCGTTCGCGGGAGCGGCCGACAAAAACGCGGCCATGGCGGGTTGCTGCTTCGGCGTGCAATGAAGGGTTCTCCAGCGATCCGTGCGAAGTGGCCACATCGCCAATCGGGGGCGCGATCCTACTTCATGCGCCCCCTTCTTCGATAGGACGGGTGAGGGCAGACGAGAGTGGATAGGCAGGCGGACGGGCCGATCACGAGGATCGGCCCGTCCGCTCGGCCACTTCCGATGCGCTCAGCCGATCGAGTGTGGATCGAGCGGCAACCGCGCCTGCGCAGGGAGGGTCACCGCGACCTCGAAGTTCCGCGCAACGAACGTCGCCTTCGGGCTGATCACGCGCGCGTTGGCCAGATCCGCGTACGCGGCACCGGTGTCGCCCGCCAGCCAGTTCATCACCGCGCGGTTGGAGTAGGCAGCCGCGGCGATCTCGTTGGCCTGACGGACCTGGCTTCGATCCGACAGTTTGACGGACGAGCGATTCCGCGCGGCCATGTCAACGGCCGCGTCACACGCCGACCGGGCATCCGTCCAGTTGTGCTGCAGCGAGCGCAGCACGCACAGGTTCGTTTGTTCGCGCGCCGAGTGCACACGATCACCGATCTGGCGGCTGGCCTTCTCGATGCGGCCGTCGACGAGCGCCTGACCGCCCGGCGCGTCCAGGAAGCTGGCGAGCACCAGAGACTGGCGCGTTTCAGCCACGCAGCGAGTGGACTTGGACAGGTCGCGCCGGGGCAGCATGATCGACTTGCCCGGAGGCCCACCGTGACGAATCCGGGCCTTGCCGTCCGTGGTGCACGCTGCGGCGCTGGAGGCGCCGGCATCCGCCGCGGCAACGAAATTCGTCGCCGCGAAGTTGCACAGCAGGACGAGGGTGGCCGATGCCACGAGAGACTTGTGAGGGAACATGACAATTACTCCTTGAAGGTTGGTTGGTTTCCAATCCAGAGGCGTAACGGTTGCCGGAACATTGTTCCGCGTTGGTGTGAAGGGACCGACATGCCGCCGGCTTCGCTGGACAAAGTCCAGATCAGGAGGTCAGGCGGCCGACGTCGGCGAAGCGAACGGCTGTTGACGCGTGGTATACGAAGTCGGCGGCAAGGTGCCCGCGACGATCCAAGGGGAGTGAGCAGACGATGAGCAGAGTGTCGATAATTGCACTTTGGTGCGCATTGGCCATGACGCAAGCGTTCGCGCAGGATGCGCCCACTCCAGGTGGCGCTTACATCGGCTACTACCAGGAAAGTCCGGTCACCAATCCGGAGGATCCGGTCCCCGGTGCTATCTACTTGCGGTTGCCCGCCACCGATGGAGCCTTCTCGGGCGACATGTACTTCACGTACGTGGGCTGCCAGAGCAGCAACGTCGGCAGCGTGTCGGGCCGCAAATCCGGCGCGGCGCTTTCGGGCAACTGGTCAGGCAGCGTGGACGACTCCGCGCAGCGCGGTGCTTTCACGGGCTCGTTTGACGCCGCGAACGGCTTCTACACCGGCACCTATGACAACGCGGGCGGCAAGCAGCACCGCGATCTCAGTCCCTGCATCGAGTACTACATCGCTCCCGGGGGCACCTGGGCGCTGTTTCCCGTCGAGCGCAATCATCCCGCGGGTTTCGAGATCCGAGTGACACCCAATGCCGCGCGCTGGGCGCGCAATCCGCAGGCCGGGGGTTCCCTGGTGACCATCTTCGATGCCGCTATGCTGGCTTCCGCGCAGGGCAACGCCATCGTCTCGCAGACTCTGCTGGATTCCGACTCGCACATTTTCAGCCTGAGCCAGGTCACGCTGGTTCGAGGGCGCGAATACGTGCTGTCGGTCGCCGTCATTGATGCAAGCGCTGAGCGGCTGGCCTTCGGCAGCAGGCGTTTCGTCGCGCAGTAGGAGAACTCCTCCCACGGCCCGCGCCGGCTGGACTAAAGTTACCGGATCGAACAACAACACCGCCGCCGGCTGTTTCGCAGGGAGATCTGAGTGGAAGCCTTTACGCGAGTGCTCTTTGGCCTCTTCGGCCTGGCGACGCTCATCGGCATCGCCTGGCTGTTCTCGAACAACAAGCGCCGCATCGACTGGAAGCTGGTGGCCACCGGCGTCGGGTTGCAGATCGGCTTTGCCGCCCTGGTGCTGCTGGTGCCCGGCGGCAAGGACGTGTTCGACGCCATCGGCCGCGGCTTCGTGAAAGTGCTGAGTTTCGTCAACGAAGGCAGCCGGTTCATCTTCGGCAGCCTGATGGACGAGAAGACCTTCGGTTTCATCTTCGCCTTCCAGGTGCTGCCGACCATCGTGTTCTTTGCCGCCCTGATGGGCGTGCTCTATCACCTCAACGTGATGCAGACGGTGGTGCGCGGCATGGCGTGGGTCATCACCAAGGTCATGCGCGTCTCGGGCGCGGAAACCACCAGCGTCTGCGCCAGCGTGTTCATCGGCCAGACCGAGGCGCCGCTGACCGTGCGGCCTTACATTTCCAGGATGACCGAATCGGAGCTGATCACGATGATGATCGGCGGCATGGCGCATATCGCGGGCGGCGTGCTCGCGGCGTATGTGGGCATGCTGGGCGGTGGTGACCCCGAGGCGCAAGCTTTCTACGCGAAGCATCTGCTGGCCGCGTCCATCATGGCCGCGCCGGCGACCATGGTGATCGCCAAGATCCTCATCCCGGAAACCGGCGAGCCGCTCACGCGCGGCACCGTGAAGATGGAAGTGGAGAAAACCACGGCCAATGTCATCGATGCGGCGGCCTCCGGCGCCGGCGATGGCTGGCGCCTGGCGCTGAACATCGGCGCCATGCTGCTGGCCTTCATCGCGCTGATCGCGCTGCTCAACTGGCCGCTGACCTGGCTGGGCGAAGTCACTGGCATCGCGGCTGCCCTGGGCAAACCCACGGACCTCGCCACGATCTTCGGTTACATCCTCGCGCCGCTGGCCTGGGTGATCGGGACCCCCTGGGACGATGCGCAGGTGGTGGGCAGCCTCATCGGCCAGAAGATAGTCATCAACGAGTTCGTCGCATACCTGCAGCTCGCCGGAATCGTCAACGGCGGCGTCGACGGCGTGACGCTGAGCGACCAGGGCCGCCTCATCGCCACCTATGCGTTGTGCGGTTTCGCCAACTTCAGTTCCATCGCCATCCAGATCGGCGGCATCGGCGGCCTTGCACCGGAGCGGCGCAAGGACCTGGCACGCTTCGGCCTGCGGGCGGTGCTGGGCGGGTCGATCGCGACGTTCATGACGGCGACGATTGCGGGTGTGTTGACCTGGTTCGGCAGCTGATTCGCCAGGTCGTGGTGCGCGCGGGGTCCGGCTCGCAATTCACGCTTGTCGTGATCGTAGGCAAAGTGCTTCGCCGAGCCGTCCGGCAGGAGGATCGTCGCACGATCCGCTTCCAGCCAGGCGTAATTGCGGTCGAACTGCATCATGGCGCGTGGCTTCAAAACCGGGGCGGCATTGCCGAACTCCGGCAATGTGCGGGTGAGATCGCGCCCCACGAAGGGATGTTCACTATCTACTCCGAGCAATGACAGCAGCGTGGGCGCCAGGTCGATCTGGCTGGCCACCGACGTGATCTGCAGCGGCGCGATGTCCTTTCCGAGGATCACGCCGGGAATGTGAAACTTGTCGATGGGCACCAGGTCATCGCCGTACACGCGGGTGTCGTGATCTGCGACGACCATCATCACCGTGTCCCCCCAGTAATCGCTTCTCCGAGCCCGGTCGACGAACTGGCCCATCGCGAAGTCCGCGTACCTGACAGCGTTGTTGACGGTCTGCTTCTCGGCATCCACGAGCGGGATGCGCCCGTCGGGAAATTCGAACGGCGTGTGATTCGACGAGGAGAATACGAGCAGAAAGAATGGTTGCTCGGCGGCGTCCAGCGCCGCGATACGCTGGTGAGCCATGTCGAACAGGTCCTCGTCCGACACGCCCCAGCTGCCAACGAAGCTGGGCTGCTTGAAATGCTGCCGGTCGACCACCGTGCCGAAGCCGTTGCCGAGGAAGAACCCACGCATGTTGTCGAAATGCGATTCCCCGCCATACACGAACTCGCTGCGATAACCTGACTTGCGTAACACGGAAGCCAGCGTGGCGAAGTCCCGCTGCGACTTCGACAGTTTTACGGTGCTTTGCGCGGGAGTTGGCGGAAAGCCCGCGACCACGGCCTCGATACCGCGTACGGATCTCGTGCCGGTGGCATACAGCCTCTGGAACCAGATGCCTTCATCGCCGAGCTGGTGAAAATACGGCGCAATGGGTTTTCCACCGAGGCGCTCGACAAAACCGGCGCCGAGACTTTCCTCGAGCACGATGACGAGATTGCGGGGCCGGTCATGCCGCACCGTCGCGATGTGCCGATGCAGCGTCGGTAACGACGTGGAGATGAAGTCGCCTGGCGCCACGCCCATGCCGAGGCGCACGTGCTCGATCATCTCGCTGACGGGCATCCTGCCGTACATGTCGCTCGAGTGGCTTTCGTTCTTCATGCCGTACACGGCGGTCAGCACCGAATAGGCCGAGTTGGCCACGAGGCTGTTCACCATGGCGTCGTCGCAGAACGCGAAGGTGGACAGATTGGCGGGCCGATGCTGGAAGCTCGAGCGGATCATGAGTACCAGCAGCGCGACCACCAGTGGCCAGGCCAGCAACACGGTACGCCGGCTCCACGGCCGCGTCGCGCAACCACATTGGTGGAAGTGGCGCATCGTCCAGATTGCCGTGCCCGCCACTGCCACCAGCGCTGCGATCAACGGCAGGCGATAGCCGCCCCAGAGCATGGCCAGCACTTCTCGCGGATATTGCAGGTACTCGACAAACAACCGGTTCGGGCGGCCGTCGAATTCCACCAGGAACTGCGGTGTCGCCAGCTCCAGGAACAGCATCGCGAGCAGGCTCGCCGCGAACCACCAGGTGCAGGCGCGCACCCAGACCGGCACGCGGTTCGCGACGGCGAAGATGGGCAGCAGCAGCACCATGGGAGCTGCGAACAGTCCGGCCGTCATCAGGTCGTTTCGGGCGCCTTGCAGCAGCACATGCGCCCAGGAGTCGGTCGCGGCAACGCGTGGCCATTGCCACCCGATCAGCGCCGCACGCGACAGGCCGAGCAGCAGAACGCTGAGAGCAACGAATCGCACGACGGGCGAATACGGGCCGAGATGGCGGCTGGGCCATTGCCAAGCGCGCAGGGCCTGCATCGAGCGGTGGACGCGAGGCAGCGCCAGGGGAGTGTTCATGATCGACCATCCGCCTTCGCATGCTGACTGTCACGGACAGGCGCATGCTTGTTGTACTTGTCTTGTCGCCCCCATGCCCGGCGGTCGCCTGGCAGCGAACGACGGCGCCCTCACATCTGCGAAGGCCGCGCTGGGTTCGCCCGGCTAGACTAGCGTTGCCCCGCACAATTTGCGCGGGTTTTCGTGCACCAGTCCTTTTGGAAGGGATCGGGTCTGTCTTATTCACACATGCGGAGTTCGGCCTGATGGTCCGGCCACTCAATCCAACCGGACCGGCGCAGAGGCCTTTGCGCGCGCATTCGGACAGGGAGCTCGCGACGGAATTCCAGCGCGCACTCGACACCGGCGACGGCGTCGCCGGCGCGCACTGTGTCCACGAGCGCTGGATGCGCGGCGAGTTCGCCGAGCGCATCGACGCGGCGCTGGAGATCCTCTGGAAGCGGGCCGGGGAATCCATTCCCGACTGGCTTCCGATGCGTTACGTCAGCTGGCTGCCCACCGCGTACGAGATCAGCGGCAGCTTCAAGGCAAGCGCCGGCCGCTCGAACATCTACCTGGTACTGCTGGACTATTCCGATCGTCGCGGCGACGACCACGGGGTGTACGTCGGCATGAGCCGGTATTCGCCGGCGCAGCGCTTCGACCAGCACAAGGCCGGAATCCGCGCTGCCGGCAGTGTGCTCAAACGCGGCATCGAGGTACTGACGGGGCCGACGCTTCATCTGCAGCACATCAGGCGAGCCGATGCCGCGCGAATCGAAAAAGCGCTGGCCGAAGCGCTCTCGGATGCCGGGATCCGGGTCGAAGGTGGCCACTGACCGGCTGGAACCCGGCGCCGACTAGTTGTCGTGCTCGCGACGTTCCTGTTCCTCGATCCGGAGATTGCGCTGTCTGGCGCGCTCGAGCACTTCTGGCGAGCCCATGGGTCGACGCCAATTCCTCAGCAGCGAAGTGAGGCCGCCGACGAGAATGGCGGCGACGATGATCAATGCGATGACAAACTTCGTCATGTGTGGGTTCCTCGCCGGACTTTAGTACGGACCTGGCGTCGCCGCTGTAGTCCTGCGCCGCGCGGCTGGTGAGATTGCGCGTGCCGAGGCTCGGGTGCACGCTGCATCCCATGACACGAACCACGAGGATTGCCAGTGACGCCGTGCCGGTGCTGGGTCAGGGCACCTGGCAACTCGGTGACCGCCCGGCGAAACGCCAGCAGGAAATCGCCGCGTTGAGACTGGGCATGGAACTGGGACTCACGCTGATCGACACCGCTGAACTCTATGGGGATGGCGCGTCCGAAGACCTGGTAGGCGAGGCCATCTCGGGCAGGCGCGACGGATTGTTCCTGGTCACCAAGGTCCTTCCGGGCAATGCCTCGAGCCGAAAGAAGATCGTCGCGGCCTGCGAAGGCAGCCTGCGGCGGCTGCGCGTGGATCATGTCGACCTGTACCTGCTGCACTGGCGGTCGGGAGAGGACTTGCCCGTGACGGTGGCGACCTTCAACGAACTTGCCGACTCCGGAAAAATCCGCCACTGGGGCGTGAGCAATTTCGATGTCGACGATCTCGCGGAACTGCGTTCGATTCCGGGAGGTGATCGCGTGGCCTGCAACCAGGTCCTTTACAACGTCTCGCGCCGCGGAATCGAGTTCGACCTGCTGCCGGACGCGAGAGCACGGGGACTGAACGTGATGGCCTATACGCCGATCGAACAGGGGCGCATTCTCGGAAACTCCGCGCTGGCGGAAATGGCGAGCAGGCACGACGCGACGCCAGCGCAGATCGCGCTGGCCTGGACGGTCCGCCAGGATGGTGTCATCGCCATTCCGCGCGCGAGTTCGCCGGAGCATGTCCGCGAAAACGCGGCCGCTTCGCGCATTCAGCTCACGGACGGGGATCTTGCCGCCATCGATCGCGCTTTTCCGCCGCCGAAGAAGAAGCGCGCGCTGGAGATGATCTGACGCCTAACTTTCGAACGTGACCTTCACGGACTCCGACGAATAGTTCGCCGGGCCGTGATAGACGACCTCGATGTTATTGCCATCCGGGTCGATCACGAAGGCGCCGTAGTAGCCAGGATGGTAGGGGCGTTCCCCCGGAGCGCCATTGTCCTTGCCGCCGGCGGCGAGCGCCGCCTTGTGGAAGAGATCCACGACCTCGCGGCTCTTTCCCTGGAAGGCCAGATGTACGCGTCCGGTGAGTTCGCCCACCGCGGCCGGGCTCTGCTTGTTCGATATGAACAGCTCGTCGGCCCAGATGTGGTCCTCGGCTTCGCCGCCCAATGGAATCTTCAGCACGTCGAACACGGCCTTGTAGAAGCGTTTGCTTGCGGCGATGTCCTTCACCACCAGCTGTACGTGATCGATGAGCCGGCCGCGATGCAGTTCCATGGTTTCCATTGGTCGCTCCGTGTCTGGATTCTTTCGACGCTAACACCGCGCCAAGGTGTCCCGGTGTCAGACAACGGGCCTGTTGTCATACATAGCAGTGCAATGTATAACAGTGCTCGGTATGGAGAATTGCGCGTGGAATTGAACAAGGATCTCGTTGCCGCATCGGCGACGCCGCTGGTCCTCGCCATCCTCGCGGAAGGCGAAAGCTACGGTTACGCCATCATCAAACGAGTGGCCGAACTGTCCGGCGGCGAATGGCAATGGACCGACGGCATGCTCTATCCAGTTCTGCATCGCCTTGAGCGGCAGCGGCTGGTGTCGGCCAAGTGGGGCGAGTCCGAGACGGGACGCAAGCGCAAGTACTACCGCATCACGCGTGACGGTCTCGCGCAGCTCGACTTGCAGCGCCAGCAGTGGCGCGTGGTCGACCGGACCTTGCACGGCATCTGGGCCAAGGCCAGCCTCGCATGAGCGCCCTCGGCCCCGATACTGAAAACCAGATCGCGCAATGGCGTGAATACTTGCGCCGCCGCGCGGCCATTCACGGCTCGGATGTCGCCGAGCTGGAGGACCATCTGCGCAGCCAGGTGTCCACGCTCATGGTCAGTGGCCTCGATGAGCAAGAGGCCTTCCTCGTCGCCGTGAAGCGCATGGGAAGCCTCGACGGATTGTCGCGCGAGTTCGCGCGCGAGCATTCCGACCGTTTGTGGAAGCAATTGGTGGTGTTGTCCGAGCGCAGTGACGGCGGTTCGCGCGATGACCATTTCCTGGTGGTGGTGCTGCTGGCGATTGTCGCGGCGCTTGCCATCAAACTGCCAGCCTTGTTCGGCGTATCGATGGATGGCGGCGAGGAAGTCTACTTCCGCAATGCCGGCGTGCTCGTGCTGCCGCTGCTCACGGGGTACTTTGCGTGGCGGCGCAGACTGTCACTGGTGGCCCTGGTCTGGCTGGCGCTGGGCTTCCTGGTCGCGGCGTTGTTCGCGAATCTTTATCCATTCAGTGAACGAAGCGACACGCAGGTACTGTCGATACTGCACCTGCCAATCGCGTTGTGGTTCGCGGTGGGTGTCGCGTACGTCGGCGGAAGCTGGTTCTCCAGCACCCGCCGCATGGATTTCGTGCGATTCAGCGGCGAGCTTTTCATCTACTACGTGCTGATTGCGCTCGGCGGCGGTGTGCTGGCGGCATTCACCGTCATGTTGTTCTCGTCCATCGGCAAGGAGCCCGATGAATTCGTCGGGCTGTGGCTGGTTCCCTGTGGAGCCGCGGCCGCGGTCATCGTCGGCTCCTGGCTGGTGGAGGCCAAACAAAGCGTCATAGAGAACATGGCGCCCGTGCTCACGCGGTTGTTCACGCCGTTGTTCGCGCTGGTCTTCCTTGCCTTCCTGGTCACGTCGATGTGGTCCGGTAACCCCGTGGACCTGCGACGCGATCTGCTCATCGCGTTCGACCTGCTGCTCATTCTGGTGGTGGGCCTGGTGCTGTACTCGGCATCGGCGCGCGACCCGCGTGCCGCGCCCGGCTTCTCCGACATCATGCAGCTGGTGCTCATCGCCAGTGCGATTGCCGTCGACGCCGTCGCGCTCGCGGCCATCGCCGGGCGTATCTCGGAATTCGGGTTCACGCCGAACCGTATCGCGGCATTGGGGGAAAACCTCATCCTGCTGTTGAACCTCGCGGGCTCTGGCTGGTTCTACGCACGATTCCTGCGGGGGCAGGGTTCGTTCACGGATCTCGAGCGATGGCAGATCGCCTTCCTGCCGATTTACTGCGGCTGGGCGGCTTGCGTGGTCGTTGGATTTCCGCCGATGTTCGAATATCGGTGAAGCTGTCACACTGCCGCGAGTCACGCGGAGGTAGCCATGAGCCCATTCATTCCGCCACTGCCGGACCTCGATGCCGGCGGCCAGCGTCTTCCGATCAAGCTCGATTCCACCTCCAACGGTGAGTTCGCGCCCATTCCCCTCGACGCGTCGCACAAGCATGCCAACCAGCTCGCAAGCGACTGGGCCACGGAGCTGGCGCGCAAGCTGGGCAAGACCCGGCGTGCCTTCCTCACGACGCTGAGTGGCGCCGCCTCCACGCTGCTGGCGTTCAATGCGGCGCACGCGCGTGCCGGACGCAACGGGGGCTTTTTCGAAATCTCGAACGAAGCGACGACGGATGCGCAGCTCGCGGCCGAGCAGCTGGGTAAACGCGAATTCATCTTCGACGTGCAGGGGCATTTCGTGAACCCCGCCGGTGCCTGGACGAAGCAACTGCCGCCCGGCGCGAAGCCGCTGCAGTTTCCGTCCACCAGTTGCGACCTGTCCAAACTACCCGGCGAACGCAGCTATCTCAACTGCATAGGCCCCGACCAGTTCGTCA
This sequence comes from Steroidobacteraceae bacterium, assembly GCA_029266835.1. Lineage (GTDB taxonomy): Bacteria > Pseudomonadota > Gammaproteobacteria > Steroidobacterales > Steroidobacteraceae > CADEED01. Next base: position 98,870 of record JAQSWD010000005.1, read on the forward strand.
AGGACGTCTTCCTGGATTCGGACACGGATCTCATGGTGCTGAGCTTCGTACCCTCCACGCGCGAATCCGAACCATTGACCATCGAGGAAGCCAGCGCCACGCGCGGCATCGTCGAGAAGCTGGAGGGTTCGCAGCGGCTGATGCTTCATGGCCGGGTGAATCCCAATCAGCCCGGCGACGTCGAAGACATGGAGCGCCTGAAGGAATTCGGCGTGGTTGCCTACAAGACCTACACGCAATGGGGCCCGAGCGGCGCCGGATTCTGGATGACCGATGACGTGGGTGTGGCCTTCGTCGAGAAGGCGCGGAAGTTAGGCGTGCGCAACATCTGCATCCACAAGGGCCTGGATTTCGGGCCCAGGAGTTATGAACACTCGACTTGCCGCGATATCGGCCCGATCGCAAAGCAGTTTCCGGACATGAACTTCCTGATCTATCACTCGGGTTTCGTTTCAAGCAAACCCGAGGGGCCTTACGATCCGGCCCGCACCGATGGCATCGACGCACTGATCACGTCCGTGCAGAAGGCGGGCGTCAAACCCAACACCAACGTGTACGCCGAGCTGGGTTCCACGTGGCGCTTCGTGTCCATGCGCGACCCGGACTCCGCCGCGCACGCCATGGGCAAGCTCTTCAAGCATATCGGCGCGGACAATGTGCTCTGGGGCACGGACTCCATCTGGTACGGCTCGCCACAGGACCAGATACAGGCTTTCCGCGCCTTCCAGATTTCCGAGGCGCTGCGCGACCAGCATGGTTACCCGCTCATCACGCCGCAGTTGCGCGCCAAGGTGTTCGGGCTGAACGCCACCCGGCCGTACAAACTCGCGGCCGACGAACTGAAGCGTTTCACGGCGCGCGACCGCGTGGCGGTGGCGAAGGCCGAGTACTCCGAACGGCCGAATCCTTCATTCGCCACTCATGGCCCGCGGACGCGGCGCGAATTCCTGAACCTGCGCGCCTGGCATGGTGGTGAGCCCTGAGCGTCGCACGTTACACTCGCCGCATGAACAAACTTGCCTGGTCTGCGGTCGTCGTTGCCGTTCTTGTCATTCCTCTTCTGGCCGGATGTTCGCGCTCTCCGGATGCTCCGGCGCCTGCGGCCGGCTCGCCCGCCGCCGAAGCGCCAGCGCCGGAGCCAGCGGCGGAACCGGCGCCGGCGCCTGCCGATCTGCAGGCGCGGCTGATCCGACCGGACTCGCCCGTCATGGGTCCGGCCACCGCGCCCGTCACCATCGTCGAATTCCTCGATCCGGCCTGCGAAGCCTGCCGTGCTTTTGCGCCCGTGGTGAAGCAGGTGATGTTCCTGTACCCCAATGAAGTGCGCGTGGTCGCGCGCTTCGCGGACTTCCATCCCGGGTCGGACGAGGCCATCCGCATACTTCTCGCGGCTCGGGAGCAGGACAAGTTCGAAACCGTGCTTGCGGCCTTGTTCGATGGCCAGGACCAGTGGGCCGCGCATCATTCGCCCAATGTGGCGGAGGCCTGGAAGATCGCCATTGCCGCCGGGTTGAACGAATCGCGCGCGCGCAAGGTCGCCCAGTCCGACGAGGTGTCCCAGCGGCTGCGCGAGGAGGGCGAAGACATCGTGGCCCTGCAGGTATCACGTACGCCCACGTTCTACGTGAACGGCAAGCTGCTCCAGGAGTTCGGCGCCCAGCAGCTCATGGAGCTCGTTACCTCGGAAGTGAAGGCGGCCGCGTCTAACTAACGGGAACTTCACGCGGATCCGGCTGCTCCAACCGCGTTCATGTCCGCCAACGGGTCTCACAACCTCGCCATCCACGCGCGCGGCCTGGCCAAACGCTTCGGCGACCTGCGCGCCGTCGATGGCATCGACCTCGACGTGCCGCGCGGCATGATTTACGCCATTCTCGGTCCCAATGGCGCGGGCAAGACCACGCTGATGCGCATGCTGGCCACGCTTGCGCATCCCGATGCGGGCACGGCCAGCGTGATGGGCCATGACCTCGCGTCCCAGCCGCAGCGGGTGCGGGGCGAGATCGCCATGACGGGGCAGTTCGCCTCGCTCGACGAAGACCTCACAGGCCGCGAGAACCTGGTGATGCTGGCCCGGCTCTGGGGCTTTCGCGGGCGTGGCGCCCGCGAGCGCGCGGACCATCTGCTCGCGGCTTTCGAGCTCACGGATGCCGCTGTCAAACAGGTCAAGGACTACTCGGGCGGCATGCGCCGCCGCCTCGACATCGCGGCGTCGCTGATCGTCACGCCGGGGGTGTTGTTTCTCGACGAGCCCACCACCGGCCTCGACCCGGTGGCGCGCAAGAGCGTCTGGCGCATGATCCGTGCGCTGGCCGGTTCCGGCGTGACCGTGCTCCTCACTACCCAGTATCTCGACGAGGCGGATCAGCTCGCCGCGCGCATCGCCGTCATCGATCATGGCAGGAAGATCGCGGAAGGCACGTCGCGCGAGCTCAAGGCGGCCACGGGCTCGGGATTCCTGCACGTGGCACTGGTCGACCCCACCCGGCTCGAAGAGGCGGCGACGCTTCTCGAATCGAAGTTGGGCGCCGCCGTTCAGCGCAGCGCCGAGGGCGCCACGCTGGCCGTGATCGCCCGCACCACCCGGGATGCCAACCTGGCGTTGGCCGCATTGCTCGATGCCGGCATCGAGCTCGCGGACTTCTCCATGGGCAGCCCCAGCCTCGACGAGGTGTTCTTCTCGCTCACCGGGAAGGGGCAGGCATGACTGACTTCCACCAGGCGGCGCGACCTCCGGCCCCATCGAAACTGTCGAACGCGCTGGTGTTCGGCTGGCGCGCGGTGCTCAAGTTCAAGCACGTACCCGAGCAGCTGTTCGACCTGGTGATGACTCCCATCATGTTCACGCTGCTATTCACCTTCGTGTTCGGCGGCGCGCTGGCGGGTTCGCCCGGTGAATACCTGCAGTACTTCGTGCCGGGCATTCTCGTGCAGACCGTGATGTTCAACGCGGTGTACTCGGGCATGGGCCTGTCCACCGACCTTGGCAAGGGGCTGTTCGACCGCTTCCGTTCGTTGCCCATCTGGTCGCTGTCGCCGTTCGCGGGCCTCATGGTGGGTGACGTGCTGCGTCACGTGATCGCCGGCGGCATCATCCTGACCATCGGGTTGCTGCTGGGTTTCCGGCCCGCCGCCGGCATCCTCGGTGTACTCGGGTCTTTCGCGCTGCTCATCATGGTGGGCTTCGGCATGGGCTGGATATTCATCGTGCTGGGTCTGCTGATCCGCACGCCGATGACGGTGATGACCATCGGTTTCAGCGCGTTATTTCCGCTGGTGTTCGCGTCCAACATCATGGTGAACCCGGAGACCATGCCGGGCTGGTTGCGCGCGTTCGTCGAGGTGAACCCCGTGTCCCTCACGACCACGGCGATGCGGGGGCTCATGAGCGGCGGAGTGACCGCCGGGGAACTGGGCAGGGCATTGATCGCACCGGTGGCGCTCACGCTGGTGCTCGCGCCCGTGACCCTGCGGCTCTACCGCAGGCAGTAGTTTGCCCGCGGCGCGTCCGGCCGCGTCATTCGTGCCACGTTACTCGTGCCACGTTACTCGTGGAATAGCGGCCCGTCGCCGAACACCCGGAACCACTTGGTGATGATGACCTTGTGACCGCGGGTCACAGGTTCGCCGGCATGCTGGGTGTTTTCGTTGGGCGTGCCATCGGGCTTCTGATTGTTCCAGAGCACCGCCATGCCCAGCTTGGGTTGCACGGCGTAGTCGATGGCGGTGAAGCGGGTCGCGCCGCCTTCCATGCCATCGTTCAGGTACACCATGAACGTCCATGTGCGGTTGCCGCGCACGCCGGCGTAACGCTGGTACACGGGTGTGCCTGGTTCGAAGTAATCGCAGTGCGCCTTGAACTGCTGGCCCACGTCGTAGCGCTGCGCCTGGATGCCCTCGGAGTACGCAGCGCGGATTCCCAGCGTGCGGCAGATCTTGTCGTCGATGCTCGTGGCGACCGGGCTCTTGAGATGGCACAGGTCCGCGGTGGTGCTGGTGCGGAAGGCGTCATCCTTCACCACGTACGCCAGCGTCGAAGGCCGCAGATGATGCGCGCACAACGCCACCAGCCTGGCGCACTCCTTGGCGCTGAGGAAATCGTCGAGCAGGTACAGGTCCAGCTTGTCGGTATCCACCTTGCGCAGGTTGGGCGGCGCACGCCGCAGCAGCGGCGGATTCGCGACGCCCTGCTGGTTCGCATCTCCGCGCGGCCGCATGGCCTCGAACCCCGTGAGGATGGCCAGATCCGTGTAACCCATGCCGCGCAGCGCTTCCACGGTTTCGGCCATGTCGGTGGCGATACGCATGCGGTCCTGCAGCCATTTCAGGCGGCTGGGTTCGAGCTCGTGCCGCTCGGGCAGGGGAGAATTCATGCGACTCATTTATCACAGGCGCGCGCGCTGGCGCCAGAAACGAGAAAGGCGCGACGGACTCGACCGGCGCGCCTTCCACGTTCAGCTCTCGTGAGCTGCGAGGGGCTCTGCTATCTGATTGGCTTCCAGTTCACGCCGATGTAGTAGCGGCGGCCGGGCCAGCCGAGTTCCGACAGGCGGAACCGGTTACCCGCATACGAGATGGCCGCCTGGTCCGTGAGGTTCTTGGCCTCCACGTAAATGGACAGCTCCTCCGGCTTGATGCGCCAGGTGAACTTGGCATCGAGGTAATCCTCGCCGGCGCGGAACACGGGGTTGCCGCTGCGATCCGCGGCGCTTGCCAGCCAGTCGGTGCGCGAGTTCCACGCTACGCGAGCGTTCACGGGTCCCTTGTCGTAGTACAACACCAGATTGAAGGTGTCCTTCGACAGGCCAGGGAAGGGCAGCGGCGATCCGTCGAGCTGGCTGAACAGGCCGACGTCCTTGGCTTCGCTGAAGGTGTAGTTCGCCAGGCCACCGAAGCCCGACGCCCATCCCGGCAGGAAGGTGAACGGCGCCTGCACCGACGCTTCGATGCCCTGCGTCTTCGCACCTGCGCCATTGATCGGCATGGTCACGTCGAACAACGTGCCGTTGCCGAAGAAGTCGACGTCGCGCACCAGCGTGCGTCCGACGATGAAGGTGTCGATGTCCTTGTAGAAGCCGCCGAGGCGCATCTCGACTTCGTCGGTGGGGTAGTACGCGAACTCGAGGTCGTACGACTTGGCGCGGTACGGCTTGAGCGCGGGATTGCCGGCCGTGCAGTCGTCGGCATCGGTATCACCCGAGAAATCCGGGCGCGTGTCGATGAGGCAGTTAGCCGCGGGCGCAATGTCCTGGATCGACGGCCGTGACATCAGCTCGGCGAAACCGAGGCGGATGTTGAAGTTCTCCTTGATCTCGAGCTGCAGGTTGGCGCTGGGCAGCGTATCGGTGTATTCACGGTCGATGGCCACGTAGGCGTTGCCCACGGTGATGTCCGTAAAATTGGCGGGGTTCGTGGGCGTGGGCGCCAGCTGGCGGATGCGGTGCGTGTACACGCCGGCCGCCGACGTCTCGGTCCTCACCTGGCGAACGCCGGCGTTGCCACGCATGCGGATGCCGAACAACTCCGTGTCGACGTTCACCTTGAAATACTGCGCGGAGGCATCTTCAGTGATGTCGTGGCCGGGGATCTGCTTGATCAGAGTGCCATTCACCACCGCCTCGCGCACACCCTCGTGGTTGAACTGCGAGACGTCGAAGATTTCGGCCAGGTCGTCGAACACCGGAACGCGCCAGCCGCTGGGAATTCCCGCCGGGGCGTCGTAGCCGCCATAGAAGGTGCCGGGGCTGGGTCCATCGCGGCCCAGCGCATCCAGGAAAGTGGCCGTGTTCCAGGCGTAGGTGAGGAAATGCGCGTTGATGCCGGTGCCCGAGGTGACCGTGTTCGGCTGCGTGCCCGGCGCGAGGTTGGCGGTGAGGTTGATGTTCTTCGACGGCACGTTGAGACCGGTGGCGCGGTCGAGGAATCCGCCACCGCCGTAGAACAGCGAACTGGTGTCGCGGATCTGCACGCCGGTCTCGAAGCTCGAAATGACCGGCCAGTCAGTCTTGAAGTCCAGGTCCAGCGTGTGGTTGCGCTCCTCGAGCTCGGACTCCGAGGGACGGTACTGCAGCTGCATCGTGTAATAGACGTTGTCGTCGTCCATCGTCAGGCCGGCCGGGAAATTGAAATGCGGCACGCCCTGCGAGTCGAGCTGCACGCCGAAACCCGGTATGCGCGCCGTGAAGTTGGCGCTGTTGGTCTCATCGAAGCGGTCGCTTTCCGCGATGGATGAGCCCAGGGTGGCCTCGAACTTTTCCGAGCTGTACTTGTAGCCCGCCGACGTCCAGCGGGTCTCGTTCTCGAGGTCGAAGCCGCGCGAGGACGTACCGAAGGCGGCGTCGTTGCCCGGGGCGGTGTTGGCGACCGTGTAGCCCACCACGTGGTGATCCACCACGGTCACGTTGGAATTGGCGGCCAGCGAGTCGTAGACGTTGTTGGTGACGGTCGACACGCGATTGACCCCGGTGAAGTCCGTGCCGAAGTTGTGGTCGTTGAGGAACTGGTCGCGCTTGGCGAGCGCCGTTTCCACCCACACGTTCTGGTTCTCGTTGATCTTGTATTCGAGCGTCAGCTGCGCCGAAGAGCGCTTCTCGTTGCGATACCAGATGCCGTAGCGCGGGATGCGCGGGCTGTAGTCCCACCATTGCTGGCGGCACAGGTCGCGATCCGCCTGCACGGTGAATGCGGCCACGCATCCGGCTTCGGTGGTCTGGGCGGCGAAGGCGGCGTTCTGGCTTTCGATGGTCTTTTCCGGAGATTCATCCCAGTCGCCGAGACGAACCCACTCGGTATTGCGCAGGTAATCCTGGCGCGTGTTCACCTCGTCGTAGGTGACATTGGCAATGACGCCGAAGCGGCCATCGAACAGCTGCGTGGCGGCCGTGAGATTGGCGCGCGGTGTCCAGCCTCCCATGGTGGTGAGTTCCTGGGCTTCCGCGGACACCGAGAAGAGCGGTTCGGCGAGTTCCAGCGGCTTGCGCAGCTCGATCTTCACCGTGCCGCCGATGCCGCCTTCGGTGATGTCGGCCGTCGAACCCTTGATGACGTCGACGGTTTTGATGAGTTCGGAGGCCAGTTCGCGGAAATCCGCCTGGCGCTGGTTGCTGCCGGGACCGCCTGCGCTGATCACGCTCATGCCGTTGATTTCGACTCGATTCAGCGCCGGGTCCACGCCGCGGATCGAGATGGCCACGCCTTCGCCGAAGTCGCGCGACAGCTGCACACCGGTGACGCGTGAAAGCGCCTCGCCGATGTTCTTGTCGGGGAACTGTGCGATGTCTTCGGCGACGATCGAATCGGACACCGTGCCGGCCGCGCGTTTGCGCTCGATGCCGGTCTTGAGGCTCTGACGTGTGCCGCTGACCAGCACCGTCTCTATCTCTTCCGCCGATGTCGCGGGCTTCTCCGCGGATTGGTCAGCCGCCTGCGACCAGGCGGTATTCGCGGTGACGCTGATGGCCAGCGCCGCAAGACCGTTGATGAAATCAGAGTGACCGAACTTCCGCTGACGCGATGAATTCCGCATGTCTTGCGCCCTCCCCCGAGTGCATTGTTTCTGGAGCGTTTACGACGTTGTTGCGGACCGCGGCCAAACGCTGGACCGCGAACCGGATGCCGCTGGCACGGCGGTGAATTTTCCTTGCTCGACTCGCGGCGGATTTCCCCCGCGTCAACCTGGGTCCGAGTGACGATTACTTATGATCGTATTTGATTGTTTTTGATCTTCACCAAACGGCATACCGGTGTCAACACCGATATCGGTTCCAGCAGCGAGGCCTGCTTTCGCCGATATGGGCGATATATGCATCTGGATATACCAAACAAGCAAAATCGATCATCGCCCTCCCAGGCGCCAACGCAGGGGAGACAGCGGAGGCGGGCGTTTCGCACGGCGCAAGGCCGACCGGGCGGGGAACCGGAAGTCCCCTTCGGCGCGCGCGATCCCCAGCTTCTGTCGGAGCCGGTCAGCGTCGAAGGGCGCGCGCACTTTCACGTCATTGTCGAAGTAGCAGAACACGTCACAGGAGGCGCGCCCGTGCGGTTCACGACGGGAGGTGGGACCGGCGTGTCGTGCATCACGGGGATCGCGTCCCCGCGACCACGCGCGGATGCGTTCGGCCCAGCGATCCAGCGCCGCATCGGTATATCCGCTCGCATACAACTCCTTGTCGCCATGCAGCCGCAGGTACATGAAGTCGGAAGTGATGTCTTCGATCAACGGCCACTTGCCGGCGGTGTCCGCGACCACGAGCGCGATCTGGTGTTCGCGCAGCAGGGCGATGAATTCCGGCGTCGCGAAGCTGTCGTGGCGGATTTCCACGGCGTGGCGCAGCGGCCGGGTCGCATCGATGCGCAGCACCGAGCGGCCGTGCATGCGTGAATCACGACTGCGAGCCAGCTTCAGCGCCTGCGCGGTGTCGGCGGGCAGCAGCCGGAAAAAGTGCGCGAAGCGATCGGCGTCGAAGCGCATTGACGGCGGGAACTGCCAGAGAAGGGGTCCCAGTTTCTCGCGCAGGGCGAGCACGCCGGAGGCGAAGAAGTTGGCCAGCGGCTTGCGTACATTCTTCAGCCGCAGGATGTGGGTGACGTATCGCGGACCTTTCACGCTGAACAGGAACCCCGGCGGCGTGGCGTCGTACCAGGCCTTCCAGCTGGACGGAGACTGCAGCGAGTAGAAAGACCCGTTGATCTCGACGCTGGAAAACGCGCGGGAGGCGAATTCCAGTTCGCGCTGCTGGGTCAGACCGGGTGGATAGAAGATTCCGCGCCACGGCTCGTAACGCCACCCGGAGATCCCGATTCGCACGTCGGCCATGCGGTCACGGTAGCGCCGAGTCCTCGCGCCACTTGTAGGAAACGAACCGGAACGTGGATCAGCCCACGCGATCGGTGGCGCGCCGCCCAGTGAGCTCCGCCAGCGCGGACCGCAACTCGCGGATGCGCGGCGGCTTGCCCAGCAGGCGATCCACCTGTGGCGGGCGCTCCTGATCGTGGGCCACGTGCTGGCCCCAACCGGTGAGCAGGATGATGGGCGTGCCGGGCGACATGCCTCGCACGCTGGCCACGACCTGCCGGCCATCCACGTAGGGCATGCCGAGATCGGTGATCAGGATATCGAAAGGCTTGCCGCGCTTCTGAGCCTCGCCGAATGCGTCGATGCCAGCCTGGCCGCCATCACTGGTCGTCACCTTGTGTCCTTCGTCCTGAAGCGCGCTGCGCAGGGACTCGAGCAATGCCGGGTCATCGTCGACCAGCAGCACTCGCAGGCTGCGCGACGCGAACTGCGGCATGAGATGGCGTCCGGAGTTCGCGGCGACCGACGAACCGGTGCGGAAGTTCAGGCGGAAAGCGCTGCCCTTGCCCAGCGCACTGTCGATTTCGAGGCCGGCGCTGTGGCGCTTGGCCATGCCGTACACCATGGCGAGCCCGAGGCCGGTGCCGCGGTCGCCCTTGGTGGTGAAGAAAGGTTCGAGACAGCGGCGGCGAGTGTCTTCATCCATGCCCACGCCGGAGTCGCTCACCTCGAGTTGCACCGCCGAACCGACATGCCGCGTGCGGATGTCGATGCGGCCGCCCTCGGGAAGCGCGTCCACGGCATTGAAGATGAGATTGGTCAGCGCGTCGCGTATCTCGTTCTCCGCGCCGCGGATGATGCCGAGGTCGGGCGCCAGGTCGGCCTCGAGCTCGATCATGACGCCGCGCTGCTGCGCGAGGTCGTTCCAGCGCGCGCGCGTGAGATCGACGACCTGCTGGACGAGGGGGTTGAGGTCCACGTCCGCGAGCTGCAGCTCGTCCTCGCGCGGACGGTAGAACTCGCGCATGCGGCCCACGGTCTGTGCCACGTCGTCGATGGCGCGCGAAATCGCGGTGAGATATCCGCGCGCTTTCTCGCTGAGCGGCTCGCGCTCGAGCAAGGCCTCGGCGTAGAGCGAGATGGGCGAGATGGCGTTGTTGATGTCGTGGGCGATGCCGCTGGCCATCTGCCCCAGGGCGCGCAGGCGTTCCTGCTGAATGAGCGCATTCTGGGCCTGGCGCAGCGCCTCGTTGCTCTGCTCGAGTTCGCGAGTACGCAGGCTGACGCGGCTCTCGAGCTCATGCGTGAGCTGCTGCAGTTCCTGGTTGGTTTCGTGCAGCGTGTCGCGCGTGCTGCCGAGCTCACGGTTTCGCTGGATGGCGGCTTCGTAGGTCGAAAGCAGCAGATTGAGGATCTGCAGCCGATCGGCGGTGATGAAATGTTTCCGCCCGCTGAACATGATCTCGAGGCCCATGCCCGGCTGTTCGCTGTGCCGCATCTGGCTGTTCACCAGCACGGACTGGATGCGCCCGATCAGATGTTCGGCGTCATAGGGCTTGAGCACGAAATTGTCGGCGCGGCATTCGAGACCGCGGATCACATCGTGCGGGTCCGACAGCGTGGTGACCAGTATCACCGGCACGTCGTTGAGCTTCGGGTCACTCTTGATGTGCGAGCAGAGTACGTCGCCGTTCATCTCCGGCATGATCACGGCGCTGATGATGAGGTGCGGCTTCTCGCGCCTCGCCATCTCGAGAGCGACACGTCCATTGGGCGCGCTGACGACTTCGAACCCCTGGCCCTCGAGGATGTGCGTCAGCTGTTGCGCCTGCGTTGGACTGTCTTCGGCGATGAGTACGCGGCGAGGTTCGGCGATGCTTCCGGTTGTGCTCATGTCCACCCCGCTCCCGCCTGTGGAATCCCGCCTGACACTCCCACGCCGCCGCCGCCCGGGAAGCCACGGGCGATGTGCTCACGATGAGCGATTCAACAAACAGTAGTAGTTTGATAGGGTTAAATCACTAGGGAGTTCCCCCATACGAGTCGTTGGCAGGATGAACAGACGAAGCGACACCGATTTCATGCGACTTGCCCTGGAAGTCGCGCACCGCGCGAGGGCAGCGGGCGAAGTGCCCGTGGGCGCGGTGCTGGTGCGCGCGGACGAGGTCATCGCCCGAGGCGCGAACCGGCCGATCTCCGGTTGCGATCCCACGGCGCACGCGGAGATCGAGGCGCTGCGTGCCGGTGGCACGGCGCTGGGCTCGTATCGCCTGAACGACACCACGCTGTACGTGACGCTGGAGCCTTGCGTGATGTGCGCTTCCGCCATCGTGCATGCGCGGGTTTCGCGACTGGTATTCGGCGCCTGGGATTCAAAGGCCGGCGCGGCCGGCAGCACCACCAACGTGTTCACGTTTCCGTAGCGTGCGGCGAAAACAGGAGTCGATGATGAAAAGAGTAGTGGCTGCGCTGGCCATGCTGGCGCTGACGAATGCCGCGTCCGCCGGGCCGAAGCATGCCGAGTCGATCTTCGACGGCAAGACGCTCAAGGGCTGGAAGCAGCTCAACGGCGCCGCGGACTACCAGGTCGTCGATGGCGCCATCGTCGGCACGACCAAGGCCGGTGTGCCCAACAGTTTCCTGGTCACCGAGAAAACCTTTGGTGACTTCGTGCTGGAGTTCGACGTCCGCCAGGACGTGGGGCCCGCGAATTCCGGCGTGCAGTTCCGCAGCCTGTCGACGCCGGAGTTCGAGAACGGCCGAGTGCATGGCTACCAGACCGACATCGACCCCAGCCCGCGCCAGTGGAGTGGCCAGATTTACGAGGAAGCCCAGCGCGGCTGGTTCTCCACCGGAGAAACGAATCCAGCCTCCAAGGCTTTGTACAAGTTCGGCCAGTGGAACCATTACCGCGTCGAAGCCATCGGCCCGCGACTGCGTGTCTGGATCAACGATGGCGCCGTGGCCGATGTGATCGACGACGCGACCAGGGAAGGCTTCATCGGTCTGCAGGTGCATTCCATCAACAAGCCAGAGGAAGCGGGGCGCACGGTGAGCTGGCGCAAGCTCACGGTACAGACCAGGAATCTCAAACCGAAACCGCCGATGGGCATTTTCATCCGCAACAACATTCCGAACGATCTGAATGCTGAAGAAAAGGCGCAGGGGTGGCGGCTGCTCTGGGATGGCAAGACGGCCGCAGGTTGGCGCGGCGCGCGTGCTGAAGGCTTCCCGGCCCAGGGCTGGTCGATGGCGAACGGCGAGCTGTCGGTGCTGCCCAAAGGCCGCGGCGGCGACATCATGACCGAGGAAGAATTCGGCGCCTTCGAATTGCAGATGGATTTCAAAGTGAGCACCGCCGCGAACAGCGGCATCTTCTACCTGCTCACCTCGCCGCATGATCCTGCGAGTGGCGCGCCCAACGGACTCGAGTTCCAGATTCTCGACGACGAACGTCATCCCGATGCCAGGATCGGCGCTGACGGCAACCGCACGCTGGCTTCGCTGTACGACATCTACCCGCGCGCCAAGCTCATGACCAACGTGGGCATCGGACCCAGGGTCGACGCCTGGCAGCATGCGCGCATCGTGGCGCGCGCCGATGGCAGCGTGGAGCACTGGTTGAACGGCGTGAAGGTGCTCGAATTCCAGCGCGGCTCGAACGACTACCGCGCGCACGTGGCGGCGAGCAAGTTCAAGAACACGCCGGGGTTCGGCGAGGCGCCAAAGGGGCGCATCCTGCTGCAGGATCACGGCGATGCCGTGAGTTTCCGCAGCATCAAGATCAAGCCGCTCTGATCATTCCTTCGCGACCATGGTCTCGGGGATCACGGTCTCGAGAATGGCCGCGAACTGGGAGACGCGTTCGACGAACTGCACGGTCTCGCGGCCATTGGCATAACCGCGCTTCACGCGCGTGTGCCAGACGGGGTCGGACAGCCGGTGCAGGTTGGCGCGCACGTCCGACCACCGGTCGGGGTTCTTCTTGCGCATCTGAGTGATGATGCGTCCGTCCTCGAGATGGCCGATGCCCATGTTGTAGGCGGCAATGGCCAGCCAGGTCCGGTCCGGGTCATGAATCCGCTTGGGGATGCGCTCCTTCATATAAGAGAGGTAGCGGGCGCCGCCCATGATGTTCTCGTCGGCCGCGAACACGTTCTTTACACCCATCTTCGCGGCGGTGACAGGCATGAGCATCATGACGCCCTGCGCGCCTGCGGGCGAAACGGCCGAGGGTCGCCACCTCGATTCCTGGTAACCCAGCGCGGCGAGCAGGCGCCAGCTCAATCCCGTATCGCGGCTCGCGGCTTCGAAGGAGGGGCGCAGCGCCGGCAGGCGGGTTTCGATGTGCTTGTGAAAATCGGCCGCCAGGCGGCGCGGAAGCCGGGCCCGTTGCAAGCCAGGGTGCTCAGCGTGGCCGGGTGGGGCAGGCGGCGCCTTGGGCGGACTGGAGGCTCGTGCGGCCGTCCCCAGGGACGAGCCAATGGCTGCCAGGGCCAGTGCCACGAACCCACGCCGGTCGGTCAGCTTTTTACGCCCCTTGGCTTTGGTCATCGCTCGGCTAGAATACGCGCCCCGCGAGGGACGGCCCTAATTTTGACGGGAACCGTCTGCTGGTTCACGCGGAGAGGTACCGAAGCGGTCATAACGGCGCCGACTCGAAATCGGATGGTCGGGTAATTCCGGCACGTGAGTTCGAATCTCACCCTCTCCGCCATTTAGCTTTGCAGAGCAAAGCTGGACAGATTGCCGCCGGCAATCTGGCCCCTCGCGTCAGCGAGGGGTGAGGGGCGGTCCCCCGCCCCGAACAATCTCACCCTCGGTGGGTCACCGTTCTTATCTCTTCGCTCCTCTTCTGCAGGAAAGCCCTCTCCCTCCCGTTCTCGCACCTCTCGATCGCCCGCCTGTAAGACAACCCCGCCTCTTCAAACCTCCCCAACCTTCGCAGCAGATCCGCGCGCACCGCATGCCACAGGTGATACCGATCCAGGTCGAGCTCATCCACCAGAATCAATGCCTTCTCAGGCCCTTCCAGTTCCGCCACCGCCACCGCGCGATTCATCGCGATCACCGGGTTCGGCGTCAGCGCCATCAACTGATCGTAGATCGTCACTATCTGCCGCCAGTCCGTGACTCGCGCATCCTGCGCATCGCTGTGCACGGCGTTGATGGCTGCCTGCAACTGGTAAGGCCCGGGACGATTGCGCGCGAGACAGGCGCGCAGCAGCGATTGGCCTTCCTCGATGCGCGCACGATCCCACAGATTCCGGTCCTGATCGGCAAGCCGCACCAGCGCGCCATCGGCATCGCCGCGAGCCGCGCGCCGCGCGTCCACCAGCAGCATGAGCGCCAGCAGCCCCGCGACTTCGGGGTCGTCGGGCAGGAGCTGCAGCAACGTGCGACCCAATCGTAGAGCCTCGTCCACCAGTTCCTGCCGCTGCAGGTCGTCGCCGCCAGTGGCGCTGTATCCCTCGTTGAAGATGAGATACACCACGGCCAGCACGCTGCCGAGACGCGAGGGCAGGTCGTTGGCATCGGGCACGCGGTAGGGAATGCCCGCGGCCCGGATCTTCGCCTTCGCGCGCGTGATCCGTTGCGCCATCGTGGGTTCGGGCACGAGGAAGGCGCGCGCGATCTCGCCGGTAGTCAGGCCGCCGATCAGACGCAGGGTCAGCGCGAGCTGCGCTTCCACGGCCAGCGCGGGGTGGCAACAGGTGAAGATCAGGCGCAGTCGATCGTCCGGCACGTCATGCTCCTCGTGCGGCGCGTTTTCCAGCAGGTCGATCGCGGCGCGCTGACGCTCATCGCGCGAAGCCTCGCGGCGCAGCCGGTCGATGGCGCGGTTGCGCGCGGTGAGGATGATCCAGCCAGCCGGCGAGGGCGGAACGCCGCTCGCCGGCCAGTGTTCCAGCGCCGATGCGAAGGCATCCTGCACGGCTTCCTCGGCCAGCGAGATGTCGCCCAGCTGGCGCACCAGCACCGCGACGGCCCGGCCATATTCGCGGCGAAAAACCTGTGCGACATCGACGCTCATCGATATCCGCCGCCTACGGCGCGTGGTTGTCGAAGAATGGCCGCACCTCGATGGGCACGCCGATGGCCTGGGCGAGCTTGCGGCCCCAGTCCAGCGCTTCATCCAGGTCCGTGGCTTTCACGACGCTGATGCCGCCGATCTGCTCCTTGCTTTCGATGAAAGGACCGTCGGTGGTGACGATGCCGCCACCCTGGTGCCGCAGCACGGTGGCCGTGTTGGCGGGATACAGACCGCCGCCGAAAACCCAGGCGCCGGCCGCCTGCATCTCGCTGTGCACGGCTTGCACGTCCCGCATGATCTTCTTCAGGGCCTCCGGCGGCGGCTGCGTGCTGCCGGCCGGGTAACAAACGCTGAGCAGGTACTGTTTCATGATGTTGTTTCCTCCTGCCCCTGAAACGAATGGGGCAACCCTGATTCGACAGTCCCACGGTCTGTCGGCATCCGACTATGCGCATCGGTGTCTGGCGCAACTTAAGGCCATGGGCGAAGGGTTGCTAGCGTGTGATCGCGAGGGATCGCCCATTCACACGAGGAGAACAGTCATGCCGAATCGAGAACCCAGGCCGGGACAGGACCAGAAGAGCCGCAATCCGGGAACCTTGCCATCCGACGACGACGAGACGCTGGACGCGGATCCGGTCCGCGCCGACCAGCAGCCGATGAGTGAAGAGCAACGACGCCAGGCGATGAACCCGAACCAGGACGGACGCCGCCGGCCTGAAGAGAACATCGAGCAGATCGAAGGGGAGGAAGCGGAAGACGACGAGGACGAATCGGACGGAATTTCGCAGAGGCCCTGATGCAGCTGGCGCGGTCGCCGCGTTAGCGCGGCGACCGCCCACTCAGGCGGCGTCGTGCTGCGTGCTGCCGCCGTCGGCTTCGCGGGCGGCGGTCTCGTAATTGTGTGCGAAGGTTTCCACGAAGATGTGGGGCAGGGCGCCGGCTTGCATGTCGCAGAGACTGCGATAGAAATCCCCGTACAGCTCCCAGTTGCCCATGGTCTTGCGGCGCGCGCTGCGCTCAAAACGCGTCGCGAGGTCGCGCGGGTCCAGCCGCCCCACGAAGTCGATGAACGCGGCGCGCATGGCTTCGAGCGTGGCTTCTTCGTGCTGCCGCGAACCCGCGAAAGTTTCGCGCAACCACTGGACCGCGTCGAAGCGCCGGCTGTCATGTGCCTTCAGCAGTTCCTGGATGAGTTCTTCGACGGTGTGCCGCTCCAGTGAGGGGAGCAGGTCGGCGGGGGGCTTCTGGTAGTTCACGCGCAGCTTGCTCCGCTGCGCTTGCTGGCTGCGGTTGCTTTCCTTGAGACCCAGCAGCGACTCACGCAGCAGCTGGCCGGCGAGATGCAACATGCGCGCGTGCGCGTCCACGGGCAGCGATTCCAGGCCGATGCCTGCGCCGCGGCAGAACGCCTGCAGGCCCGGCGTGTTGTTCACGGCCGCTGAAGCAGGTGCGGCTTCAGCTACCGGCGCGGATGCTGCATTGGTCGGCGGTGACACGGGCACGGTGGGCGGCATCTGCGCAGCTTTCTCGCGCTGCGTGCGTTCCGCGGCGCGCGCCAGGCGTGCGATGCGCCGAGCGACGGCTTCGGAATCCACGTCGAGCTCCGGCGCGGTGGAAGGCTCGCGCTGCATGTCCTGCGTCTGCATCAGCGCGCGCGTGCGGGAAGACACGGCCTGGCCGAAAGCATTCACGGGCTTGAGTTCGTCGCTGGAAAGATCGTTGCTGGCCTCGAGCAGATTCTCGAGGCGCAGGCTGGCGCCGAGGTCCCGCGGCGGCGGCATGCGCTTGCGCCGCGTGCTGGTGGAGCCGGTGGCGTACAGCGCACTGTCGTCCAGCGTGAAATCGGTGGCGGAATCGATCTGCACCTGCACGTGGTATTCGCCGATGCGCAGGATGTCGCCGCTCTTGAGCTCATGCGGGTTCTGGCCGCCGAGAGGCTTGTCGATATCGTTGATGTAGGTGCCATTGCTGCTGGTGTCCTGCAGCAGGTACCGGCCCTTGTGGAAAACGATGCGCGCGTGGCGTCCGGAGACGTAACGCATATCGTCGGGCAACACCCAGTCGTTCTCGGCGGAGCGTCCAATGCTGCCTCCCGAGACTCCGAAAACGAACGAACTCTTGTCGCCCATTCGATGGCGATGTTCACTGATGACGCGCAATCTGAGCGCCATTTACTGCCCTCTGAGCCCTAGCTTCCCGCGGCTCATACGTGTATGAAGGGGCAGGTTAACGCCCCCCTACTCCTCTAGATGGCATCCAGTCACATTTTCAAGATTATGTTCGTGAACCAGGGCAAGGTTTACGAGATATACGCCCGCAAAGTGGGCCAGGGTCGCTTGTTCGGGTTCATCGAAGTCGAGGAGCTGGTCTTCGGGGAACGCTCCACCGTGGTCCTGGACCCGGGCGAGGAGCGCATCAAATCCGAGTTCGCCGGGGTCAAGTGCACCATGCTGCCCATGCACAGCATCCTGCGCATCGACGAAGTGAAGAAGCAAGGGCAGGCCAAGATCAGCGCGCTCGAAGCTGGTGGCAACATCGCCCAGTTCCCGTTGTCGATGTATCAGCCTGCGGGTGGCGAACCGAAGAAGTAGCTTGGCGCCGGTCCGTGAATGTTCGGCGACGACGAGATCACGTTGTTAGGCGTGTGCTTCGTGGCTCGGTTCCGACGACTTCGTGACAAGACAGAAAATTGATCTGTCGACCGGGCGATGCCTTCCCTGGAGCCGACCTCCCGGGAGGAGTCAACACCCCCGGCAATGGCGAACAGGCGCCATTTCCCTGCAAATCCCCGCTTGAAAGGCTGTCCGGGAAGGGAAAATGCGGCCATGCGACCGCCCGAGTCCGGTAGAATTCGCGGCCCCAATGATCGAGCTCCCCGGCGCACTCGCAGTCTCCGATTTCCGCATCGCCAAACTGCGTCCCGCGCTTGAATCCATTCAGCCCGGGCTCGGCG
The DNA here is from genome assembly GCA_029266835.1 of Steroidobacteraceae bacterium. GTDB lineage: Bacteria > Pseudomonadota > Gammaproteobacteria > Steroidobacterales > Steroidobacteraceae > CADEED01. The sequence continues at coordinate 116,654 of JAQSWD010000005.1, forward strand.
CCGTCAGCGCCCGATTCATCCATTTCGTCGACGTTTCGCGCGATATGCAGCCGCGGGAACAGGCCCTGCTCGAACGGTTGCTGACGTACGGGCCGCGCGAAGCCGCGGGGGCCAAGCAGGTCTTGGGCGCGGAACTCATCGTGGTACCGCGCTTCGGCACCATCTCGCCCTGGTCCAGCAAGGCCACCGACATTGCGCATGTCTGCGGCCTCGACGCCGTGACGCGCATCGAGCGCGGCATCGTCTGGACGCTGGCCACGCCGAAGCAACTTCCGACCGACGATCTGCGCGCGCTGGCCGCGCCACTGTTCGACCGCATGACCGAGACCGTGCTGCTGTCGCGTGATGAAGCGGTGCGTCTGTTCGCGCACGAGCCGACGCGTCCGCTGCGCACCGTGTCGCTGGCATCCGGCCGCGACGCGCTGGTCAAGGCCAACACCGATCTCGGGCTCGCCTTGTCGGATGACGAGATCGACTACCTGGTGAAGAACTTCGCGGCGATGAAGCGCGACCCCACCGACGTCGAGCTCATGATGTTCGCGCAGGCGAATTCCGAACACTGCCGCCACAAGATCTTCAACGCCGACTGGGTAATCGACGGCGAGAAGCAGCCGAAGTCGCTGTTCGCCATGATCCGCAACACGCACGCGAAGAACCCCAAGGGTGTGCTCAGCGCCTACCGCGACAACGCGGCCGTCATCGAAGGCCCGCTGGGCAAGCGTTACTTCCCGAATCCCGAGACCGATGTCTACGGCGCGATCGACGAGCCCATCGACATCCTGATGAAGGTGGAAACGCACAATCATCCCACCGCGATCTCACCGTTCCCCGGCGCGGCCACCGGTTCGGGCGGCGAGATCCGCGACGAGGGCGCGACCGGACGGGGCGCCAAGCCCAAGGCCGGCCTCACAGGATTCTCGGTGTCGCATCTGCGCATTCCCGGTGCCGAGCAGCCCTGGGAGAAGGCGCCGCTGTCGAAGGAGCTGGGCAAGCCCGACCGAATCGTCTCGGCGCTCGACATCATGATCGAGGGGCCCATTGGCGGCGCCGCGTTCAACAACGAATTCGGACGACCCAACATCGCGGGCTATTTCCGCACGTTCGAACAATCGGCCGCGGGTGATGTGCCCAGCCGCGTACGTGGTTATCACAAGCCCATCATGATCGCCGGCGGCATGGGCAATGTGCGCCGCAAGCACGTCGAAAAAAGCGAGATTCCGGTCGGCGCGAAAGTCGTGGTGCTCGGCGGCCCGGCCATGCTCATCGGGCTGGGCGGTGGCGCGGCGTCGTCGGTGAATAGCGGCGCATCGAGCGCGGATCTCGACTTCGCTTCCGTGCAGCGGGGCAATCCGGAAATACAGCGCCGCGCGCAGGAGGTCATCGACCGCTGCAGCGCGCGCTGGAACCAGAATCCCATCCTGCTCGTGCATGACGTGGGCGCCGGTGGTTTGTCCAATGCCGTGCCTGAAGCCGTGGCGCACACCGAGGGGCGCGGCGCGGTCATCGATCTGCAGGCGATTCCGAACGACGAGCCCGGCATGTCGCCCATGGAACTGTGGTGCAACGAGTCGCAGGAGCGCTACGTGCTCTGCGTCGATGCGGCCAGGCTCGAGGAGTTCGCGAAGATCTGCGAACGCGAGCGTGCGCCCTTCGCGGTGATCGGCGAGATCAACGACACCGGCGTGCTGGTGCTCGAAGACCGGAAGAACCAGACGCGCCCGGTGGACATGCCGCTGGAAGTGTTGCTGGGCAAGGCGCCGAAGATGCTGCGCGACGTGAAGAAACTCGCGCCGCCGCAGGTGCCTTTCGCCGCCGACAAGATCGATCTGCGCGAGGCGGCGTACCGGCTGCTGCGCTTCCCGGCCATCGCCGACAAGACCTTCCTCATTTCCATTGGCGATCGCACCGTGGGCGGCATGATCAGCCGCGACCAGATGGTGGGCCCGTGGCAGGTGCCGGTGGCGGACGTGGCCGTTACCATCTCCGACTACTTCGGCCACACCGGCGAAGCGATGGCCATGGGCGAGCGCACGCCGGTGGCCGTGCTCGACGCCCCGGCCTCGGGCCGACTCGCGGTCGGCGAGTCGCTGACCAATATCCTGGCCGCCGACATCGGTTCGCTGTCGAACGTTCGTCTCTCGGCCAACTGGATGGCGGCTTGCGGCGAACCCGGCGAGGACGCCGCGCTGTACGCGACGGTGCACGCCGTGGGTGAAGAATTGTGCCCCGCGCTCGGCATCGCCATCCCGGTGGGCAAGGACTCGCTGTCGATGAAAACGGTGTGGAACGACGGCGGTACGAAGAAGTCCGTGGTCGCGCCGGTATCTCTCATCGTCACGGCGTTCGCACCGGTGGGCGACGTCCGCAAGACCTGGACGCCGCAACTGCGCACCGACTTCGGCGCCAACGTGCTGCTGCTCGTCGATCTTGGGCGCGGCGCGAATCGTCTCGGCGGCTCTTCACTGGCGCAGGTGCATGGCGAACTGGGTGCCACGCCCCCGGACCTCGCCGATCCCAAACTGCTGACCGGACTGGCCGCCGCGCTGGCCGAAGCCCGCGCGCAGAACCTGGTGCTGGCGTACCACGATCGTTCTGATGGCGGCGTGTTCGCGACCCTGGTCGAGATGGCGTTCGCAGGGCATTGCGGTCTGGACATCAAACTACCGCCGGGTCGGAACGGCGCGGCGGGTGCGCTGTTCAGCGAAGAGCTGGGCGTGGTCCTGCAATGCAAGGGCGAACACGCTGGTGCTCTGCAATCCATCTTCGTGCGCCACGGCCTGGGTGATTTCACGCATGCCATCGGTTCAGCCACGCGCGACCTGCGGGTGCGCGTCGAGGCCGCGGGTAAACGTCTCGACGAGAGCTGGGAAGACCTGCGCCGCGCCTGGTCGGAAGTGTCGTTCCGCATGCGCGAGTTGCGCGACGAGCCGGGTTGCGCGCGCGAGGAATTCGCCGCCGCCACCGACAGTGGCGCGCCAGGGCTCAACGTGGCCTTGACGTTCGATCCCGACGAGGATATCTCGGCGCCGTTCGTCCATACCGCGCGTCCGAAAGTCGCGGTGCTGCGCGAGCAGGGTGTGAACAGCCAGATCGAAATGGCCGCGGTGTTCGAGCGCGTGGGCTTCGAGTCACACGACGTGCACATGACCGACGTGTTGTCGGGGCGCGTGAAACTCGCTGGTTTCAAGGGCCTGGTGGCCTGCGGCGGCTTCTCGTACGGTGACGTGCTGGGCGCGGGCGAGGGGTGGGCCAAGTCCATCCTGTATCACGCCGCGACGCGCGCCGCGTTCGAGGAATTCTTCGCGCGCCAGGACACTTTCACGCTGGGTGTGTGCAACGGTTGCCAGATGTTCGCCGCGCTCAAGGAGATCGTACCGGGCGCCGCCAACTGGCCGCGCTTCGTGCGCAACCGTGGCGAACAGTTCGAGGGCCGGTTCTCGTTGCTGGAGCTGCAGAGCTCGCCGTCGATTTTCCTGGCTGGCATGGATGGCTCGATGTTGCCGATCGCGGTGGCGCATGGCGAAGGTCGTGCCGAATTCGCCAATGAGGCCGACGCTCGCGCTTTCTCCGACAGCGGGCTGGTGTCCGCGCGCTACATAGAAGGCAATCGCAAGGTGGCGACTACCTACCCGGCGAACCCGAATGGTTCACCCTTCGGTATCGCGTCGATCACCAACGAAGATGGCCGCGTCACGCTGACCATGCCGCATCCCGAACGCTCGTTCCGCTACGCACAGAATTCCTGGCGGCCGGATGGTGTGGGCGAGTACAGCGGCTGGTACCGCATGTTCGCCAATGCGCGCAGATGGGTGGGCTGACGGTGCCGGGTGGGGAAAGCGGGGAAAAGTGACGGCGCTCAGCCATCACGCCACCCGTCACTTTTCCCCGCTTTCCCCACCCGGCACCGTGCGCTGCTCCTGCACGAAGAACCGCCGCACTTTCATGGCGTGCTGCAGTCGGCCTTTGCGCACGTAGGCCTGGTACAGGAAATCCTTCATCACCTCGAGCAGCACCGCCGCCTGGTAGGTGTTGATGAACGGCAGGTCCACCACGGGGTCGGCGCTGCCTGTGAAGATGATGCGCATGACCACGGCGAAGGTCTCTTCCTCGATGTCCGCCATCTCGCGCACGTCGGACAGCGAATCGAACAGCCGTAGTTTGGTCGGGTTGCCGAGATCGGCGAAGGTGACGGCGGCCGCGCGACGGCACATGGAGGCAAAGGCCTGGAACTGGTTGTGCGAATAGCAGACCAGCGCCTCGCGGAAGAAAGTCTCCACGTCCTCGGGCACGTAGTTGAAGGCGAACTTCTCGATGGGCCTTTCGACGTCGAAGGCCTGCGGCGCGAGCTCGACGCGATTGCTGGCGAAGGCGCGCGTGGCATAGCGCAGGAACACCGGCGCGTTGCAGGCGAGACATCGCAGCACCACGCCCACGGAACGAGGCTTCTGCAAAAGCAACTCGTCGAACGTGGGCATGGCCTGCGGAGCCATGCGCGAGAACGCGTGACAGTGCGGGCAGTTGCGCGCCGTCTCACGCTCACCACCAAAGTGCATCGCGCCCGTCGAGTCGATGAACACGTTCATCAGAACCGGCCCCGGCCGCCGCCGGAAGCTACCGGGTGAGCGGCTTGTACTTGATTCGATGCGGCTGAGTTGCTTCTTCGCCTTTGCGCCGCTTGAGGTCTTCCATGTAGTCCTGGAAGTTGCCCTCGAACCATACGACTTCCGAGTTGCCTTCGAAAGCGAGAATGTGGGTGGCGATGCGATCGAGGAACCAACGATCGTGTGATATGACAACTGCGCAGCCGGGAAACGCCAGCAAGGCCTCTTCCAGGGCCCGCAAGGTCTCCACATCCAGGTCGTTGGTGGGCTCGTCGAGCATGAGCACGTTGCCGCCGGACTTGAGCACCTTGGCCAGATGCACGCGGTTGCGCTCACCGCCGGACAGCTCGCCGATCATCTGCTGCTGGCCCGTGCCCTTGAAGTTGAAGCGCCCCACGTATCCGCGCGACGGCGTCTCGTAGTTGCCCACCTTGATCATGTCGAGGCCGCCGGAGATTTCCTGCCAGACGGTGTTCTTGTCGTTGAGCGACTGGCGCGATTGGTCGACGTACGCGAGCTTCGATGACGGACCGATGCGCAGTTCGCCGGCATCGGGCTGCTCGAGCCCCGCCATCATGCGGAACAGCGTGGTCTTGCCGGCGCCGTTCGGCCCGATGATTCCCACGATGCCGCCCTTGGGCAGGTTGAAGTTCAGGTTGTCGAACAACAGGCGATCGCCATACGCCTTGCGCAGGCCCTTCGCCTCGATTACCACGTCGCCGAGACGTTCACCCGGCGGAATGTAGATTTCGTTGGTCTCGTTGCGCTCCTGGAACTCGCGCGACGCCAGTTCTTCGTAACGCTGCACGCGCGCCTTGTTCTTGGCCTGGCGCGCCTTGGGGTTCTGGCGCACCCACTCCAGTTCCTTGGCCAGCATCTTGCGCAGGCCGGCCTGTTCCTTTTCTTCCTGCGCGAGGCGGGCTTCCTTCTGCTCCAGCCACGTGGAGTAGTTGCCCTTCCACGGGATGCCATGGCCTCTATCCAGCTCGAGAATCCACTCGGCCACGTTGTCGAGGAAGTAGCGATCGTGAGTCACGGCCACGACCGTTGACGGATACTGCTCGAGATATTTCTCCAGCCAGGAAATCGACTCGGCGTCGAGATGGTTGGTGGGCTCGTCGAGCAGCAGCATGTCGGGCGAAGAGAGCAGCAGGCGGCACAGCGCGACACGCCGCTTCTCGCCACCCGAGAGCTTGTTGATGATGGCGTCCCAGGGTGGCAGTCGCAGCGCGTCGGCGGCGATTTCCATTTTTCGCTCCAGCTCCCACCCGCCGGCGGCATCGATGGCGTCCTGGAGTTTCGCCTGCTCTTCGAGCAGCTTGTTCATCTCGTCCGGGTCCAGCTCGGGGTCGGCGAACTTGTCGCTGATCTCGTTGAAACGTGCGACCTGGCCGAACGCGCCGCCGAGACCTTCCATCACGACGCTGCGCACATCCTTGTCAGGGTCGAGCTCGGGCTCCTGCGGCAGGTAACCCACCTTGATGCCCGGTTGCGGGCGCGCTTCGCCTTCGTAGTTGGTGTCGATGCCGCCCATGATCTTGAGCAGGGTCGACTTGCCCGAGCCGTTGAGGCCTAACACGCCGATCTTGGCGCCGGGAAAAAACGAGAGGCTGATGTCGCGCAGGATGACGCGCTTGGGTGGCACAACCTTGCCAACCCGGTTCATCGTGTAGATGTATTGGGCCATGGTTCGAAAGAAGGGTCCGTGAAAAAGGGGCTGAAACGGCGCGGAATTCTACATCCACGGAGCAATTCCCTGTGCTACGTTTGCCGCGCCCGCAGTCCGGCAGAACATCGAAAACACAGGGAGAAGGGTTGTCCGTTCAAGCCTCATCGGTGCTGCTGGTGGCCGGCGAACGCATCGCGCGTTACGGGTTTGGCGATGGCCATCCCTTCGGTCCCGACCGGCATGCCGCCTTTCTCGCGGAATTCTCCAAGCGGGGCCTCGATCGACGCGTGCGCGTGCTCGAGACGCGCGCCGCCACGCGCGAGGAATTGCAATCCTTTCACACCTCTCGCTACCTGGATTTCGTCGCCGAGCGCTCGCGCACCGGTGAGGGTTATCTCGATGCCGGCGATACGCCGGCGTGGCGGGGCGTCTATGAAGCCGCCGCCGACGTAGTCGGCGCCACGCTGCTCGCCGCCGATGAAATCATGGCCGGGCGCTCGCGTCGCGGTTTCGTCCCCATCGCCGGCCTGCATCACGCCGCGCGTGATGGCGCTGCCGGTTTCTGCGTGTTCAATGACTGCGGGGTCGCGGCCGAGATGCTTCGCCGCAAGCACGGCCTGAAGCGCATCGCCTATGTGGACATCGATGCGCATCATGGCGACGGCATGTACTACGGCTTCGAGGACGACCCTGACCTGATCTTCGCCGACATCCATGAGGATGGCCGGTATCTCTATCCCGGTACCGGTCGCGCCGACGAAGTGGGTAGCGGCGCCGCGGCCGGCTCCAAGCTCAACATCCCCATGGCGCCCGGCGCCGATGACGCGGCCTTCGAGGCGGTCTGGCCACGCGTGCTGGCGCATGTGCGCAAGTTCGAGCCCGAGTTCATCCTGCTTCAGGCGGGCGCCGACAGCGTGGAGGGTGACCCCATCACTCACATGCGGTTCACGCCGGCGGCTCACCAGCGAGCCGCCCACGATCTGGCCCTGCTGGCCGACGAGCTGGGTCATGGCCGGGTGCTGGGAACCGGCGGCGGCGGCTACAACCGCATCAATCTGGCCCAGGCCTGGACAGGGGTTGTACAGGGATTGGTAGGGGCGGGCGTTCCCGCCGCTCATAAACACAACTAATAGGCGGTTTCCCCCAGAAATCTGGGCATATCCAGTACAATTCGCGGCCCCCGGAAATCACCCCGCGAGGCCCAATCCATGTTCCGTACCGCGATGACCATCGGTGGTTTCGACCCCGAGCTCGATACCGCCCTCAAGAACGAGCGCCAGCGCCAGGAAGATCACATCGAACTGATCGCCTCGGAAAACTACGCCAGCCCGCGCGTTCTCGAGGCCCAGGGGTCGGTGCTCACCAACAAGTACGCCGAAGGTTATCCGGGCAAGCGTTATTACGGCGGTTGCGAGTTCGTCGACGTGGCGGAACAGCTCGCCATCGATCGCGCCAAGAAGCTCTTCGGCGCGGACTACGCCAACGTGCAACCGCACTCGGGTTCACAGGCCAACGCGGCCGTGTACCTCGCGCTGATCAACCCGGGCGACACCATCCTCGGCATGAGCCTCGATCACGGCGGCCACCTCACGCACGGCGCCAAGGTCAACTTCTCGGGCAAGATCTTTCGCGCCGTGCAGTACGGCATCCGCCCGGACAACGGCGAGATCGACTACGACGCGCTGGCCGCGCAGGCGCTGGCCGAGAAGCCCAAGGTGATCGTCGCGGGTTTCTCCGCCTACTCGCGTTACCTCGACTTCAAGAAATTCCGCGAGATCGCCGATTCCGTCGGCGCCTATCTGTTCGTCGACATGGCGCATGTCGCCGGGCTCGTGGCCGCGGGTGAATACCCGAACCCGGTGCCGTACGCCGATGTGGTCACCAGCACCACTCACAAGACGTTGCGTGGCCCGCGCGGCGGCCTGATCCTCGCGCGCGCCAACGAGGCGCTGACCAAGAAATTCAACTCGCTGGTGTTCCCGGGCACGCAGGGCGGGCCCCTCATGCACGTGATCGCGGCCAAGGCCGTCGCGTTCCTCGAAGCGCTGCAGCCGGAGTTCAAGGAGTACCAGAAGCAGGTGGTCGCCAATGCGCGCGCCATGGCGGCGAGGCTCCAGAAGCGCGGTTACAAGATCGTCAGTGGCGGCACGGACAACCATCTCTTCCTGCTCGATCTGTCCGACAAGCAGATCAACGGCAAGGAAGCCGACGCCGCGCTCGGCAAGGCGCACATCACGGTGAACAAGAACTCGGTCCCGAATGATCCGCGTCCGCCCATGGTCACCAGCGGCATCCGCATTGGCAGCCCGGCCGGCACCACGCGCGGCTTCAAGCAGGTCGAGTTCGAGCAGATCGCCGACTGGATCGCGGACATTCTCGATGCCAACGGCAGCGACGCCGCCATCGAGAAGGCGCGCGCCCAGGTGTCGGAGCTGTGCCGTCGATACCCGGTATATGGTCCATGAAAGAATGGGGTGGCTGAGGAGTCGCCCCGCGTGTAGTTAGGGCCGGTCATGTATTGTCCGTTCTGCGCGCATACCGAGACCAAGGTGAACGACTCGCGCCTCGCGGCCGAGGGCGCGCAGATCCGCCGCCGGCGCGAGTGCCTGCAATGTGGTGAGCGCTTCACCACGTTCGAGACCGCCGAATTGCTCATGCCCATGGTCATCAAGAGTGACCAGCGGCGCGTGCCCTTCGACGAGAGCAAGCTGCGCAACGGGCTGGCCAAGGCGCTGGAAAAGCGCCCGGTCAGTGGTGAATCCATCGAGGAAGCCGTGGGCCACATCACGCGCAAGCTGCGCGGGCTCGGCGAACGCGAAGTGACTTCGCGGCAGATCGGCGAAATCGTCATGGAGGAACTGCACAAGCTGGATGAAGTGGCCTACGTGCGCTACGCCTCGGTGTATCGCCACTTCCAGGACGTGGAAGCCTTCCGCGAGGAAATCGACCGGCTGCGCCATCGCCGCGGCCGCATTCCCAGCGAAGACCAGCTCGAATTGCTGCCCGGCGAGTCACCGAGGTCGCGGCAGAACCGGGACAAGGGCAAGACCGAAACATGAAGTTCAGTGCCTTCGAAGAAAGCGCCATGCGGCGGGCTCTGGAGCTGGCCGGGCGCGGGCTGTTCAGCACGCATCCCAATCCGCGCGTCGGCGCGGTGCTGGTGCGCGACGATGAAATCGTCGGCGAAGGGTGGCACGAGCGCGCCGGCGAGCCGCATGCCGAGCCCATCGCCATCCGCGCGGCCGGCGAACGGGCGCGCGGCGCTACCGCCTTCGTCACGCTCGAGCCCTGCTGCCACCACGGGCGCACGCCACCTTGTGTCGATGTGCTCATCGCCTCCGGTGTCCGCCGGGTGGTGTTCGCCATCGCCGACCCGAATCCGCGCGTGAATGGCGGCGGCGCCAGACTGCTGCGCGAAGCCGGCGTGAAGGTGGAATCGGGTTTGCTGGAGAACGAAGCCAGCGAACTCAACGCCGGTTTCCTGATGCGCATGCGCGAGGGCCGTCCCTATATCCGGCTCAAGTCCGCTGCCAGCCTCGATGGACGTACCGCGCTCGCCAACGGTGAGAGCAAGTGGATCACCAGCGACGAGGCGCGCGCGGACGTGCAGCACTGGCGGGCGCGCAGCTCCGCCATCCTGACCAGCGCCGAGACGGTGCTGGCGGACGATCCGCGTCTGGATGTGCGCATCGACTCGCCGCGTCAACCGCTGCGCGTGGTGCTCGATCGCCGCCGACGCGTGAAGAAGACCGCGCGCATTCTCGAACCGCCCGGCGACGTATTGCTGTTCGCCGGAGCGGTGGCCAGGTCGAAGTCGCGCAAGACCGAGGAGACGCTGGGCGCCGCGCGCATCGAACGAGTGAAAACCCTGCGCACTCACCTGGACCTGAAGCGGGTGTTCGCCCGCCTGGCCGAGCTGGAGATCAACGAAGTACTGGTGGAGGCGGGGCCGCGGCTCACCGGCGC
>JAQSWD010000193.1 GCA_029266835.1 Steroidobacteraceae bacterium
CCGCCCGCGCCGACGTCCACGGCGGTGCTCGTACCCAGATCGGCAGTCACGGGGCCCGCGTCCACCACCGCCCCGGTGGTGAGGTCGGCGCCGATGTCGTCCGCGCCGGCGTCGACGGCGGTGCCGGTGTCGACGGCAATCGAAGCGGGTCCGGCATCCACGGCCGTACTGGTAGATAGATCGACGGCGACGCCCGCGACGTCAACGTCGGCGGAAGCAACGATGTCGACGGCCACCGAGGCGGGGGCCGTATCCACGGCTACGCTGGTAGTCAGATCGACGGCAGCGCCCGAGGCGCCCACGTCGACGGAAGCAACGGTGTCGACGGCCACCGAGGCGGGGCCCGCGTCCACGGCTGCGCTGGTAGATAGATCAACGGCGGCGCCCGAGGCGCCCACATCAAGGGCCGCGGAAGCGGCGGCGTCGGCGCCCACGGGGCCCGCGGTCAGGCCGGTGCCGGTGGAAAGATCCAGGCCGATGTCATTGCGGCCGGCGGACACTGAAACCTGAGCACTGGTATCGACGACATCGCCCACGGCCGCATTGGCCGCGATGTTCGCGGCGGCGTTGTCGCCGGAGAGCGAGATTACCACTGTCCGTGCCGTCGCCGGTGTTGTTCCCCGCCAGCCAGTCGTCTTGACCGGTGCCGCGCGGCGCATCAGGCGAGGAGCCGCCATTGTCCGCCGGACGAGGCGCCGTGGTCGGCAGCTTGCCCGAATCCATCCGGATGACGTTGATCGACTGGTCGCCGCGGCGGCGCGAAGCGATTTCGCCGGCCTTGAGTTCCACCACCGCGAACAACGAGATGGTCGTGGCCTCGTCGCGGGACGAAACATTGAATTGCGTGCCCTTCACCACCCCAACGAGGTACGGCGTTTCCACGCGCAACTTGCGGCCGTCGCGCTTGCCGATGTCGTAGAAGGCATTGCCGCGCGGCTGCTGTATGCGGTCGATGGGCGCTCCGGGTCTCTCCAGCGCCGGAAAATCGAGCAAAGTGTCGGGGCCAATGCCCACGGTGGTGGCGCCCTGCTTCAATTCGACGCTGCCATCGCGGCCGGTTCGCAGAGTGGCGGGCAACTCGAGCACCAATCCGGCGCGCACGTCGACGGCAGCGCCTTTCACGGTGACCTGGACGTCGCCCCTGGTGCTGACGACGAAGATGTCGCCCGAATCGAGCGCGAACGCGGCCGGCGCCGCGAACAGCACTGACAGGAACAGCGGGATCGCGCGCAGCAAGCTAACTACCGGGTTCCGGCGAGCATTATGGTTATCGCAGGTCATCGCCTGTGGCCCTTCATCGAATCGCGGCATCGTACTAAGAGGCGCCCCGTCACAATGTGAGTCGCATCTCATCATCACGCGGGTACCGGGCGGACAATGCCCGCCCGCTCCGCCACGCCCGCGCGCCACCAGACGCAAATGACAATAACCAGCGACGAGAGCACCAGAAGACACCGCATGAAGATGCGCGACGCCACCGTTGTCATAATCGCCGCGGGCATATTCACGGCGGGCGGCGCGCGCGCCGCGCAGCCTGATAGTCTAACTACTGCGTCGGAAGTGGCGCCGGTGCGCACCGCGAGCGCGGCCCTGCCGGCCGCCGCGATGCCGGTCATCCAGCAATCCACGGTCGCGGCTTCGCTCACCACGCTGATGGTCGAAGGCAGCGTGTATTCGCCCCCGCAGCTCTTCCCGACGTACAGCGCCGCGCTCGGCCGGCCCATCACTCGCGACGGAGCGCGGGCCATCGCCAACGCCATCGCCGACCTCTACCTGCGCGACGGCTTCGTGAAACCCGAAGTCTCCGTCGACGACGGCCTGGCCCCCCAGGGCATCCTGCGCGCACAGGTGCACGAAGCGAGCATCAACCGCGTGGTCATCGAAGGTGACGGCGGCGCGTTCCGTGACGATCTCGAACGAATCGCCGCCGGCCTCGAGCGGGCGCACCCGCTGCGGCGCGACGACATACCGCAGGCGTTGCGCGCCATGCGCCAGTACGCCGGCCTCGCCGTGTCCGCGACCACGCGCCGCGCCGAGCAACGCAACACCTTCGACCTCGTGATCAAGGCGGATTTCTCGCCGGTGGACGGCGTGGTGCGCATGAACAATCGCGGCACCGACCAGGTCGGGCCGGCGTTCATGCTCGGCCAGGTGTTCGCGAACGGCCTGTTCGGCCGAGGCGAGAGGCTGGGCCTGATCTTCGCCGCGGCCACCGACCACGAGGAGTATCTCGGTGGCGGGCTGTTTTTCGAAGCGCCACTCGGATCGCGCGGTATGCGCGCCAACGCGCTGTTGTTCCAGTCACGCTCCGCGCCCAACGAAGCGCCGGTGAACCTCGACGACGAGTATTCGCGCGAGCGCCTCACCCTGCGCGTCACGCAGCCCTTGCGCCAGGACTCGGCCTTCACGCTGGCCGCCAGCGCGGCATTCGAGGCCGACAATCTCGCGATCGAGCGACTGAGCAATGGCATCCGCGAAGACCGGCTGCGTATCGTGGAGACTTCGCTGCGCGCCACCTGGCCGGCGGGGGCCACGCAGTTCTCCGCCAACGTGCAGCTGCGCCACGGGTTGGCCGGGCTGGGCGCGGGCCTGCACGCCGCCGACCTGGCCATGGACCCGAGGCGCGCCGATTTCCTGGTGACGCTGGCGCAGGCCACCGCGTACCGCCGCTTCGCGGAGCGTTGGTCGCTGCGTTTCGACGCCTTCGCCCAAACCACCGGGTACGTGTTGCCCGACAGCGAGCGATTCAAGATCGGCGGCGACCGCCTCGGCCGGGGCTTCGAAGTGGCGGAGATCGCGGGCGACCGCGGCGTCGGCGGCAAGCTGGAACTTCGCCGCGACCTGGCGAACACCGGCTCGATGGTGGGTCGGCTATCTACCTACGGCTTCTACGACATCGGCGCGGCGTGGAAGCAGGACCGCCCCGGGCGCGAATCCGCGGCCACCGCGGGCCTGGGGTTCGCCATGCAGGGCGCAGCGTTGACCGGCTACTTCGAGGTGGCGGCGCCCTTCACCGGCCCGGACATCGAAGGCAATCGCAGTGCCTCGATCTTTGCCGAACTGAGCTACCGTTTCTGACTGGCCCTTCTAACCAGCGGCGCTCACGGCCGCCGGCCGTCTCATCGCGTTCCGGACCACCAGCGCCGCCAGGATCACACCCAGGCAGGCGAGACTGGCCCACATCTCCGGCTGCGCCGACTTGATGAAACACATGGCCACCGATACGCCCAGCATGGCGACTGCCGCACCCCCGGCCACGAGGTCCGTCAGCGGATTGCGCAGCGCCGGATTCGAGTACGGGAAGCGGAAGTGCGCCACGGCCACGAATAGATAGGTGAACATCATGAGCGCGCCGCAGGAGTTCAACAGGAAGGTGAACAGCTTCTCCGGCGTGACCCAGGTCATGGCCATCACCACGAATCCGAACGCGCTGCCCAGCAGGATGGCGCGCGCCGGCACCTGTCGGCGGTTGACCTGGATCAGCCAGCGCGGCGCATCACCCTTGTCGGCCATGGCGAATAGCACACGAGCGGTGACGTATACGCCGGAGTTGAGGCAGGACAACACCGCCGTCATGACCACCACGTTCATGATGGTCGCGGCGCCCGGGATGCCGATGGTCTGCAAGGCGACGGCGAACGTGGAGTCGCCCGGCTTGAAAACAGTCCACGGGACGATGCAGAGGATGAGCAGCATCGAGAGCACGTAGAACAGCAGGATGCGCACCACGACGTTGGCCGCGAGCCGTCCCAGCGTCTTGTTGGATTCCGAGGACTCGGCCGCGGCCACGGTGACGATCTCCGCGCCGACCATCGAGAAGATGACGGTGACGATGCCGGTGAGCACCGCCGACCAGCCGAAGGGCATGAACCCCTGGTGCGCGGTGAGATTGCCGGCGCCCGGGCTCGCGGCATTTCCCACGCCAAACAACCAGCCCGCCGCGATCACGATGAAGACGAGAATCGCCGCCACCTTGATGGAGGCGAACCAGAACTCGAACTCGCCGTACGAACGCGCGGACGCCAGGTTCACCGCCGTGAGCACCACCATGAGCGCGAGGCCGATCTGCCAGACGTCGAACATGGGCAGCCACAGATGGATGATCTTGGCGCCGGCGATGGCTTCGATGGCCACCACCACCACCCAGAACCACCAGTACAACCAGCCGGCAATGAACCCCGCGTTGTCGCCCAGTGCCGCGCGCACGTATTCGGTGAAGGACCCGAGCCCGGGCTGATCCATGGCCATGCGCGCCAGGATCCAGATCACGCCGAACACCACCAGGCCGGCGAAGACGTAGCTCAGCAGCACGGCGGGCCCGATGTTGGCGATGGCCGCGCTGCTGCTCACGAACACCCCGGCGCCGATGATGCCGCCGATGGAGATCATCATCAGGTGGCGCGCGCGCAGGGTCTTGGAAAGTTTCGCGGAGGCGGGAGCGGTATCGGCGTTCAAGGTGTGCGCTCTGGTGGTACCCGGTTGGCCGGGAACCTTACGCCTTTCCGCGGCATGTCGAAATCCCGGGCGATCGTTCGGCTA
>JAQSWD010000072.1 GCA_029266835.1 Steroidobacteraceae bacterium
ACTCGCGGGTTTCTCGGATGAACGCATGGATCGCATGGGACCCTCGCTGATCGCCGCCACCGCGAAGCTGTGCGAAATCATCGATTCCGCCCGCCCGGCCGCGAAGAGTTCTCGTTAGGTACAAACACGGAACCTGTCACTACCCCGGCACGTCCCAATTTGGTTATCTTCCACCGCTCGCGAAGGCATCAGAGGGGAACTCAAATGAAGAATTACGTCTTGTTGGCGCTGTGCGCTCCCGCGCTGGTCGCCTGCGCCGCCTCCGGCCCCGCCACGTCCTGGGGGAAGGAACGCGTCTCGATGGAGGACTACCGTTTCGATGGCGCACTGTGCGCCGCCACCGCCGCCGGCAAACAAGTCGATGGTAATGGCGCCAATACCGCGGGTGGCATCAACGGCAAGAACTCGACCGGCAATTCGCTTCCGCAGTCGTCGGGTGGCCAGAACTCAGCGCCCGCGGGCTCCGCGTTCCCCACGGGCGGCGGCGGCGCCTATCGTGAAAGCGCCTCGGCCGACGTGGTTTCGCGCGCCGCGCAGCAGCACCGCAACCAGGAAATGGCGCTGCAACGCGCGCGTTCCGATGCGCTGCGTTCCTGTCTCGTGAATCGCGGCTATGTCGAATTCCGCCTGACGCCGGAACAGCGCAAGCAACTGGCCGCGCTGCCGGAGGGCAGCGATGAGCGCCGCCAGTTCCTGCACAAGCTCGGCTCGGATCCGGAAGTGCTCAAGGCGAACCGCGTCACGCCGGATTGATGCTTACGCGGGCATCACGTCGAACGCGGCGGTGAGTCGTCGTTCGCCGTGATCGAACGGCACGGTACCGTGCCAGAAGAACGACGGGAACAGCACCAGCATTCCTTCCGCGGGCTCCACATGGTGCTCGGCGATTCCATCCGGAATCGCCGGCGCCAGCTCGCCGAACTTGAGGCACCCCGCGCGTGGGTCTTTTTCGCCTTGCGATTCCGGCAACTCGATGTAATACGCCGAGCTGATCCAGCCTTGCGGATGTACGTGGTTGGTATGAAACCCGCCCGGCTGGAGCTGCACCGACCACGACCCGGAGATTCGCCAGCCCGCGCGCCGGCGCCGATCGGTGGGATGCTCTGAACGCGGATCCAGCGCGCCGACATATTCATCGATGGGCGCTTTCAACATTGCGAAGAACGCGGCGATGGCTGGGTAGCAAGCGGGGTCGTTGCCCGGAAGATTGCGCTCGGTCTGGCTGCCGCCGCGGATGCTCTGCGCCAGCGGACGTTGACGGCCGCCATGCAGCGCACCGAGTTCGCGCGCCAAAGCCGCATTGAAGGCGCGCATGTCCGCGTAACCCGCGGGAGTTGCCGGCCGGAAGCTGCGCACCAGCCGCGAGTAGTCCTGCAACTGCGCGTAGTGAGGGTCGCCGGATAGGCGCAGCGCCGCCGCCAGGTAGGCGAGCAGCTGCTGATCGTCGGGCGAATCGCGCAGCAGAGCCCCGGCCAACCCCGATGCCTCGCGGTATTCACCCGCGCGCAGCAGCACCGGCACCAGGTTGCGGCGAAATTGCACCGACTCCGGCGCGCGCGCGACGGCCGAACGTAGATAGGGCAGGGCCTCGCGCGCCCGCCCGAGGTCGCCTAACAACACGCCGATCGAGGTCTCGAACACCGGTACACCTGGGGCGCGGCGCGCGGCTTCCTCGAGAAGCGGCAGGCCGCGCGCGCTATCACCGGCCGCACGCAGCATGTCCGCGGCCACCAGGCGCAGCTGCAACTCTGCGGGATGTTCGGCGATCGCCTGCTCGATGCGCGCGACGCAGCCGGTGCCGGCGCCAGCAACCCACGCAAGCTCCGCGGATTGCCGCAACAGCGGCACGTCGGTGGGCCAGCGCCGGAGCGCAGCATCAACGCGCGACGCGGCTTCGCCGGCACGCCCCGCGTAATGCAACGCGCGCGCGAGATGAACTAACAACTGCGGGGAATCTTCCGCTTCGCTCGCCAGCAATTCGAATTCCACGAGGCTTTCGGCGTGGCGCCCCGCGCGCTCCAGGATCAGCGCCCGCTGCATGCGCAGAGGCCGCGAACCAGGGTCATATTGCAGCGCCAGTCCGAGCGCTTCCTGCGCCGCTTCGAAGCGTTGCATATTCGCATTCGCGGTGGCGACGACGACCCACGCTTCACGAGACAAAATGCGGTCACGCAAAGTCCGTGCCGCGACAGCGGCTCCTTCGACATCGCCGCTGTTGGCCAGCGAAACAACGAGTTGCAGTGTTCCCGCAGGCGACGTTCCCGTCGCGGCGCTGTTCGAGTCATCACTCATTCGAGGACTTTTCCTGTCTTGTCGAGACATGCGGCAAGTCCGCAACTATTGGCAAACGGGCTCTTGCTTGTGTGCACGATCCGGCTACACTCCAAAAAAATAATCACAATCGGTTGTGTTATTCGTCAGACCGTAGAGTTTCGATTAATACAGGGGGGGCATTGCAGTGTCCAAGGCATCAAGAAAGTTGCGGCGTGAAGCCGCGAGCGCGAAGACCTCGCGTGTTACTGAGTTATCCATTCTCGCTCTCGGCGCCACGTTCCTGGCGCCGTACGCGATCGCCCAAGAGCAGGCCGCTGCCAAGGAGCAGGGCGAACAGTCGACGACCAGATCCGAAGAGGAAGTCGCCGAAGTTCTCGTTACCGGCATTCGTCGCGCCCTGCAGACTTCGCAGGAGATCAAGAAGGAAGGCGACACGGTAATCGATTCGATCACCGCCTCCGACATCGGAGCTTTCCCCGACAAGTCCGTGGCCGAAGCGTTGCAGCGCGTCACCGGCATCACGGTCAACCGCTTCGCGGCGTCGGGCGACACCACGCACTTCTCGGCCGAACCCTCGGGCGTCATCATCCGCGGCCTGCCGCAGGTGCGCAGCGAATTCAACGGCCGTGACAGCTTCAACGCCAACAGCTCGCGCGGCCTGTCGTTCGGCGACGTCTCGCCCGAGCTCATGGCCGGCGTCGACACGTACAAGAACGCCACCGCTGACATGATCGAAGGCGGTATCGCCGGCACGATCAATCTGCGTACGCACGTGCCCTTCGATTCGCAGGGTTTCGTGCTCGCGGTGTCCGGTGACCTGGGCTACGGCGACCTCAGCGAGGAAGTGAAGCCTTCCGGCTCGGTGATCATCAGCGATCGCTGGGACACCGGCCTCGGCGAATTCGGCCTCATGGCCAACGTCGCTTACTCGCAGGTGGTCACGGAGTCGCAAGGCACGCAGATCGGCCGCTTCTTCAACAACCAGAACGTCGCCGACTACGGCGGCGGCACGAAGTGGGTGCCGGACGGCATCGACATCCGCAACAACATCTACGACCGCACCCGCACCGGCCTCGCGTTCGCGGCGCAGTGGCAGAGCCCCGAAGAGAAGGTGCTGGCCACCCTGCAGCACAACCGCTCGAAGTACACCAACACCTGGAACGAGTACTCGCTGACCTCGGACCTTGGTGCTTCGTCGCAGACGGCGCAGGACATCACGTTCACCGGTGCCACCGCGTTCGCGCCGTCGGGCACAGGTGCGTACGAGTTCGACAGCCGCGGCGTTTTCACGCGCGGCACGCTCGCCGACACCACCAATGCGTGGAACGGCGGCCCGACCAACAACATCATCCTGAATCATCCGAACGGCTTCCCGTCGAACACGGGCCAGAACGACCAGGGCGGTCCGAACGTCGAAGGCCAGCCCATCAACACGCCGTTCCTCATGTGGGGTTGCGGTTCCGAGTGGGCGCCGGACAACAATCCGCACTATTGCGGCTACAACACGGCCGATACTTCGGATGACATCCTGACGCGCGGCAGCGGCCTCGGCGCCGACACGCGTTACTCGACCCAGACCAACGTCACCGAAGACACGTCGTTGAACCTCAAGTTCGACGTGCACGAGCGCGTCGGCCTGAACTTCGACGTACAGTATGTCGAGTCCACTGTTGTCAATTTCGACAACAGCATGAACAACAAGACGTTCGCGGACACGACGCTGGACCTGTCGAGCGGCAAGCCGAAGTTCTCGTTCGCGCCCGCCCAGGGTTACGGCTGGACGGAAGGCGGATTCTCCGACCCGCAGAACTGGTTCCATGAATGGACCATGGAACACACCGAGCACAGCAAGGGCGAGCAGCTCGCCCTGCGTCTCGATGCCGACATCAAGCTGAGCGACGGCGAAGGCTGGCTCGACTCTCTGCGCGTCGGCGTGCGCCGCGCGGAACGCGACCAGGACATCAACTGGTCCACGTACAACTGGGGCGCGGTTCGTCCGCTCTGGGGTCTCGACACAGACGATGCGGCGCGTAACAACATTCCGTTCTTCCTCAGCGACCCGTACTGGGCCGGCACCTACGTCTCGCACGACATGGGTTCCGATCTGGTCGGTGGCGGCGTGTTTGGCGGCGGAACGTTCCTGCATCCGAACCCGGAACTGGTGCGCAGCTATGCGGCCACCATCGACACGTTCTGGCAGAACGGTGGCGTCAGCAACAGCTGGGTGCCGCTGGGTGCCCGCTCGTCGACGGCGGCGCGCAACGCCAAGTGCGATCCGGATCCGAACAGCCCGCAGGGCCTCTACTGCCCCATCGAGATGCAGAAGGTCAGCGAGGACGTCGACGCGGCGTACATCATGCTGAAGTTCGGCGGCGACGACACGAAGATCGGCAACATCAGTGTGCGCGGCAACGTGGGTGTGCGCTTCGTGAAGACCGAGGTGTCCGCGGAAGGCGGCATCGCGTTCCCGAGCTTCACGCGTCCGTCGCTGCCGGAGCCAGGTGACCAGGGACCCTTCCCGATCCTCGCGCTCACGCCCGATGACGACGTGACGTTCATGAACGGCCAGGGCTCCGAACAGGTCGGTGGTGGTTCGCACACCAGCTGGCTGCCCAGCCTCAACCTGCGCTTCGGCGTCACGGACAACCAGTTCATCCGCTTCGCGGCCTCGCGAGCACTGGGTCGTCCGGACATGGGTCTGTACAAGAACTACCTCGGAGTCTCGCTGGTGCAGCCGGCTTGCGGCAACGGTACGGTCACGTACTCCACGCCCGGCGATTGCAACAGCACGCCCGTGGCGTACACGCCCGCGTACACGGCTGATTCCGGCAACCCCGGACTGGCACCGACCACGGCCGACCAGCTGGACCTGACGTACGAATGGTACTTCTCGGACACCGGTTCGCTGACCGCGGCCGTGTTCATGAAGTCGTTCAACGACTACATCCAGTACGGCAGCTTCGTCCGTCAGTTCACCAACAACGGCATCACGCGTGACGTGTCGGTTCGCGGCCCGATCACGGGTGACGGCGCCAAGCTGCGCGGCTTCGAAGTCGCGTACCAGTCGTTCCTCGACTGGCTGCCGGGCGCTTGGAGCGGCCTGGGTTACCAGGTCAACTTCACCTACGTGGACAACCAGGGCATCACCAATGCCAACCTGTCCACGGTGTCCGGTGGTGGCACCACGCAGCAGGATCCGCTGATCACCTTCACGGACCTGCCGCTGGCTGACTACTCGAAGACCAGCTACAACATCGTGGCCATGTACGATCGTGGCAAGATCTCGGCGCGCCTGGCCTATAACTGGCGCGACAAGTTCCTGCAGACTCAGTCGGACTGCTGTATCAAGCTGCCCATCTGGCAGGATGCGTATGGCCAGCTCGACGGTTCGTTCCACTTCAAGCCAAGCGAGAGCTGGGACCTGTTCCTCGACGCGCAGAACATCCTGCAGGCGGAGACCGTGCTGAAGCAGCAGGTCACCAACGAAGGGTTGCTGCTGCCGCGCTCCTGGTTCGTGAACGATCGTCGAGTGCAGCTCGGCGTGCGTTACCGGTTCCACTAAAGCAATTGCCATCGATACAAGGCGCGCCGCATCATCTGCGGCGCGCCTTTTTTTATCCCGGATAACGAATGACAGCACCGTTGCGCCTGGTCATCGTGGGCGGAGGCACCGCCGGCTGGATGACGGCCGCGGCCTTCGCGTCGACATTCCGCGCGGACCAGATGCGCATCAGGCTCATCGAGTCCAGCGAGATTGGCATCGTCGGCGTGGGCGAAGCCACGCTGCCGCACATCCGCTTCTTCAACAAGCGCATCGGCATCGACGAGCAGGAGCTCATGGCCCGCACGCAGGCCACGTTCAAGCTCGGCATCGAGTTCTGCGACTGGGGGCGCGTGGGCGACAGCTACGTGCATCCCTTCGGCGCCTTCGGCACCCGCGCGGGGCCGGTGCCTTTCCATCACCTGTGGCTGCGCCAGGCGCGCGAAGGCAAGGCAAAGCCCATCGAGGAATACTCGTTGCCGATAGTCGCCGCGCGCCAGAACAAGTTCGCGCTGCCGGCGGAGAACAAGGACGACATCATGTCGACCTTCGGCTTCGCGTTTCAGTTCGACGCCTCGTTGTATGCCGCGTACCTGCGCACGTTCGCCGAGCAGCGCGGGGTGGTGCGCACCGACGGCAAGATCATCGACGTGAAGCTGCGTGGCGACGACGGGCGCGTGGAGTCCGTGAAACTCAGCGATGGCAGTGACGTGACCGGCGACCTGTTCATCGACTGCTCGGGGTTCCGCGGCTTGTTGATCGAGCAGGCGCTCAAGACGGGCTATGACCCGTGGACGAAATGGCTGCCCTGCGATCGCGCCGTGGCCATGCCCTGCGAGAATGCGGGCCGCCTCACGCCTTACACACGCGCCACCGCGCGCGAGGCCGGCTGGCAGTGGCGGATCCCGCTGCAGCACCGCATGGGCAACGGATACGTCTACGGCAGCGAATTCATCGGTGACGACGAGGCCGCGGCAAGGCTGAGCTCGCGGCTCGACGGCAAGGCGCTGGCCGAGCCGCGCTTCCTGCGGTTCACCGCCGGCCGCCGCCGCAGGACCTGGAATCGCAACGTGGTCGCCATTGGGCTTGCGGGCGGGTTCCTCGAGCCGCTGGAATCCACCAGCATCCATCTCATCCAGGTCGCCATCACGACGCTGATCGACTACCTCACCGAGCAATCGCTGGCCGATGGTGGCGATTTCGACCCGCGCATCGTCGACGGCTTCAACCGCTGGATCGAAATGGAATACGACCGCGTGCGTGATTTCCTGATCCTGCACTACCACGCCACCGAGCGTGATGACGCGCCGATCTGGAACTACTGCCGAAACATGCAGATACCGGACAGCCTGGCGCACAAGATGGAGTTGTTCCGCCATCGCGCGCACGTCGTAACCTACAAGGACGGCTTGTTCCTCGAGCCCAGCTGGCTGGCCGTGTACTTCGGCCAGCGCGTGATGCCCGAGGCCTACGACCCACGCGTGGCCGCGTGGAGCGACGAAGAGCTCACGAAGTGGCTGGGCACCATGCACGCGCGCATCGCCGAAGGCGTGATGCGCATGCCCGCGCACGAGGAATTCCTCGCGCAGTACTGCCCGGCCAGCGCCATGCCGCCGAAGAGCGAGATGCCTACCATGATCGCCGCGAAGAGGCCGTCGTGAACACGGCCGTGAAGAACGTGGTGATCGCCGGTGGCGGTTCCATCGCCTGGATCGCGGCGTCGGCATTGCGGCGCACGCTGAAGAGCAATGGCGTCGAAGTCACAGTGGTGGACTCCCCCGAGGCCGGCGCGCCGGCCGCGCGCTGGACGCTGCCATCGCAGCGCGGCGCCCATGCGCAGATCGCGTTGAACGAAGCCGATTTCATGCGCCAGGCGGAGGCCACCTACCGGCTGGGCAGCGAGATCCGCGCCTGGCAGACCCCCAATGGCGGCTTCCTGATCGCGCACGGTGACATCGGCGCGCCCATCGATGTCACGCCGTTCTACAAGTACCTGCTGTCGCGCGCCATGCAAGGCAACGCCGAGAACCCCGAGATGTATTCGGTGGTCGCGGGCGCCGCGCGAATGGGACGTTTCGCACGGCCCATGGGCGCGGGCAACGACCTCAGCGCCAGTTTCACGTATGGCTATCACCTCGATGAGCGCGCCTACGTGATGATGCTGCGCGCGCAGGCCGAGAAATTCGGCGTGCGTGTCGTGCCGGGCCGCATTGCCGCAGTGGACCGGCGTGAGGACGGCGACATCGAGTCGTTGACGCTGGACGATGGGCAGGCAGTGACAGGCGATCTGTTTCTGGACTGTACCGGCGCCACCGGCGAACTCATCTCGCGGCTCGATGACGCGCCGCGCCTCGACTGGGCGCATTGGCTGCCCTGCGATCGCAGGCTCACTGCGTTCATGCCGCCGTCGGCCGAGCCGGCGGCGCTGACGCGCATCCTGGCCAGCGACGCGGGCTGGCTGTTCCAGGCGCCGCTGGCACGCGCGAATTTCGTGGGCCATGTGTATTCGTCCGCGCATCTCACCGACGAAGGCGCCTTGCAGGTCCTGTTGCGCATCGCGGGCCAGCTGGGCACGCCGCCCGAGATCACGCGTTTCAATTCGGGCCGCCGCGCGAAGTTCTGGCTTCGCAATTGCATTGCGCTGGGCGGGTCGGCCGTGCAGATCGAGCCGCTGGCCGGCGCCGACCTGCACCTCGCGCAGCTGGGCCTCGCCACTTTGCTCGAGCTCTATCCACTCGATCGCCGCGGCGGTGGCGAAGCGCAGGAGTTCAACCGCGTGGTCGGCGAGTACGCGGATTCGCTGCGCGACTTCACCGTCGCGCACTATCGGCTCAGCAAACGTCCTGGCGCCTTCTGGGACACCGCGCGCACCGCCGAACCGCCGGAGACGCTGGCCGTGAAACTCGATCTGTACGGAGCCGGTGGCCGCATCGATATCCGCGACCACGAGGTCTTCGAGGAAGGCGAATGGGTCTGGCTGCTCATGGGCTCGGGCCTGATGCCGCGGGCGCTGGAATGGCAGATCGCGCGGGCCGTCTCGGGGCTGAAGTCGCAGCAGGCGAGCGAGCTGCGCGACTACGTGGCGCGCCTGGTCACCTCCATGCCACGGCACATTGATTTCCTTCACCGAGTGCGGTCGACGCCGGCGAACGCGCCCGGAGCCAACGCATGAATCGCGTGAAGAAAGTGCTCATTGTCGGTGGCGGTACCGCGGGGTGGATGGCCGCCGCCGCGCTGGGGCGGCATCACGGTGGCCGCCTCGACGTGGCGGTGGTGGAGTCGGAGGACATCGGCACCGTGGGTGTGGGCGAAGCCACCATTCCGCCCATCATGGATTTCAACCGCGCGATGCGCATCGACGAGGTCGAGTTCATCCGCGCCACGCAGGCCACGTTCAAGCTCGGCATCGAGTTCATCGACTGGACACGCCTCGGGCACTCGTACATACACCCCTTCGGAAAGTACGGCGTGCAGATGCACGGCATCCACTTCTACAGTTTCCTGCAGCGTCACTGGCATTCGGGCGGCACGCGCTCTGCCGACGATTTCTGCATGGCGATCGCCGCCGCGCGCCAGGGCAAGTTCCGCTGGCCGCTGCCGCCGGGCTCGACACCCGTGCCTTCGCATGTGTACGCCTATCACTTCGATGCCGGCCTCTACGCCGCCTACCTGCGCAAACTGGCGGAAGCCGAGGGCGTGGTTCGACATGAAGGCAAGATCGTCGAGGTGAAGCAGCGCGAGCCCGACGGTTTCATCGAATCGGTGAAGCTAACCGACGGCCGCGTGCTGGAGGCGGATTTCTTCATCGACTGCTCGGGTTTCCGCGGGCTGCTGATCGAGCAGACCTTGAAGGCGGGGTACGAGGACTGGAGCGAATGGCTGCCCTGCAACCGCGCCATGGCCGTGCCCTGCCGCCGCCAGCCGGCGACCACGCCGTTCACGCGGTCCACGGCGCGCGAGTCGGGCTGGCAGTGGCGCATCCCGCTGCAACACCGCACCGGCAATGGCTACGTGTATTGCAGCGAATACCTGGGCGACGACGAGGCGGCCTCACTACTGCTCACGCGCCTCGATGGTGAAGCGCTCGCCACGCCGAGACCACTGCGCTTCGTCACCGGTCGGCGCAAGGAAGTGTGGAAGAAGAACTGCGTGGCGCTGGGCCTCGCCAGCGGATTCCTCGAACCTCTGGAATCCACGAGCATTCACCTGATCCAGACCGCCATCGCGCGGCTGCTGTTCCTGTTCCCCGGCGACGGCATGGACCAGGCCACCATCGACCGCTTCAACCAGATGGCCAAGGCCGAAACCGAGGAAGTGCGCGACTTCCTGGTGCTGCACTACAACGCCACCGAGCGCGACGACACGCCGTTCTGGCGCTACTGCCGCAACATCAAGCGCCCCGATTCGCTGCGGCAGAAGTGGGAGATGTACGAGGCCAATGGCAGCATCCTCACCGTGACCGGGCAGGATCTTTTCCAGGACTCGAGCTGGTTCGCCGTGTTCAACGGGCAAGGCGTACGGGCGCGCGGGCACCATCCGTTCGCCGATATTCCCAGTGACGAGGAGCTCAACCGGCGCTTCGACCTGATCAGCAGCGACGTGCGCAAGATCGTCGACACCTTCCCTTCGCATGACGATTTCATCCGCGCGAACTGCGCGGCCCCGCCTGTCGACGTGAAGAAGATGTGATGACTCCCGCGCGCACCGCCCAGGTCGATGGCCGAGACGTGTTCGTCTTCGACGGGCTCGTCCCCGTGGAAGAATCGACGACTTACTACCGAGCGATTACGCGGGCGTCGTTCACGCGCACCGAGACCGCGCGGCCGGACGCGCAGGATTTCCGGCATTGGGTTTGCGAGATGCCGCTGGAGAATCTGCCGCGGACATCGCTGTGGGAAGCGACGCAGCGCGCGGTTGCGGTGGTGCGGCCCAATGAGCGCTACCAGCCGTATCGCGTGTACACGAATTTCGCTTCATTCGGCGACGCACTGCTCACGCACGTGGATGCATTGCCCAACGCGCGAGAGCTGACCGCGCTGTGGTTCCTCTGCGAGAAGTGGGATGCGGAGTGGGGTGGTGAGACGCTGTTCTACGATGCGAGCTCCGATGCGCAGATCGCGGTGAGCCCGAAGCCGGGCCGGTTGCTGTTGTTCGATGGGGCGATCCGGCATGCGGGGAAGCCGCCTAACAGAAATTGTCCCGTGGGCCGCTACACCTTCGCGGTCAAGCTGCGGGCGGCCTGACTAGTCGCGGAAATTCTTGAACTGCAGCGGCCGATCCAGCTCCGCCTTCCTCATCAACGCCATCGCCGCCTGCAGGTCATCGCGTGATTTGCCGGTGACGCGCAGCTGATCCCCCTGGATCTGCGCCTGCACCTTCAGCTTCGATTCCTTCACCAGCTTCTGCAGTTTCTTGCCCGTGTCCTGGTCGATGCCCTGCCGCAGGATCACGTCCTGGCGCGCCTCGGCGAGATTCGTGACGGGGTCTTTCTTCTCCATGCAACGCGCCTCGATGCCGCGCTTGCCCAGGCGGGTAGTCAGGATGTCCATCATCTGCTTGAGCTGGAACTCGGACGGCGCCTTGAGGCTCACCGTGAATTCCTTCTCCTTGAGCTCGAAGGACGCGCCGGCGTCCTTGAAGTCGAAGCGGGTAGTGAGCTCGCGGTTGGCCTGGTCCACGGCATTGGTGAGTTCGTGGGCGTCGAGTTCGGAGACGGCGTCGAAGGAGGGCATGGGCGGATGTTGGCTCAGTGGAATGCGATTGGGAAGTTCAGCCGCGAAGCGTCTTCTCGAGCTTGGACACCACGTCGGGCCCCACCTTGGTGTTCAGGAACTGGATGATCACGGGCACGAACTTCTTCGCGTGGTCGGTAGTGAGGCCGAGCTTGCTGAAGCCGCCGACAATGGTGGCGATGAGCCCGGCATTGCCGCCTACGGCGCTGGCGAGGCCGCCCAGCATTCCGCCGAGTCCGCCACCGGAAGCCGGCGCCTTCTTCATGAGATCACCGAGACCCGGCAAGCCGCCCAGCAGCTGGTCGAACTCCGCGCCACCGAGTTTGTCCTTCGCGGCCTTGAACAATACCGCGGCGCCCCCTTCGGCCTGCGCGCCATTGACGCCCAGGTCCCTGGTCAACATGTCGACGAGCTCTTTCATGATGTTTCCTTGGTTGTTGGCTCAGTCGTAAGCCGGCGCGGGAAAACCGTCGGCGTCCCTGCGCCACGGCGTCCACACCAGCGCCACTTCGCCCACGGCAATATCGGACTTGCGCGCCGGCACTTCGACCGGACGCAAGTCGATGGTGCTGGCATCCAGACTGCTTTCGAGCTGCGCGACTTCGGCTTCGATCAGGCGCTGCATGTCCGCCAGCCGCTGCTGCAGCACTTCGAGGCTTTCCTCCGCGCGCGCCACGTCCTGCGATTCGTGGCCCCACTTCGACGCGGAGCGCGCGGCGGAACCAGCGCGACCGATGCTGGTGGCGGAAATCGCCTTGCGGCCGAACAACGCGCCGAGAATGGTGGTGCCCACGTTGACCGCGGTCTGCATGCGCGACTGGTTGAGCTGCTGCTTCTCGCGCTCGCGCTTGTCCTCGGCGCGCCGGATCTGGTCGGTGAGTTGCCGCAGTTTGGCGGCCCATTTCTGGCGCAGCGCCGCCACCGCGGCGTCGCGCTTCTCCCGTGCGGCCAGCGTGAGCCGCGCGCGGAAGTCGCCTTCGGATTCGCCGGCCTTCGACGCTGTCTTGAACGCTTCGGCATAGAACAGGTTGGCGCGCGCGGTCTCGTAGAGATGCGACTGCAGCGCCTTGCCCCAGCCGGCATAACTCGCGGCGCGCAGCGCACTGCCGGGTAGTTCGGCATATTCGGCATCGGCCACCGGCGTACTGGTGAAACGCGACTTCAGCTGAGCATCGCGCGCGGCGTCCGCCCACGAAGCGTTGCCACCACCATCGTCCAGCGGTGCCAGCCATCCCGCGGTCTGCCATTCGTCGAGTGCGAGCCTGGAATCCACGAAATGCAGCTTCCCGAAGCCGGCCACCATGGGTTTGTAGAGCACGGCGCCCGTGCCCTTGGTGGGCGCGAGAAAGTATTCGTTGATGCCGGCGCCGACGGCGGGGCGACCCGAGCCCGCGGGTTTGTCCCCCACTGACGTGGCCGGCATGCCGGCGCTGACACCTGCAGCGGCTGGCGGCGTGTAGGCTGGCGCACCGGCTGCGGCAGCCGCGGCGGTGCCGGCTTTGCGCGCAGCCATCACGCGCGCAATCTCGGACCCCGTGAGCGGCCCGCGTAGATAGGACAACGCCCAGCGCGTTTTCATGAGTACCGGCGCGTCGTCATGCACGTTGCGCATCAGGAACACGCGCTGTGCAAAATTGCTCATCAGCGCTTCGAAATTCGTATCGCCGGCATCGGGCAGCGCCGACTTCAGCCCCTCGATGACCCGCAGCTTGTCGCGCTCGGTCTGCAGGCGGCCGATGAACCAGGTGCCGCAGTTCGCCAGGCCCTTGTAATCCAGGTCCACGGGGTTCTGCGTGGCCAGCACGCAGCCCAGCCCGTATGCGCGCGCCTGCTTGAGCAGCGTGAGCATGGGTTGTTTGGACGGCGGATTCGCGGTGGGCGGGAAAAACCCGAAAATCTCGTCCATGTAGAGGATGGCGCGCAAGCTCCCCGTGCCCGACTGCTGCCGCATCCACGCGATCATCTCGTTCAGCACCAGCGTCACGATGAACATGCGCTCGGCGTCGTTGAGATGCGCGATCGAGATGATGGAGATGCGCGGCTTGCCGTCCGGCGTGAACAGCAGGCGCTGGGCATCGAGCGGTTCACCGGCCATCCACGTCGCGAAGCCGGGCGAGGCGATGAGGTTGTTGAGCTGCATGGCCAGCTTCAACCGGTCCTTCGCCGGGAAAAACGTCTCGAGATCGAAGGCGCCGAGCTTGTCGAAGGCCGGCTTCTGCACGGCCTGGATCAGGCCGGTCATGTCCAGCGACAGTCCCTGCCGCCAAGCGCCTTCGAGAATGTTGGCCAGCAGGATGTGCTCACGCGAGCCGATGGGGTCGGCGTCGATGCCTAACAGGCTCAGCAGGCCCGATACCACCGAGCCGACCCGGTCGCGCAGCGCGCCGGCATCGGCCAGCAATTCGGGCGAGGGCGCCGTGAACGAACGCAGCACCGACATGGGGATACCGGTCTCGGCGCCGGGCGTGTAGATAGACACGTCGGCGGCGTTCCTCAGGCGCGTGATGCGATCCGGCGCCTGGTTCCACTCGGCGAGACCGTTCTTCCAGTTCGCCGCAGTCTTCGCGGCGAAGTCACCCACCGACAGACCCTTGCGCGCGGCATCGCCGGCATCCACCCAGGGCTCGAAATCGGCGGGCGCCAGGTTCGGGAACGTGAGCAACAGGTTGCCGAGGATGCAGATGGCCGGCACGCCATCGATCGCCGCCTCTTCCAGCAACGAGATGCACAGGCCGGTCTTGCCCGAGCCTGTCATGCCGACGCAGACGGCGTGGGTGGTCAGATCCTTCGAGTCGTAGAGGACGAGATCGTCCTTGAGCGCGTTGGCCGCCGGGTCGAACTCGCGGCCCAGGTAGAAGGCACCTAACTTTTCGTAATCAGCGGCCATGGATCTCCGCCCCTATTTCTTCCGCTTGGGCTTTTTCGCCTTCTTCTTGGGGATGGCATTGGCCTTGACCTTGCTGGCCGCCTGACGTCGGCTGGTTTCTGCGCGCCCACGGCGCAACGCCGTCACTTCGATCTCGATCTTCATGCGCGGATCCGTGAGCCCCACGACCATGACAACGATGGCCGGACGCACGGTGCCAAACACCTTGCCCACCACCGGCCAGCATTTCTCGAAGTCCTCGGCCTTGGTGATGAGGTAATGAACGCGCACCACGTCCTTGAAACTGGCCCCGGCTTGTTCGAGCGCCGCCTCGATGTTCTTCAGCGTCTGCTCGCATTGCGCGACGACGTCATCCTCGATGGTCATGGTGGCGTAGTTGAAGCCAGTGGTGCCCGAGACCAGCACCCACTCACCGTCGACCACCGCCCGCGAGTAACCAATATCCGCCTCGAACTTCGAACCGGACGAAATCAAGCGACGCGCCATCCCGATCTCCTCGACGTTATGAATTGCAGGGAATTTTGCCACTTTCCGCGCGGCAATCCTTGACGCCGGAGCGACCGCTTGGCGATACTCGCCGCCCCATGAAGCAGAACGGCATCCGCAAGGTCTGGTGGTGGCGCCTCCCGTAAGGAGAGGGCCGCGGAATCTATTGCTGTTCT
>JAQSWD010000194.1 GCA_029266835.1 Steroidobacteraceae bacterium
GCAATGCCTGGTGCCGACCAGGCAGGCTTCGAACGGCCGCGGATCGAGTTCCATGCAGGAAGCGCCGAGCTTGCACACGCGGGCCAGTGGCATGTCGGGATGTCCCGGCGTCGGGACTTCCAGCGGCAACGCCCGTGAAACCTCCGGCGGCGGAATCCGGGTCAATTGCTCTGGCGCATGTGTGCCGCAGCCCTGCAGAAAGACCGAGGCGGCGACGAAGACGGCGGAAATCGTGGCGTTCATGGGTTTCCCTCCGCTCGTGAAACGCGCCCGCTAGCGCCGCGGGGTTCGCGCGTGTGAAAAGCGCGCACCGATGGCCGGCCGTTTCGGGGCTGCCTCGGCTTCATCTTCCGTAAACGTGTTCCAGAACAGCAGCTTGAACAGCGCGCCGGCCGCGAACCCGGAGAAGTGCGCGGCGTAGTTCACGCCCAGCGCTTCCGACGACTGGTAGTTGATGATGTCGAACGCGAGAAACCCGAGGATGAACAGCGCGGCGGGCACATTGACCTTGCCCAGGAACAACACCCAGCACTCGATGTATTCGCGCGGATGGCGCAGCAGGAAAATCCCCATGAATCCCCAGACCACGCCCGACAGTCCCAGCGTGGGAATGGGCAGTGTTGCCGTGGCGGCGTACGCGAGATTGGTCACCAGCACGAACACCATGAAGGCCAGTAGATAGCCCACGAAGGACATCTGCGTTTCCACGGTGCGCGCGAAGCAGTAGAAGAAGAACAGGTTGCCGACCAGGTGCCAGAAGTCGCCGTGCGTGATCACCGAGGTGAACATCTTGAGCGGATCGAGCTGGTCGGGGTGGAAGGCCAGCGCGATGCGGTCGTCCATGCTGGTGGCGAAGACATGCACGAGGATGCACGCGACACAAATGAAGATCGTGGCGACCGGTACGCCGCCAGTGCCTCGCTTGCCGAGGGGGAAGATCAGCATGGCGCTCTATATACCACGAGCGGAACTGACAATCTGTATGGGCTTGCGTCAGAGGCGGGTGATCACGCGCACCGGGGTTTCCAGGTAGTTGCGGAAACCCATCTTCTCGTAGAGGCCGCGCGCGGCATCGTTGGTGCTGACCACGTGAAGAAACGACGTCATGCCGCGCTGCATCTGCCGATACACCAGTTTGAGCGTGAGCTTGCGCGCCAGTCCGCGGCCCTGGAAATCCGGATGCGTACAGATGCCGCTGACTTCCTGCAGATCGCCGGCGCACATGCGCTCGCCCGCCATGGCGACGAGTCGTCCGCCGTCGAAATAGCCGAAGTATTCGCCGAGCTCCGGCGTGCGGAAGCCGAAGGGACCAGGGTTGGTGAGCTTGGCCAGTTCCACGGCCTGCGAAGCATGTTCGGCGCGCAGCGGAATGGCATCGGGCGCCGCGTCTTCCGCGGGCATGGGCGCGCGCCACACCATCTTCCACATGCGCGCGTCCTTGTCGATGCGCCAGCCCGGCGGCGCGGGCCCGCTCCAGATGTCGGTGTAGAAACTGTCGCCGGGCTCGCAGAACTTGCCGAGCGTGCCGAAGTCGGGGTTGTGAGGGTCTTCGAACCCGACAATGGGCGAGAAGCCCGGCGCGTAGCGACGTACTGGTCCTTCTCCGGTCGCGAACTTCGCATGAGGACCGGAGAGACAACTCCACATGATGTTGTCGAGCAGCGAGGTCACGCCACTCGATGATACCCCTTGGAACCGATGCTCGAGGTAATGGGGCTGCGATAGTCCTTGCCGGCGGCGACACAGCGCAGCGCGTGTGCGAAGTCGTATTCCGGCCGCCAGCCCAGCAATTCGCGGGCACGCGCGTTCACATAGACGCGATCCAGCGTGGGCAGCATCTTCCAGCCCAGCCTGGCGTAGATCTCCGGGTATTCCGGGAAATATTTCGCGAGCACGGCGGGTGCATTCGTGCCCAGTTGAGCGAGGTCCTCGCGCTGGAACGGAGTGGTCGCGGTGATGATGAATTTACCGAAGCCCAGCGCCGGTGCCTTTTCCATGGCCAGCAGCAACGAGCTGACCACGTCTTCCACGTCGACGCGGCGATACAGGAGTTCGTTCACCTTGAGATTCGCTTCCTCGTAGGCGGAAGCGCGCTCGGCCACGTCGTCCTCTTCGGGAAAGAATCGCGACGTGCGCAGCACCAGGCAGGGCAGCTTCGCGTTGCGGTGGAACAGCCGGCAGAGATCCTCGGCCGCCGTCTTGGTGACGCCGTAGATGTTCTTCGGGATGGGCACCACGTCCTCGGTGATCCATGCCGCGGGCGAGCCGGGCGGCGGCGTGAGCGCCTCGCCGAAGGTGCTGGTGGTGCTGGTGAAGACGAATGCCTTCACCTTGTTGGCCACCGCAGCCTCGAGCAGGTTCAGCGTGCCGGTGACGTTGGTGTCCACGAATACCTGCCGCGCGTGCGTGGCCACGTGCGGCTTGTGCAACGTGGCGGTATGCAGCACGTGGGTGACGCCGCGCATGCACTCGTCGACGAGCTTGCGGTTGGCGATGTCGCCCACCACGTCGGTGAACGGCGAGGGCAGCAGGTCGATGCCCACGACGCTGTTGCCGTGGTCGCGCAGCGTGCGCATCAGCGCCTCGCCGAGATGGCCGGCGCTGCCGGTGACGAGAATCTTCACCTGCCTATTTCCTCGGGTTCGCGGCTCACGAAGACCACCTGCTTGCCATCCGCGGACCAGGGCGAGACGCCCAGCGAGCCCATGCCGCCGTAGAACTGCGCTAGCACGCGGTCCCTGCCATCGGCCAGTGTTCTCTGGGAGAGTAGATAGTCTCCCGGCGGCGGCTTGCCGTCGACGGGCCTGGCAGCACCTGAAAGATAGACGAACGACTCCGCGTCCGGCGCCATGCGCGGCTGCCAGTGATTGCGCTGGTCGACAGTCAGCTGCTTCGGTTTGCCATCGATTGGTTCCAGCCATATCTGCGAACGGCTGCCACTCACGCGGTGAACGACACGCTGCCCCGCCGATATCGGCGGCACCGCCGTCTCGCATTCGGCGATGTTGTCCGCGCCCACCAGCACGGGCTCCGCGCGGCCCGCCAGCGACAGCTTCTTGAGCTGGCCATTCTCGCGGAAGCAGATCGCATTCCCCTTGGCCGTGAAACTCGGCACTTCGAGCCGCGAGGAGGAATACCAGACGATGCGACGACTCAGCGATTCCGTGGGCACCAGTTCGATGGCGGACACGCGCACCGAGCGGCGCTCGGGCGGCAGCCCCAGCGTCACGCTGCTGAAGCGCGCGTTCTCGAACGCCTGGTTGTCGTGCGCGCACACAGCAAGTCCTGCGAGATATTTGCTGCCCAACGCAAGACGGATCTGGCAGCCCGTGGCGCTGAACACACCGTCTTCATTCGAGGTGAAGAGTTGAACGTAGTCGCCGCGCTTTTCGAGACGCAGTGCGGTGGGCGCTTCCCGCGCGCACTGGATTTCGCGCGTGGGGCCACCGGTCTGCGCGCGGTACTGAAGCGACGTAAGGCCATCGCCATGCACCACGGCGTCCACGTACACCGAATCCGGCGCCAATGATTGGCGCAGCATCACGCCGGCCTTGCGATGCTCATGGCCGCCCTTGCTCATGAAGCGCACGCGCGCGCCGATGCTCACGTCCCCCTTCATCTGCTTCGAGACGAAGCCGAAGGCATCGCGCTCGCCCCACAGGTTCTCTCCCGCGGCGCTGATGAAGTAGATGCCGCTGGAACGGTCGTAGGTGACGAGGGTGCTGCGGCTGACCTCGCCGATGTCCGAAACGGTGGTGAAGGGGCCCAGGTCCGGGAGCAGCTGCGCCGGACTCGCGGCGCTGAAGAGGAGCAGGGCGATCACACGGAACATTCGTGCCATGCTGCAAGTCTACAGCGGAACCCGGAG
>JAQSWD010000073.1 GCA_029266835.1 Steroidobacteraceae bacterium
GAGAACGGCGCGAATACTTCGTTCGTGAACCGCATCGTGGATGCCAGCCTGCCGGCGGAAGAGGTCGTTGCCGACCCCATCGCCGAGGTGGATTCCCTGGAACGCGTCGCGCACCCGCGCATCCCGCTGCCGGTGAATCTGTTCGCGCCCGAACGGGCGAACTCCGCGGGCTTCAATTTCGCCGATGGCCAGGCGGTCGATGCCCTGATGAAGGAGTGCGAGCGCGCATCACAGCAGCCCTGGAGCGCCGCGCCGATGGTCGTGGCCGCGTCGCGCGCCAGCGGCACGCCGGTCAAGCTCGTGAACCCGGCCAATACCGACGAGACGATCGGCGGCGTCTTCAACGCGGATGCCGCCACGGTGGAATCGGCCATCGATGCGGCGGCGCGCGCGCAGGATGACTGGGATGAACTCGGCGGCGAGAAACGCGCGGCGATTCTCGAACGCGCCGCCGTTCTCTACGAGGAACACACACCTGCGCTGGTGGCGCGTTGCGTGCGGGAGGCCGGCAAGACGCTGCCCGACGCCATCGGCGAAGTGCGCGAGGCCGTGGATTTCCTGCGTTATTACGCCGCGCGGGCACGCCGCGATTTTTCGCACGAAACCCCGTTGCCCGGCCCCACCGGGGAGCGCAACCTGCTGCGCCTGCGCGGCAAGGGCGTCTTCGGGTGCATCTCGCCGTGGAATTTCCCGCTGGCTATCTACACGGGGCAGGTGGCCGCGGCGCTGGCCGCCGGCAATGCCGTGGTGGCCAAGCCGGCCGAACAGACGCCATTGACCGCGGCCTATGGCACCGGCCTGATGTTGCAGGCAGGCCTGCCTCCCGAAGTGCTGCAGCTGGTGCCGGGTGACGGCGCCACCGTGGGCGCCGCGCTCACGCGCGATCCGCGGCTGGCCGGCATCGTGTTCACCGGCTCGACCGATACCGCGCGCCTCATCGAGCGTTCGATGGCGGCTCGACCTGGCGCCATCGGCACGCTGATCGCCGAGACGGGCGGGCTCAACGTGATGCTGGCGGACAGTTCGGCGCTGGCCGAGCAACTGGTGCTCGACGTCGTCCAGTCGGGGTTCAACAGCGCGGGCCAGCGGTGCTCCGCGCTGCGCATCCTGCTCGTGCAGGAGGAGATCGCGCCGCGGGTGAAGACGCTGCTGGCCGGCTGCATGGATGAAATGACCATCGGCGATCCGGCGAAACTATCTACCGACGTGGGCCCGGTCATCGATGACGACGCGTTGAAGATGCTCGAAACCCACGCCGCGCAGATCACGCGCGGCGCGCCGTGGAGTCATCGCGCCCGGCTGCCCGCGGGACACAAGGGGCGCTTCTTCGCGCCGCTGGCGGTGGAGATCGATTCGCTGGAGCGCATGCAGCGCGAAGTGTTCGGCCCGGTGGTGCATGTGTTGCCGTACCGCGCCCGTGACCTCGACTCGGTGGTGGCCGCGGTGAACCGCCTGGGCTTCGGGCTCACCCTGGGCATCCACACGCGTATCGACGGACTCGCGCAGCGCGTGGCGCGGCAATTGCGCGTGGGCAACGTATACATCAACCGCAACATGATCGGTGCGGTTGTGGGTGTGCAGCCCTTCGGCGGCATGGGGCTTTCCGGCACCGGCCCCAAGGCGGGTGGCCCGCACTACCTGCATCGCATGGCCACCGAGCAGACCATCACCACCAACACCGCGGCCATCGGCGGAAACGCGGGCCTGCTGTCACTGGCGGCGAGATAGGGCGGCTACCATGTCGGACGAAAGCCCGTCGTGAGGAAAATGAGCACTGCGTCGCGGGGTGCGAGCGGCACCCAGGCTACTTGCCCCTAACGTCCCCCCCGATTCCGCCGATACCGGAATGACGCGAGTCGGAGAGGGAGGGAGTACATGCAAGCCCGAGGTTCGCGCCAGTGGTTGGCCGCGATCCCGCTCACTGGCCGTTTCTACATATTGTTCGGCATCCTGCTGCTGTCGGTGGCGGGCGTGCTGTTCGGCGCGCTGCGCGCGACCAGCCTGCAATCATCGGCCAGTGCCGACCTGGCGCGCGTGGCCGCCGTGCAGCGGTCGCTGGACCGTGCATTGACGCTTCATACCGCGATCGCCGCCGAGCTCGCTACGGCCGGCAACCATCCGCAGAACCTGCTCAGCACCCTGCGTACGCAGCTGGATCTCACCTGGTCCATGGCGGCCGCTCCCGAAGTGCAGACGATCACCGAATCCCTGCGCCAGCCGGCCAGCAACTATTTCGAGAGCGCGGAAACCTATGTGAACAACACCGCGGCTTCCGACTGGGCCTTCGCCGACCTGGAGCCGCGCCGGGCCGCGCTGGAAACGGCGCTGCGCGACGCCATGACGCGCATGCGCGCGGTGTTGTTCCGCGTCGAGACACGCGTGCTCACGCAGGCAGACCGCGCCGATTCCGTCACCGCCTGGCTGATCGCGGGTGCCGTGTTCGCCTCGCTCTTCGCCGGTTTCGCACTGTGGCTGGTCGCGCATTCCATCCAGAGTTCACTTCGTTCGGTGGGCGAGGTGGCGCAGGCGCTGGCCGCCGGCGACATGGACAACCGTTGCGATACCCACGGCCACGATGAGGTGGGCGGACTGGCCCGCATGATCAACCTGCTCGCCGACACCATGCAGGGCATGCTGACGCGCCTGCGTTCCGAGGCCAGCCGCAGCACCTTCAGCAATCAGCTGGTCGAGGCGCTGGAAATGGCGGATTCGGAAAATGAGGCCGACAAGGTGATCGCGCGCGCCATGGGCACCATTTCCGAAGTGCATCCCATGGAGTTGTTGCTGGCCGATTCGTCCCGCGCGCACCTCGAGCGAGCCTGTGTGCATCCCAAGACCGGTTCGCCCAACTGCTCCGTGGAGTCGCCGTACAGCTGCATCGCCGTGCGCCGCGGGCATCCGCAGATCTTTTCCGACGCCGAGGCACTCAATGCCTGCCCCAAACTACTGGGCCGCATGGGTGGTGCGTTGTCCGCCGCCTGCGTGCCGGTGAATTTCATGGGGCGCGCTCTCGGCGTGCTGCACGTCACTGGCGCCAAGGGCAAACCACCGAACCCCGAACAGATTGCGCAGCTGACGGCGCTGGGCGTGCACGCCGGCAACCGTATCGGCACGTTGCGCGCCTTCGAGCGCTCGCAGCTGCAGGCAAGCACCGACAGCCTCACCGGCCTGACGAATCGCCGCGCGGCCGAGGAAGTGCTCGCGAACCTTCTCGCCGTGGACTCGGCTTTCGCCGTGGTCATGGCGGACCTCGACTCCTTCAAACGCCTCAACGACACCATGGGCCACGAGGCCGGTGATCGCGCACTGAAACTGTTCGCGGACACCGCGCGCGCCGTGGTGCGCGATCGCGATCACGTGGTGCGCTGGGGTGGCGAGGAATTCGCGTTGCTGCTGCCCGGTGTCAATGCCGAGCGGGCGGCCGAAGTGGTGGGACGTTTGCGCACGGCGCTGGCGCAGGCGCACCTGCTCACCGGCACGCCGATCTTCACGGCCAGCTTCGGCATCGCCGATTCGTCGATGGCGCGCGACCGCGAGACCATCATCCGGCTTGCCGACGAGGCGCTGTACCGATCGAAGCAGGCGGGACGCGATTGCAGCACTGTCGGTGACCCCGCGCTCACGGGGACGCCTTCCGTGCGCCGCGAACGCGATCAGGGCGCGGTGGTCGACATCACGCAGGTGGCGCGCGGAAGTTAGCCGAAGAGCTTCTTCGGCGCGACGCGTTCGGCGTCGCGCACTCCGCGACGGTCGATGATTCCCCATTTGGCGCAGACCACGCTCATGGTGAGCGTGCCGCAGGTAGGCAGGTCCGTCGTCACGGTTTCCGGCGCCAGGGAAATCGCCGCCGCGGATATGCCGGGGTTGTGACCGATCACCATGAGGTGCGTGACCCGTGGCCCCACCGCGCGTATCGCCGCGAGGATCAGTTCGCCATCGGCGAGATACAACGAGTCGTCGGCCTGCAGCAGTCGCGCCGGCACACCCAGCACGCGCGCGAAGATGTCGGCGGTTTCGCGCGTGCGCACTGCCGCGCTGGTCAGGACGAGATCGGGGACGAACTCCCGCTCCAGGAAACGCTTGGCCATCTCCTCCGCTTCACTGCGGCCCTTGCGGCTCAGTGGACGTTCGAAATCCCGCACGTCCGAATCCTGCTCGGCGTTGGCGTGCCGGACCAGTGAAAGCCGTTTGGCAGCGTCCCCGCTCACGGTGTCGCCTCAGACGCGAACCCGTATACGGCCATCTTCTTCGCTGACTTCGAAGATGCGCAGTGGCTCGTAGGCGGGAGGGGAAAGCGCCTCGCCCGATTGCAGCGAAAATCGGGCGCCGTGGCGCGGGCAGATGATTTCGCAGCCCTCGATGGGCGCGTCGTCGAAAGGGGAGTCGTCATGGGTGCATCGGTCTTCAAAGGCGTACAGCCTGCCACCAACGCGAGCCACCCGCACGCGGTAGCCGTCGACATCCGCCTCCAACCGTGAAGTGGATTCGAGCTCCGCGGCGCCGCCGATGTCTACCCACCCGGTCATATATTGTTAGGTGACGCCCCGATTCCCGCAGGTCTCAAAACATGCCCGTCTGCAGTCGGGCGGCCTCGGACATCATCGACTGGTTCCAGGGCGGGTCGAACACCAGCTCGACGTCCGCGGTCGCCACCGTCGGGATGATTTCCAGCTTCTGGCGAATGTCCTGGACCAGCACGTCACCCATGCCGCAGCCCGGCGCCGTCAGCGTGAGCCGAACATTGATGACACGTTGCCCATCCGGCTGGGCGCTGACCGTGCATTCGTAGATGAGCCCCAGGTCGACGATGTTGATCGGGATCTCGGGGTCGTAGCAGGTGCGCAGCTGGTCCCAGGCCGCGGACAACACGTCGTCCTCGGTGGAATTCGGGGGCAGTTCGGGGGCCTTGGTCACGTCCTTGCCGATGGCGTCGGCATCACTGCCGGCCAGGCGGAACAGGTTGCCTTCCATGTACAGCGTGAAGCTGCCGCCCAGGGCCTGCGTGATGAAACCGGATTGTCCCGACTTGAGCTCGATCTCGATACCGGCCGGCACCATGACGGCCTTGACGTCGCGGCTGAGTACGAAGGGTTCGTTGTCGTGCGTGCGCATCTGGAAGTTATTCGGTCTGCACGGTGGAGTCGCTGCGCTCGAGTGCGGCGTTCAGCGTATGCCAGGCGAGGCTGGCGCATTTCACGCGCACCGGGAATTCGCGCACGCCCGAGAGCGCGGCCAGTTTGCCCAGGTCTTCGGGCACGGGCGCATCGTGCCGCGTGAGCACCTCGTGAATTTCGTGGAAGAGGTGCGCGACCTGTTCGCGCGATTTGCCCTTGACGGCTTCGCACATCATCGATGCCGAGGCCACCGAAATCGCGCAACCCTTGCCTTCGAATTTGAGGTCGGACACGCGGTCACCGTCCAGGCGCAGTGTCAGGTGCAGGCGATCGCCGCACAGCGGGTTGTGGCCATCGGCGGAACTGTCGGACGGATCGAGCCGGCCGAACTGACGCGGGCTCTTGTTGTGATCGAGGATCACCTCGCGATACAGATCCTTGAGATCCATCACGAAAAAACCTCGCGCGCCTTGTGCAGCGCCGCCACCAGCGCGTCGATGTCGGACTCGCGCGAATAGCAGGCGAACGACGCGCGCGCCGTCGCGGGGATGTCGAAAAATTCCATGACCGGCATCGCGCAGTGATGGCCGGTGCGCACCGCGACACCCTCCGAGTCGAGGATGGTGCCGAGATCGTGCGGATGAACGCCATCCAGCGTGAACGAGATCACCGAGGCCTTGTCAGGCGCGGTACCGATGATGGTGAGGCCCGGCACCTTCAGCATTTTCTCCGTCGCGATGGCCAGCAAACGCTGCTCATGCGCATGGATGTGCTCGATGCCGATGGACTCGATGTAGTCGACGGCCGCGGCCATGCCGACCGCGCCCGAGATATTGGGCGTGCCCGCTTCGAACTTGAAGGGCAGGGTGTTGAACGTGGTCTTCGCGAAGGAAACCGTGAGGATCATGTCGCCGCCGCCCTGCCAGGGAGGCATGGATTCGAGCAGCGACTCGCGCCCGATCAGGCAACCGATGCCGGTGGGGCCGTACATCTTGTGCGCGGAGAAGGCGTAGAAATCGCAGTCCAACGCCTTGAAGTCGACCTTCTGGTGCGGCACGGCCTGCGCGCCGTCGATGAGCACGACCGCGCCACGCGCATGCGCGAGTTTCACGATCTCGCGCACCGGCAATACCGTGCCCAGTGCGTTGGAAACCTGCGCGCAAGCCACGATGCGCGTGCGCTCGTTGAGATATGCGGCCACGTCGGCGACGTCAACGACGCCGCGTCGATCCATGGGCACCGCCTTGACCACCGCACCGGTCTGCTCGGCCACCAGTTGCCAGGGCACGATGTTGGCGTGGTGTTCGAGATGGGTCAGCAGGATCTCGTCACCGGCTTTCAGGCGAGGGCGTCCAAAGGACTGCGCCACCAGGTTGATGGCTTCGGTGGTACCGCGCGTGAAGATCACTTCGCGCGTGGAGCGCGCATTGACGAACCCGCGCACACGTTCGCGCGCGCGCTCGAAGAGATCGGTCGCTTCCTGGCTCAGCTGATACACGCCGCGATGCACGTTGGCGTGATGCAGCGTCTCGTATTCATCGACGGCGGCGATCACGCTGGCCGGGCGCTGCGAGGACGCCGCGCTGTCCAGGAACACCAGCGGCTTGCCGTGAATCAGCCGCGTCAGGATGGGAAAGTCGCGGCGGACACGCTCGACGTCGTAGCCCGCGATGGCCTTCGGGCTGGCGCTCATGAACGCACCACGAGGCCATCGAGCGCCGAGACTTCGTTGAGCTGCGCGGCGACCAGCGCCTCGATTTCCTGCCGCAG
This sequence comes from Steroidobacteraceae bacterium, assembly GCA_029266835.1. GTDB lineage: Bacteria > Pseudomonadota > Gammaproteobacteria > Steroidobacterales > Steroidobacteraceae > CADEED01. The sequence continues at coordinate 6,885 of JAQSWD010000073.1, forward strand.
CGGCGCCAGTTCCACCTGCGAAACCGCGTCCTCTATGAAGGCCCACTGCAGCAACGCCTGCGCCTGCTGGCGGTCGATGCCGCGCGACAACAGGTAGAACAGCATCTGGTCGTCCAGTTTGCCGGTGGTCGCGCCGTGTTTGGCGCGCACCTTGTCGGTGTAGATCTCGAGCTGCGGACGCGCCGCGGCCTCCGCGCCAATGCCATTCAGCAATGTCTTCAGCGACTGGTCGGAGTCGGCGCCATGCGCGGTGTCGCGCACGATCATTTTTCCACTGAAAGCCAGCTTGCCGCGCTCGGTGGCGATGCCGCGGAAAAGTTCCCGCGTGGTGGTGCCCGGCGCCACATGTTCGATCTGCGCGAATATGTCGTGAGTCTGTATGCCATTGGCGATGCTCGCCGCGATGAATTCACAGCGCGCCGCGCGGCCGGCCAGCTTCACGAACTGCGTGGAGCGCGACGAAAGGCCGCCCAGCGTGACCGTGCGCAGCCGGTAGGTGGCGCGTTCGCCCACGTGCGCGGTGAGCGTGTCGAATACGCTGGCGCCATCGGCGCAGTTCTGCAGGCGACAGTGGTCCACGGTGGCATCGGTGCCCAGCGCGAAATCGAACGCGGCATTCACTGCGGAATCCGTCGCGCCCATGCTCAGGTGGCGCTCAACGATGCGCAGGCGCGAACCCTTGCCGGCATGCAGCTGGACGCGCGGATAGGACGTGCCCACGGTGGCCGGCGCCGTCGCGATGTAGTCGAGTTCCAGGCGGGCATCCGCGCCATCGGGCACGGCGATGTGCAATACCCTGGCTTCGCGCTGCAAGTTGATGCGGGCGAATGCGAAGTCGGCACCCGCGCTGCCCAGATCGGAATCGAGCGCTGTCGCGAGTTCCTCGCCGGCATCGCGGAAATTCAGCAGCGTGGCCACGGACTGCTTCGCGGCGGTGGAGAGCGGCGGGTGCAGCTGACCGTCGACGAATACCCAGCGCTCGTAACCGGGAAGCACCGGCGGTAGATTGAAGCCGGCCGGCGAAGACGAAGCATTTATCGCCTCGGGACGCGCCTTGGCGAGCGGACGCAGATTGGCGTAACGCCAGTTCTCGTCGCGATTGGTTGGCAGACTGGTGACAGCGCTCATGATCAGGCGACTTCGAGCACCCAGTCGTAGCCGCGCTGTTCGAGCTCGTGCGCCAGCTCCTTGCCGCCGGACTTCGCGATGCGGCCGCGCGCCAGCACGTGCACGTGATCCGGCACGATGTGATCGAGCAGGCGCTGGTAGTGCGTGATCAGCAGCACGCCACGGTCCGCGGCGCGCAGAGTGTTCACGCCGCGCGCCACGACTTTCAGCGCGTCGATGTCGAGGCCCGAGTCGGTTTCGTCCAGCACGGCCAGCGTGGGCTCGAGCACCAGCATCTGCAGTATCTCGTTGCGCTTCTTCTCGCCGCCCGAGAAACCCTCGTTGACGCCCCGCGAGAGGAAACTCTCGTCCATCTGCATGACCTTCATCTTCCCGCGCACCAGCTGCAGGAATTCATAGGCGTCGACTTCGGGAAGGCCCGTGGCCTTGCGCTTGGCGTTCACCGCGGCCTTGAGAAGATAGACATTGTTGACGCCGGGAATCTCTACCGGGTACTGGAAGCCCAGGAACAGCCCGGCGCGCGCGCGTTCCTCCACTTCCATCGAGAGCAGGTCCTTGCCCTGGTACAGCACGGTGCCGCCGGTGATCTCATAACCCGGCCGGCCGGCCAGCACATACGACAGCGTGCTCTTGCCCGAACCGTTGGGCCCCATGATGGCGTGCACCTCACCCGCGTTCAGCGTCAGGGACAGGCCTTGCAGCACTTTCTTGCCACCCACGGTGGCGGACAGATTTTCGATCTTGAGAAGGGGAGTGGTCATTCTTTGGTCCTGTCGATCAACCCACGGCGCCTTCGAGGCTGACGGCCAGCAGGTTCTGCGCTTCCACGGCGAACTCCATGGGCAGCTCTTTCAGCACGCTCTTGCAGAAGCCGCTGACGATCATGTTCACCGCGTCTTCTTCATCGATGCCACGCTGCAGGCAGTAGAAGAGCTGGTCTTCGCTGATCTTGGAAGTGGATGCCTCGTGCTCCACCGTCGCCGTCGGATTGCGCGTCTCGATGTAGGGGAAGGTGTGCGCGCCGCAGTTTCCGCCCATGAGCAGCGAGTCGCACTGCGTGAAATTTCGCGCGCCATGCGCGCCGGGCAGTATCTTCACCAGGCCGCGATACGAGTTCTGGGCATGCCCGGCGGAGATGCCCTTGGACACGATGGTGCTCCTGGTGTTGGCGCCGATGTGGATCATCTTCGTGCCCGTGTCGGCCTGCTGATAATTGTTGGCCGTGGCCACCGAGTAGAATTCGCCCACCGAGTTCTCGCCCTTGAGCACGCAGGACGGATATTTCCAGGTGATCGCCGAACCGGTTTCCACCTGGGTCCACGCAATCTTGGAGTTGCGGCCGCGGCATTCGCCGCGCTTGGTGACGAAGTTGTAGATGCCGCCGACGCCGTTCTCGTCACCGGGATACCAGTTCTGCACCGTGGAGTACTTGATCTCCGCGTCGTCCTCGGCCACCAGTTCCACCACGGCGGCGTGCAGCTGATTCTCGTCGCGCATGGGCGCCGTGCAGCCTTCCAGGTAACTCACATGTGAGCCCGGCGCGGCAATGATCAACGTGCGCTCGAACTGCCCGGTGTTCTTCGCATTGATGCGGAAGTAGGTGGACAGCTCCATCGGGCAGCGCACGCCCGGCGGCACGTACACGAACGAGCCGTCCGAGAACACCGCGGAGTTCAGCGCGGCGAAGTAGTTGTCGCCCTGGGGCACCACGGTGCCCAGGTACTTCTCGACGAGGGCGGGATGATTCCGAACGGCGTCCGAGAACGAGCAGAAGATCACGCCGGCTTCTGCCAGGCGTTCCTTGAACGTGGTGGCCACGGACACGGAGTCGAACACGGCGTCCACGGCTACGCCCGCGAGGCGGGCCCGTTCATGCAGCGGCACGCCGAGCTTTGCGTAAGTCTCGAGCAGCTTGGGGTCCACTTCTTCCAGCGACTTGGGCGCATTTGCTTTCGGCTTCGGCGCCGAGAAATACGAGATGGCCTGGTAGTCGATGGGGTTGACGCGCAGATGCGCCCAGTGCGGCTCCTTCATCGTGAGCCAATGGCGATACGCCTTGAGCCGCCACTCGGTCAGGAACTCGGGTTCCTGTTTCTTGCGCGAGATGAACCGCACCACGTCCTCATCGAGGCCGGGTGGCAGGGTGTCCGAGTCGATGTCGGTGACGAAGCCGTGCCGGTAGCTCTTGCCCAGCAGCGCGTCGATGCTGTTTTCCGCCGTCGCGGTTTGCTGAACCATGGGTTCGCTGTTCATGTCGTTACCTTGGTCGGGGCGCGAACGCCGCGCCCCATGAACTTGAGTTCGCGCTCGGCGGGCAATGCGCCGCGCGCGTCGAGGCCCGCGAGCTGCGCCAGCGAGATCTCGTTGAGTGAACGGCGGATGGTCAAGGTGAGCTTCTGCCAGGAACGGCCCACGGAGCAGGTGTGCTCGATGCCGCATTGGCCGCTGCCCGTTGAACACTCTGTCAGCGCCAGCGGACCTTCGAGCGCGTCGAGAATGGCGCCAGCGCTGATCTGATCCGGCTCGCGCGCCAGCTGATAGCCCCCATGTGTGCCGCGCGTGGAAACCACCAGGCCTGCGCGATGCAGCTGCTTCAGCAGCTTGCTGACCGTCGGGGCCGCGATGCGCGTGCGTTCGGCCAGCGTAGTCGCGTTCTGCAGACGTGAACGATCCGCGGCCAGCGTGGCCAGAATGACGGTCGCGTAGTCGGTGAGTTTGCCGATTCGAAGCATGGGACTTATGTGGGACTATTTTAGTACGGATTCAAGCGGACTGTAAGCCGGGACGGGGGCATTTGTTATCCTTCGCGGCTTGAATTCGAACCAACCTACAGATTCCCAGGCCGGCGACGCCGTCATCGAGGTCCGCGACGCCCACTATTCGGTCGGCGGGCGCAAGATTTTCGACGGGCTGAACATTACCGCGAGGCGAGGCCGCATCACCGCGTTCATGGGGCCGTCGGGCACCGGCAAGACGACGCTGCTGCGACTCATCACGGGCCAGGTGGTCGCCGAGAGTGGCAGCGTGAAGGTCTGGGGTGACGAGGTGTCCCGCATGTCGAGCCAGGAGCTCTTCGCGCTCCGGCGGCGCATGGGCATGCTGTTCCAGAACGGCGCGTTGCTCACCGACGAAGATGTCTACGAGAACGTGGCATTCCCGTTGCGGGCGCACACCAGGTTGCCGGAGTCTCTGGTGAGACAGCTGGTATTGACCAAGCTGCATGCCGTGGGCCTGCGGGGTGCCGCGCGCCTCACGCCCGCGGAACTCTCGGGCGGCATGGCGCGCCGTGTCGCGCTGGCCCGGGCCATCGTGATGGATCCGGACATCCTCATCTATGACGAACCTTTCGTGGGTCTCGACCCCATTTCGATGGGTGTGATTTGTCGCCTGATCAAACAGATGAACGAAGCGCTGGGCATCACCAGCATCGTCGTCTCGCACGACGTGCAGGAGTTGTCGTCGATCGCGCACGACAGCTTCCTGCTGTCGGGTGGCAAGGTGGTGGCGTCCGGCACGCCCGAAGAGTTGTCGCGCAGCGCGTTACCCGAAGTGAAGCAATTCATGGGCGGGCTCGACGATGGCCCCGTGCCTTTCCACTACCCGGCGCCTGACTACGCGGCGGACTTGCTGGGAGAGAGCCCATGAGCGCCCGTTCCGAAGGAGCGCGCGCGCGCGACTCGCTGCCGGTGGTGTGGATCCGCCGCGTCGGTGCCATGTCCCTGTTCTTCGCGCAGGTGATGGCGCGGTTGATCCCGGCATTCGGCAAGCCCGGTCTCATCGTCCGCCAGATCTACAACGCCGGCGCGCGTTCGCTGGTCATCGTCATGTTGTCGGGCCTGTTCGTCGGCATGGTGCTGGGACTGCTGGGTTTCGACACCTTGCAGCGCTTCGGCTCCGAGGATTCGTTGGGAGTCCTCGCCGCGCTGGGCATGCTCAAGGTACTGGGTCCGGTGCTGACCGCGTTGTTGTTCGCCGGACGTGCCGGGACTTCCCTGACGTCCGAGATCGGTCTCATGAAGAGCACCGAGCAACTCACCGCCATGCAGATGATGGCCGTGGATCCGCTGCGCCACGTGGTCGCACCGCGATTCCTCGGCGGCGTGATCGCCATGCCGCTGCTGGCCGCCACGTTCAGCGTCATCGGGTTGTTTGGTGCGCAGCTCATCGGTGTCCAGCAGATGGGCGTGGACGTGGGCGCGTTCTGGTCGCAGACCCAGGAGGCAGTGGACCTGCGCGATGTCACCGAGGGCATCGTCAAGAGCCTGGTATTCGGCGTGGCCTGCAGTCTGATCGCCGTGTATGAGGGATATCAGAGTGAACCCACGCCCGAAGGCGTGGGCCTGGCCACCACCCGCACGGTGGTGACGTCGTCCGTCATGGTGTTGCTGCTCAATTACCTGTTGACCGCGGCTTTCCTCGTCAAAAATTGATTGCCAAGAAATATTGGAATGCTATGAAGAATTCACGCTCGCTGGAAATCGGAACCGGATTGTTCGTGCTGCTGGGCTTCGCCGCGCTGGCGTTCCTCACCACGCAGTTGCCCGGCACTTCGCTCAGGCTCGGAGGCGCGGAGGGCGGTTACACCGTCACGGCGTTGTTCGACAACGTGGGCGATCTCAAGCCCGGCTCGCCAGTGACCATGGCGGGTGTGCGCATCGGCCGCGTCGAGTCAATCAGATTCGACCCCAGACAGTTCAAGGCGGCGGTCGTGTTGCGGCTCGATTCGCAATTCAACGAAATCCCGGACGACAGCGATGCCAGCATCCAGACGGCCGGTTTGCTGGGCGGCAAATATGTCGGCATCGGCCCTGGCGGCTCGGAAACCTTCCTCCAGCAAGGCGGTCAAATCGAATTCACGCAGTCGGCCATCGTGCTGGAAAGCCTTGTGAACAAGTTCTTCGCCAACATGGCGAGCAAGGGACCTGACAAGGAAGACGACCAGGCGGCGGCCGGAGCGACACAGGAGCAGAAATGATGCTGTCGATGAAGCGATTCGTTCAGGCTGGGTACATCGCGGCCCTGCTGGCCGGTGGCACGGCGCTGGCGGCGAATACCGCGGCGACCACCAATGGCAAACCCGCTCCAACCACCGTGGACACCAGCGGGCCATCGCAGCTCATCGAGAGTTCGGCCAACATCCTGCTCGCCGACATCGACAAGAACCGCGACGCGTATCGCAAGGATCCCACCGGCCTTTACAAGACCGTGGGCGAGACACTGCTGCCGAATTTCGACACGGCCTACGCCGCGCAGCTGGTGCTGGGTCCTCACTGGCGCAATGCGTCGGCCGACCAGCGCAAGCGTTTCGTGGACGCTTTCTACAACTCGCTGCTGTACACCTACGGCGATGCGATGGTCGATTTCACGGCGAACCGCCTGAAGGTGTTTCCGACCAAGGTTGGTGACGCGGACGCGCGCGCCACGGTTCGTTCGGAGATCACGCGCTCGAATGGCACCAAGGTTGCCGTGAACTACAGCATGCGGAAGGTGGAAGGTGCGTGGAAAGCCTGGGACGTGGTCATCGACGGCATCAGCTACGTGAAGAGCTACCGCGAAGACTACGGCGCCGAGGTGCAGCAGAATGGCCTGGATGCCGTGATCTCGCGACTCGAGGCCAAGGCTGCCGCCGCCAAGTCGGGCAAGGGCAAAGCCAGCTGACCGTGAACGGGGAGGCGCGCAACGTGCGAGTCGGCATCAGCGAGCCACAAGCGGGACGCGTGGTGGTGACGGGCGAGCTCACGTTCGCCAGTGCGCGAGAAGCGCGTCAGCTCGGCATCCTCCTGCTGGAGAGTTCACGCGCGGAACGCATTGTTGTCGATTGTTCTGCAGTTACACGGTCCGACAGCGCCGGGCTTGCCGTGTTGCTGGACTGGCTGGCCTGGGGTCGGCGCAATTCGCGGCCCGTCTCCCTGGAGAAACTGCCCGCCTCACTACTCGCGATTGCGCGGATTTCCGAGGTGGATGGCATGTTGCAGCCGGGCGCCGCCCTGACCGGCAGCTGAGCACAGCCGGGCTTTCAGCCAACGCGTTTCGCGCGCAGTCATTCCAGGCTCTCGCGCACCAGGCAACCGGCGCTGATGTGCCGCGCGTCGACGCAGCCGGTCAGCGCCATGCTGATCTCCAGCTCCTTGCGGATGATCTCGAGCGCCAGCGATACACCGTGTTCGCCATCCGCCGC
>JAQSWD010000195.1 GCA_029266835.1 Steroidobacteraceae bacterium
ATGATTTTCGTGGACGATGGCAGCACCGACGAAACTTCCGCGGTGCTGCGGAAACTGAAGGCCGAACTACCCGCGTTACGCGTGTTGCACCATTCCTTCCGCAGCGGCCAGAGCGCGGCCGTGGCCAGCGGCGTGCGCGCCGCGCGCGCCGCATGGATCGCCACGCTCGATGGCGACGGCCAGAACGATCCCGCCGACATCCCGAAACTTCTCGCCGAGCGTGACGTCGCGGCCAACCGCGACGTGCAGCTGTTCATGGGCAACCGCAAGGCCAGCCGCAAGGACACGGCCTTCCGCAAGCTGCAATCCAGCATCGCGAACGGCGTTCGCTCCAGCCTGCTGGGCGACGGCACGCCGGATACCGGCTGCGGCATCAAGCTGTTCTCGCGGGAAGTCTTTCTGGAACTGCCGCGGTTCGATCACATGCACCGGTTCCTGCCAGCGTTGTTCATGCGCCATGGCGCGCGCGTGATCTCGGTGCCGGTGAGTCACCGTCCGCGTCTGCGCGGCAGCTCGAAGTACGGGATGCTCAATCGTCTCTGGGTGGGCATCGTCGATATCTGTGGCGTGATGTGGCTGCGACGGCGTTACAAACCTGGTTTGCTGGTGCGCGAGGAGTGAGGTCGGCATGAGAGGCGTGATCGGCGTTTACTTCGGCATCGTGCTCACACCGTGGAAGCTGGTGGGGCTGTTGGGTGGACTCATGTTCATGGCGCGCTGGATCGTGCAGGCCTGGGCCACGAAACGCGCCGGGCGTCCGACCATCCCGCGCAGTTTCTGGATCATCAGCCTGCTGGGTTCCGGCATGGTCACCTCGTATTTCATCTGGGGCAAGAACGACGCCGTGGGTATCCTGACCAACCTGTTGCCCGCCTCGGTGGCGCTGTACAACCTCGTGCTCGATATCAAGAACGGACGTCCCGGCGCCAATGCCTGACATCGGCCTTCTGCAGGGGCCGCCGCGTCCCAAGCTCATCGTCGTTCCGCCGCGCGCCGGCGAGGCCGCCGCTGCGCCGCCGGTATTGCCGGTGCTCGAGATGGCGGAGGAGGGGCAGGCCATCAAGGTGGCCGCGCACAGCGCGGTAGTTAGCCCGTCGCCGCTGGCCGTGATGCGCGCGCCCAGAGATGAGCCGCAGGAAGTTGCGGTGCCCGCCGCGGCCGAGCCTGCACTGGTGAGGGCCGCCGCAGCTCCTGTCCAGGCTTCGGCGCCCGACACAGTGGTCATCGCTCCGCCCGGTGAGGAACCGGCCGCACTCGCCAGCGCCGTGCCGCCCCCGATCCGTTCGAGCGATCTGCTGTGGCTGCTGCTGGCCCTGGCGCTCATTGTGGCCACCGGCCTGGGCATCCGGGATCCCTGGCCGGCCGACGAGCCGCGCTTCGCATCCCTGGCGCGAGACATGGCGCAGACCGGCGAATGGTTGTTCCCGCGCGTGGGCGGCGATCTCTATCAGGACAAACCGCCGTTGTTCTTCTGGCTGCTGGCGCTGAGTCATGGCCTGTTCGGTGCCTTCAAGGGCTGGTTCCTGATCCCCTCGCTGCTCGCCGCGGCCGGCGTGCTGTTCCTGATCTACGATTTCGGCCGACGTACGGTGAGTCGCGAGTCCGGTCTCGCCGCGGCGTTGATCACGCTCTGCACGCTGCAGTTCGTGCTGGCGTTCCGCGGCGCCCAGATCGATCCCACGCTGTGCCTGCTCACGACGTTCTCGATATACGCCTTCCTGCGTCACCTGCTGCTGGGCCATGGCTGGCGGTGGTATGTGCTGGGCGGATTCGCGGCCGGGCTCGGCATCTTCACCAAGGGCGTGGGGTTCCTGCCCGTGCTGCTGCTGATTCCTTTCTTCGTGTTGCGCGGCTTCCGCTGGAAAGGGCTCGCGCCAGTGGATGCGGGAAGAGGCGGCTGGCGCTGGTGGCTGGCGCCGCTGGCCATGCTTGCCGCGGTGTCGATATGGTTCTTGCCCATGGTGATCGCGGCGAGCAATGGCTCGCCGGAGTACGCCGCCTATCGCGACGAAATTCTCTTCAAGCAGACGGTGGGCCGTTACGCCGCCGCCTGGCATCACGTGAAACCCTGGTACTACTTCATCGTCGAGGTAATACCCGCACTGTGGCTTCCGTGGAGCCTCCTGCTGGTCTGGCTGGTACCGAAGTTCAGGGCGGCCTTCAGCGAACGCGATGCACGTGTGTGGCTGCCGCTGGCCTGGGTGATGCTCGTCATCACCTTCTTCTCGCTGAGCCCGGGCAAGCGCGGTATCTACGTCATGCCGGCGCTGCCGGCGTTCGTGCTGGCGTCGCTGCCGCTGTTGGCCGGCGTGCTGGCGAGGCGCGGCGTGCGCGTCGCAGGCTGGGTGCTCGGCGTGGCCTTCCTGCTCGCGGCGATAGTTCTCGCGGTGGGTCATGCCGCGGGCGCGGAATTCGCGACGCGGCCTCTCGCCGAGGCGGGGTTGACCAGCGCCGCCGCGCTGTACGTCTACATCGCGCTGTGCGGCGCGGGCTTGCTGTGGGCCTGGCGCCGCGCGCCCTTGTTCGCCTGGCCGGTGGCCTTGGCCTCGTTGACCATCGTGTTCTCATATCTCATCGCACCCGCCATGAATGGCGAGCGATCGGGGAGCGAGTTCACGCGTAGCGTGCTTCGCCAGGTGAAGCCCGGCGAACAACTCGCGCTCGTGGCGTACAAGGAGCAGTTCCTGCTCTATCTAGATCGGCCTTCCGTCAACTTCGGCCATCGGCGATGGCAGGAAGGCCCGCAGGAATTCTTCGACGCCGCCGCCTGGCTCAATGCCGCCCCGGACCGCGTGTTGCTGGTTCCGGAAGAGGGGCTCGAGCCCAAGGACCGTTTCAACCCACGCCAGCCTGCAATCCCGTGTTTCACGGTCAATGCGGTGCTGGTGGGCCAGAGTTCCGACGACGACTGGTACCTGGTGCGCTCGCCGGCCGAGTCTGCCTGCGCCGCTCTCGGCGATGCCGGCAAGGCCATAGGTTATCCCGCGCATTCGCGCTGACTCGTCGGCTGCGTTATGTCGGGTGACTGCGACGGGGCACAGGTATTTCCCAAACTGTTCGCGGACTTAGCTTGTGTTCCTAAATCCTTGTGACAGAATGCATCGCAACTTTGGGAGGAGTCAGGCGTTGGAATCTGTGGGTCGCGTCTCCGCGGCTTCGGGTGATCGGCGCTAGCGTCCAAAAAGAGTGGCTCAAGCACCTGAAAATCCCGGTGATCTGACCGCATCCGATGTGTTCTCGACCGGCGTGTGGTCGGCACGCGGCGGCAAGCCCACCCTGGGCGTCGACATCGCCTGCACCAAGATCTCCGTCGATCTGCAGAACATGCGTCGTGGCACGGTGGAACCCGTGGTTCGCGAGAGCCTGGCCTCGCTGCGCGATTCCACGGGCGTGGATACGGCCTTCGTCTGGCTGTTCAGCGCCGATGGAGCGACCATCGATGAGGTGTACGCCTCGCATGGCGCGCTGGCCCAGTGCCGCGTGGAAGCCTGGCGCAGCGCCTCGCTGGATGCCTATCCCTGGCTCAAGAGCCGCCTCGATCACCTGCGCCTCACCGAGATCCGCGACACCTCCGCGCCGCGCCGCGACCAGCTGGTGGAGGCACAACGTCTCGCCGAGCTGCAGATCGGCTCGGTGCTGCTGATTTCCATCCGGGTCTGCGGTCAGCCGGCCGGCATCCTCGGCCTCGCCAACGCGCTGCCGCGCGGTGCCTGGGACGTGAACCTGCAGCTGTTGCTGAAGCTGCTCGGCAACTCGCTGTCTTCGGGCCTCGAACGCCTGCGCATCGAAGGGCGCCTGCGCAAACTGGAAGAGCGACTCGAACTGGCGCAGGGCGCCGCCAACGACGGCCTCTGGGA
>JAQSWD010000196.1:0-1577 GCA_029266835.1 Steroidobacteraceae bacterium
GGCCAGTGCTCCCGCATTGAAGACAGTGCTGGCGGCCAAGTACGGCATGGCGGACTTTCCAATCGGTGCGGCCATCGAGCCCGCGTCCGTCGGCGCCGCCTCGTCCGACCGGCCGCTGCTGCTCAAACACTTCAGCAGCGTGACCGCCGAGAATGCGATGAAGCCGGACACCGTGTGGCCGAGCCAGGCTGGCAATGCCACCCTGCCCGCCGCCGCGCCGAATTTCGTGCCGGCCGATGCCATCTACGACTGGGCGATCGCCAACGGCATCAAGGTGCGCGGGCACACGTTGCTGTGGCACCAGACCGCGCCGGAGTGGTTCTTCGCCGGCAGCCCCACCCGGGTCACGCTGAAGCAGCGTCTCTGCCAGTACATCGACGCGGTCGTGCGCCGCTACCCGCAGATCTACGCCTGGGACGTGGTCAATGAAGTGGCCAGCGACACGCAGAACGCCGCCAACCCCTATCGCACCGCCAGCCGCTGGTACCTGGCCTATCAAGATGCCGGCGTCGCCGACCCCGGCTTCGCATACGTGAGTGATGCGTTCGACTGCGCGGCGACGGCCCGCATCGCCGCCGGCCGCAACAGCGGCAACATGAAGCTCATGTTGAACGACTACAACACCGAATTGCCCGGCAAACGCGCCAACGTCGTGCAGATCGTGCAGTCGCTGCTGGACGCCAGCGTGCCCATCGATGGCGTTGGCCACCAGTTCCACCTGCTGATCAATGCCGATGTCGCGCAGGTCACCGCGGCCTTCACGGCCGTAGAGGGCCTGAACAGCACGCTGGTGAACCACGTGACCGAGCTGGACGTGTCCATCTACGCGGACCCGGGAGAATGCTTCAGTGCACGCACCATCCCGCCTTGCCTCGCGAACGTGGGCTCTTCGCCGTCGCAAACGCTGCTGTCGCAGCAGGCGCTCAAGTACCGCGCGTTGTTCAATGCCTTCAACCGGCCCAGCGTGACGTCGGTGTCTCTCTGGGGCATCGCCGACAATCACACCTGGCTCAATAGCTTCCCGGTCAATCGCATCAACCATCCATTGCTTTTCGATGCGTCGGGCAACCCGAAGTGGGCATTCTGGGCGGTGGTCGACCCAGCGATCACTGTGCCATAGTCCCTCCCCTTCTCAGGGGAGGCGACATGAAGACCGGGATTCCTGGAGCGGTGTTGACCGAGTCCGCTCTCACCAGGTCCGTACTGGGTACGTTCGTGCTGGGTATGTCTCTTCTGGGTACGTCGGCGGCGCTCGCCGCGGGCGCCACGATCACTGTCGACAACGACTTTGCGGCCGCGCGGCCGGGCGCCACCATCGCGGTGCCGTTCGCCGACATCGGGAAGATCGACGCGTCGCTGCGCATGTTCCACGTGGTGGTCAAGGACCCGAAGGGCAATACGCTGCCCGCGCAGATCACTAACTACCAGCACGATCATCGAGGCGCCGCCTACGATGACCTGGTGTTCACCTACGATTTCGCGGCCAACGAGAAACGCGCCGTGTTCACGGTTGAAGCCGTGGAGAAGGCCACGCCGCCGGAACCGGCTTGCGCGTACGCGCGCCTGGTGCCCGAGCG
>JAQSWD010000196.1:1620-5408 GCA_029266835.1 Steroidobacteraceae bacterium
TACGACGACATCGCCTGGGAGAATGACCGCATCGCGCATCGCATGTACGGCTTCACGCTGAACACGCCGGCGGCCGGCGCAGAGCGTCTGCGCGGCAGCGGCATCGATGTCTGGGGCAAACGCGTGGCCTATCCCATCATCGACCGCTGGTACGCCAAGGGACACGACCAGTTCCACAAGGACGAGGAAGGCGAAGGCCTCGACCTGTACAGCATCGGCGGTTCCCGCGGCGCGGGCGGCACCGGCGTGTGGGATGGCACGAAGTTGTGGACCTCGGACAACTTCGTGAAAGGTGAAGTGCTGTCCAACGGTCCGCGGCGCGCGGCGTTCAGGCTCAGCTACGCGCCCTGGGACGCGGGCGCGACCGGCAGCGTCAGCGAAACCAAGCAACTGACCACCGACTGTGGCCAGACCTTCGACACCATCGAAAGCGTGTTCGATTTCGTGTCCAACGAAGCCGTGATCGGCATCGGCATCACCGAACATGCGCCGCCGCAGGGTTTCCCGAAGGGTGTGCTCACCAAGGACCCGGATGGCCGCTGGATGAGCTTCTGGGAAGAGAACAAGGACGGCGGGCTCGGCATCGCCGTGATCCTCGCCGCAGGTGAAACGCCCGCGGGCTTCGCGTACGAACCGGCGGCCGAACCACCCGGCAATGCGAACAACCTGCTGCTGGTAAAGGCCAGGGATGGCGTGCCGGTGCGTTACCACGCCGGCGCCGGCTGGACCGGCAGCGGCCAGTTCGCCGACCGCGCCGCCTGGGAGAAACACGTGAAGTCGCACGCCGATCGCGCGCTCAAGCCGCTGCGAATCAGCGTGAGTGCGCGGCCTTGAAGGGCTCCACGATGAAACCCGTGATCCTGGCCATTGCCGCATTGCTGGCGGCCGGAGGCGTGTGGGCCCAGGACTCCGGCGCCAATGCGCCGGCAAACAAGCCTGCCGCGGTCGCGCCCCGACACATCAAGTACTTCGCGGATTGGCCCTCGGGCACGGATCCGCGAGAAGTGGGCAAACGCGTCGCGGAAGCCTTCATTCCCGTGCCGCACATGGAGATGCCCAGCCACGGCCCGAAGGCGCTGCACTATTCGCACGTGGCCACGTGGACCGGCGCACTTCAGTTCTCGCAGGTGACGCAGGACCAGGACCTGAAGAGGCGTCTCATCGACCGCTTCGACCCCATGTTCGCGGTCGTCGACGAGGTCCCGCCCTTCACGGACCACGTCGATGGCGCGGTGTTCGGCTCGCTGCCGCTCGAGCTCTATCTACAGGAGCCGCACTTCCGTTACCGGCTGATGGGGCTTATCTACGCCGACGCGCAGTGGGACCGCCCGCTGCCCGATGGCCTGTCGCGCCAGACCCGCTGGTGGATAGACGACATGTACATGATCACGGCGCTGCAACTGCAGGCGTACCGTGTCACCGGCGACGCGAAATACCTGGAACGCACCGCCGATTCGATGGTGGCCTATCTCCGGAAGCTGCAGCAGCCCAATGGCCTGTTCTTCCACGCGCCGGACATCCCTTTCTACTGGGGCCGCGGCGACGGCTGGGTGGCCGTGGGCATGGCCGAACTGCTGCGCGACCTTCCGCCGAAGCACCGGCACCACAGGTTCGTGCTGGCCGCCTATCGCAAGATGATGGCGGCGCTGCTCTCGCACCAGGCTGACAACGGCATGTGGCGCCAGCTCATCGACGTGCCTTCCAGCTGGGAGGAAACCTCCAGTACCGCCATGTTCACGTACGCCTTCGTCACCGGCGTGCGCAACGGCTGGCTGCCCGAAGACACCTATGGCCCGGCGGCGCGCAAGGCCTGGATCGCGGTAGTTGGCTACCTCACACCCGAGGGCCTGCTGCGCGAAGTCTGCGTGGGCACGGGCAAGAAGAACGACATTCAGCATTACCTGAATCGTCCCCGCGTCACGGGCGATACCCATGGCCAGGCGCCGATGCTCTGGTCGGCCACCGCACTGCTTCGCTGAGGTAACGGGAAGTTTGATCGGGCGCGTCTGACTGGATTGGGGATCGGTCCCCAGCTCCATTTCGAGGGGGAAATGTGAACAAAGGAATGATCCTGGGGGCCCTCATGGCCCTTTCCGCAACCGTGTCGGCCTCACCCAACGGCGGTCCGCTGGGCGATTTCGAGGCGCATGGGGATGTGGGCTCGCCGAAGATCGGGGGCTACGCCACCTACAACGCGGCATCGCAGGTGTACACGCTCAGCGCGGGCGGCGTGAACATCTGGGCGAAGCGCGACGAGTTCCAGTTCGCCTACCGCCGGATGAAGGGCGACTTCATCGTGCAGGCGCAAGTGGAGTTCGTGGGGACGGGCGTGGATCCGCACCGCAAGGCGGGAATCATGGCCAGAACGTCCATCGCCGACTTCGACTCGGCCTACGTGGACGGCGCGCTGCACGGCGACGGCCTCACCTCGCTGCAGTATCGCAAGGCCAAGGGGGAAGAAACGGCGCAGTTCGAGATGGCGGCCGCCAAGGGCGCCAACGTCATCCAGCTCGAGCGCCGGGGGAACACCTTCATCTTCTCCGCCGCGCGATTCGGCGAGCCCTTCGAGGTGCAGGAGTACAAGGATGCGACGGGAGTTCCCGAAGAGGCCTACGTCGGGTTGTTCCTGTCCTCGCACAACGCGGATGTGAAAGAAACCGCCATCTTCCGCAACGTGCGGGTGATCAGGCCGGTGAAAGTGGGGTTCCAGCCGTATCGTGACTACATCGGCTCACGACTCGAGACGCTGAACGTCGCCAATGGCCACCGGACGCAGATCCATTCGTCACGCGTGCCCTTCGAGGCGCCTAACTGGTTGCCCGACGGCTCGGCGCTGATCTACAACGCCAGCGGCAACGACGCCGCGACGCGCGGGCGGCTGTGGCGCTTCGATCTCGCCACGCGCACGCCGGCGCTGATCGATACCGGCTTTGCGATCCGCAACAACAATGACCACGTGCTGAGCTTCGACGGCACGCAGCTCGCGATCAGCGACCAGAGCACGGACAAGGGTCAGTCGACCATTTTCACGCTCCCCACGCGCGGCGGCGTGCCCGTGCGCATCACCCCGAATACGCCCAGCTACATGCACGGCTGGACGCCCGATGCGAAATGGCTGCTGTACACCGGCGGTCGCATTCCGAAGGGTGGCAAGGACAACGAGTACGACATATACAAAACGCCTTCCGACGGCAGCGGCAAGGAGATCAACCTCACCAACACCGCCGGCCTCGACGATGGCCCCGAAGTGAGTCCCGACGGCCAATGGGTGTATTTCAATTCCGTGCGCTCGGGCCAGATGCAGATCTGGCGCATGACGCTCGACGGCAAGAACCAGGAACGAGTGACCCACGATCACAAGTTCAACGACTGGTTCCCGCACTTCTCGCCGGACGGCAAGTGGATAGTCATCATCTCGTACGGGTTGGATATCGCGCCGACGGATCATCCTTACTACAAGCATTGCTATCTGCGCATCATGCCGGCGGATGGGAGTGCGGCGCCGAAGGTGATTGCGTACGTGTATGGGGGGCAGGGCACCATCAACGTCCCTTCGTGGTCACCCGACGGCACGCATGTCGCGTTCGTGTCGAATTCGGATGTGCTTTAGTTAGGGTCGTCAGGGGGTTGGCGCGGCGGCGAAGATGTTCGGCGCTCACTTTCGGGCGGAAAGAAATGGGGACATTCCTCATTTGCTAGAAAACGGGGACGCGCCTGAAGCAGGCACGTCCCCGTTTTCCCGCTTCGCGGGCAAATGAGGAATGTCCCCATTTCTTTCTTCCCGAGCG
>JAQSWD010000074.1 GCA_029266835.1 Steroidobacteraceae bacterium
GTGAGCTTGATGAGCAGCGGCCCGACCTTGGCACTGTGATTGCCGAGTTGCGTCAGGCCCCAGACCGCGTGCAGTCGTGCGAGCGGCGCGGCGTTCTTGTCATTCGCCACCTTGGTGAAGACGCCGAGCGACTTGACGCCATGCGACGCCAGTTCGAGCTGCGCTTCGAGACGCGCGCGGCGATCGGCGTGCGCGAGCAGGGCGGCAAGCTCGGCATCGGATTTGCCGCTGAACCCGCCGGCCAGCAGCCTGGCGAGATCCTCGCGCGCCTGCTTCGAGGCCGCGTCCTCGTTCGCCGGCGTGATGCCGTAGATGCGGCCCTTCTGGCTCTTGGGCCAGCCATCCACCCAGTCGGAGAGGTACAGCACGCTGTCAGGGCCGAAGGTCACGTCCGTGGGCAACACGCCGCCCATGAACTGCTTGCTGCTCGTGGGTTTGAAGGTCGCGCCATTCTCGGCGATCGTGTACGTCTGGATGCCGCTGCGCGCGATGCTTCCCTTGAAGTGCGTGATGAAGAAGTGGCCCTTGTACTCCGGCGTGAGGCCCGTGCCCGGGTAATACGTGAGGCCGGACGGACCGTCCTCGATGTTGCACACCGGCGGCAGTAGATAGGCCGGGCGGCCGGGGAAGGCCGGCTTCCACAGGTTCTCGCGCATCCACGGGCCACCCTTGCCCATGGGCGGGTGCTGGTAACCCACGCGCCAGCCACTGTCGCCGCCTTCGACCAGGTACACCAGGCGTTCCTGGTCGCCCGAGTCGCTGTCGTTGTCGCCGGTGAACAGGTTGCCGTGTTCGTCGAACACCAGCTCCTGCGGATTGCGCAGGCCGCGCGCGAACAGCTCGAACTGCGTGCCATCGAGATTCGAGCGGAACACCGCGCCCTCGTCGGGGTAGTCGACGACCTGGCCTTCCTTGCCCTTCACGTGCGTGCCGCGGTCGCCGATGCTGAAGTACAGCTTGCCGTCGTGACCGATGGCCAGGCCGTGGAAATCGTGGCCGGTGAAGTTGTAGCGCACGCCGAAGCCGCGCAGCAGCTCGGTCTTCTTCGCCTTGTCGGCGCCGTTGTCCTCGAGCAGCCAGAGGCTGGGGATGTTGGTGAACCACACCTTGCCGTTGCGCGCGAGCACGCCCGAGGCGATGCCGTCGAGTTCGTGGTTGTAACCATCCGAATAGACGCGCGAGGCGTCGGCGACGCCGTCACCGTTCTTGTCCTCGACCAGGCGCACCACTTCGCTTTCGATGGCAAGCTGTTTGGTGGCTTCCTCGCCGAACACCTTGCGGTGGAGCGCCATGCGGTCCTCGATGGTGCGCGCGGCGAGGTCGAGTTCCAGCATGCCCATGTAGCCGCGGATGTCGAGCACGCTGCTGCGATACCGGTGGGTCTCGGAGACGAAGAGCCTTCCCTTCTCATCGAAATCGATGGCCACGGGGTTCGCGAGCATGGGCTCCGCGGCCCAGAGACTGGCCTTGAAGCCCTGCGGCAGCGAGAACCGCTGCAGCGCCAGCTTCGCGTCGTCGGAGGCGGGGTCGACCACCGGGTCCGGGAGACGTTCAAAGGGTTCCAGTTCCAACGTCTGGGCGCAGACCGCGCCGACACTGGCGATGCAAAAGACGGCGATACGGGAAATCAGGAAGGAAGGTTTCATGGGTACCGTTTTCGTTCCGGGTTCGTTCTGGAGCCGGCGACTATATATGGATGAAGGCCATCTGCCTGCCCGCCGGGTGCTTGATTCACTGGGGTTTACGGTAAATTGAGTGTCGTGCGTCCCATCAGACCCGGCAACAAGGTTTTCATTCCGCTGTTCGTGGTAGCGGTAGCGCTTTTGGCTACTTGGTATTCGCGACGGGATTCCGGGAAAGCGCCAGCGGCACCGGCGGCATCCGCGGCGCGGGCGGAATCCGCGGCGCCGACGCGAACCGCGGCGCCGGGATCCAAACAGGCGCCCTTCGATTTCTACCTGCTGGCGCTGACCGCGCATGCGGCTTTCTGCGCGGATGGCAATGCTCGCAAGGCCGAGTGCCGCGCGGGCTCATCGGTTCCGATTTCCATCCACGGCCTCTGGCCCGAGCGTTTCGAGCCCGGCAAATATCCGCGCGACTGCCCGGGCCCGCCGCTGAGCCTGCGCCCGGACTCTGAAGCCCGACTCGCCGCGCTCATGCCCGGCATGGCCGATGGTTTGCACGAGCACGAGTGGCGCCGGCACGGCACCTGCACCGGCCTCGACGACGACATCTACTTCGGTCACACCTACGTGCTTTCGCTGCACGTCGTCACGGCGCTGGGGGACGAGCTAACTACTCTCGCCGGCCGCAGGACCAGCGCGGCGGAGCTGCGCGGATTCGCCGATGACTACGAGGCCGGCTTGGGCGACACGCTCACCTTCCACTGCCGCACCTTGCGCGGCGCGCCGCGAGAGCATCGCGGGGAACCTTACCTGGTCGAGATCCGACAGTGCGTCGACAACAGCGGGCCGGACGCACGGCCGGGGTTCAGGATGAATTGCGCTGCCGTGAACCGTCGCGACCAGGGCTGCGGATCCGGATTCCGCATCGCCGGGAGGCGCGGATGAAAATGCTCACCTCGCAACTCGGCGAGCTCGGCATCGCCTACCTGCTGGCGGCCACCGGCATGCTGCTGGCCCTGCTCATCACGCGCGCCGATCGTCGCGCCTGGTTCCGCTGGCCGGTGTACTCGGCCATGACGCTGGCGCTGGGTGTCATCCTCTGGAACCTGCTGCGCAAGCATGTATTTCCGGCCGAGTGGCTGGTGGGTTACTCGAGCGTCCTGTACTGGTCCGCGCTGGCCATGTACGTGGTGCTGGGACTATTGTTGGGGTTATTGCTGGGCCGTATCACGCGCGGCCGCAAGCTCGAGAACGAAGGCCAGAAAGAAGAAGGAGGAGAACAATGAAAGCGAATGAACTTCGCCAGCCCGGCCCCGGCAAGCCAGGCCCCAAGCCGCCTCCGAAGTAGACGCCTACTTCGGACCCGGAAGCTCCACGCCCACCAGGAAAGGATCATCTTTGGCCCGCCAGCGCGCGCGCCAGCCGTGGTCCCAGGCCTTCTTCAGTTCCGCGGCGGCCCTTTCCTTGTCGCCTTCCAATGCATACGCCTCGGCCCGCAGGGAATACAGGCCGAAGTGTCTGCCGCCGTTCTTTTCGTAGTTGTCCAGCTGCCGCTCGACTTCGGCCACCTGCGCCAGGGCGATTTCGCGGTCGCCGCCGGCTAACAACTCCACGCGCGCGCGGTTGAGCGCCGCCGAATACTCGTGGCGGATCTGGCTGCCATCGAACACGTCCACGACGATCAGCGGGAGCATGCGTTGCGCATGCCGCAGCGTGGCTTGCGCGCCCGCCGCGTTCTGCGCCAGCAGTTGCAGGCGCGCCGCGTCCATCAGCTCGGCGCCCGTGCCCGCCAGGTCCAGCACCTTGCTGGAGGCCAGCCAGGCCTTGAGCGCCGCCGGCCCGCCTTCGGCCCGCACGATGCTTCCTTCGCGCGCTCGCGCGAAGTAGCTGCCGTCATCCGGCAAGGTATCGAGCACGGCGCGCGCGTCCGCGATGCGCCCGAGCGTGAGCAGCAGGTCGATCTGCTGTTCCGCGAGCCAGGTATCGGTGGGGTCGAGCTTGCGTGCCTCGTCGATCCAGCGCAGCGCTTCGGCGGTGTTGCCGCGCGCGCGTTCGATCCACGCTGTCGCCAGCGGCCCCCACATGTGGGTCGGGTTGAGTTCGCGTGCGCGCTGGCAGGCGGCGATGGCCAGGTCCAGCTCGTTCACGTCCACCAGCTCCATGCAGCGGAATACATGCGAGATGAAATCGAGCGGATCGAGTCCCGCCGCGGCGGTGTAATGCGCCAGCGCGTCCCTGGGTTGGCCGCGGCGGTCGTACCAGTTGCCCATGTAACGATGCAGCGAGGCGTCGTTGGGGTTGCCCTTGATCGCCCGCTGCAGCAGCGGCAACGCCTCTTCGACCCGGGACTCCTCGGTGAGCAGCCACCCGCGCACCGCCAGCACATGCGGCGAGTTGGGACTGATCTGCGCGGCGCGGTTGATCAGCGGTTCGGCTTCGGCTTTCACGTCCTCGAGGGGCATGCGGTTCACCGACAGGCCGTTCAGCAATGATTCGGCCAGGCCCGTCAGCGCGGGCGTGAACTTCGGATCCGCCGCGACGGCGCGGCGGAAGAATTCCAGCGCCTTGAGATTGTCAGTGGCGGTGCGCTGCCGCTGGCGTTCCAGCCCCAGCAGGTACAGCTCGAAGGCGTTGGCGGTTTCGGCGCGTCGTTCGGCCCATTCCTCGTTCACCTCGGGTGTGAGTTCCAGGTGCAGTTTCTCCGCCACCGAGCGTGAAACCGTATCCTCGATCTGGAAGATGTCGCCCATCGGCAGATCGTAGGAGTCCGACCAGATGTGCAGACCCGTGGCGGCATCGATCAACTGCATCGTGATACGCAACTGGTCCTGCGAGCGGCGCAGGCTGCCTTCGAGCACATGCGTGGCGCCCAGCTCGCGGCCGATCTCGCGCACATCCTTGTCCTTGCCCTTGAAGGCGAAGGCCGAGGTGCGCGCCACCACGCGCAGCGTGGGAATGTGCGCCAGCCAGTTCGACAACTCGTCGGTGAGGCCATCCGCCATCGCCTGTTCGCTTTGCGCCACGCTCATGTCGACCAGCGGCAACACGACGATGGTGGGCAGATCCACGGGAGCGATGTCGGCCTGGAACAACTTGCCCGGCATGCGCCAGGCCACGAAGCCCAGCGCGATGGCGGCGAGCATGCTGCCGAACCCCAGCGCCAGTCGCTTCAGCGGCGCGCGCCGGTCCGAGGCGCGCCGGCCGATCAACTGGCCGGTTTCAAACGAAGTGGGCTTGTAGTCGGACGGCAGCCGGGGCAGCGACGGGATGGTGTCGTCGGCCTCGTCGACCAGCTTGCCGACGAACCGGTAACCCTTGCGCGGCAACGTCTCTATATATCGGGGCGTCTCGGCATCGTCACCCAACGCGGAGCGCAACTTGCGGATGGCGGAATTCAGTCCGGTATCGAACTCGACGACTCCAGTAGGCCACAGACGCGCGATCAATTGCTCGCGCGTGACCACTTCCCCTGGTTGTTTGACCAGTTCGTCGAGGATCTGCAGGGGCTGGTCCTGCAGGCGGTGAGTGGCGCCGTCCTTCGAGATCTCTCCCGATTGGAAGTCCACTTTCCAGCCATCGAAACGTATGACGCGCTTTTCCATGCACCTGCCAGGGGAATCCGGACGCGAATCATAGACAAGTCAGCGGCGGATCAGCGTCCGTCCATCGCCTTTGGGTGGTGTTGCGGCGAAATTCGGCCCCGTTTGGGAGCAAGGAGACAGAAATAATGAACCCGACCGCGCATCGCAGCATCGTCCCCTCGGTCGACATCGGTCCCGGCAAGCCGGGCCCGAAGCCGCCGCCAAAGCACCTGTCCGCCCGTGCCTTGACGGCGTTAGTTAGCCAGTTGACCACTGGGCACCCCAGCCCCGACGGCCCGGAGGAAACTCCGGGCCCCCTGGATCCCTACATGCGCAAGGCGCTGGAGCGGACGGCGGTGGGCTCGGGCATCGGTGCTGGCCTGTGGCGCGTCATCGCGGAGAAACATCCCGAGATCTGGGACGTGATCGGCGGGGATCCTCAGGCGCGCGTTACCCTGAACCCGCAACCGCTGCCGCCACGGTCCGCGTTTCTGGCCGGCATCATCCTGGAATTCACCGAGCGCATGGCCCTGGTGGCGCAGATCGCGGACCTGATCCCGCGGCCTGGCGGCGAGCGCGGGATCGTCATTGTCGGCAGCCACACCGCGCAATTCGTCGATGACATCTGCATGAACGGACTGCACAACCGCTGGCCGCTTCCCTGGCCCGCGCCCGCGTGGTTCCCGCACACGCTGAGCGGCGCCGATCTCATCGTCATGGGTACACAGTTCCAACAGTCGGCCGCGATCGCAATGGATCGCGAACTCGGCCGCACTTTCGCCGACGCGGCGCATGCCCTGCTGGAAGCGGGAGCCGCCAGGCTGGTCTGAGACACGACGTCTCGTCCCTCGTTGGAAGGGCCATCGTCACGGAGATCCGCTGCCCCCCGGATCTCCGTGACGCATGCGCTCCCACCTTCGCTCGAAACGCGCGCGCCCGTGTACCCTCACGGCGTGCGCACCCTCCGAATACAGGTAAAACCCAACTCCCGCACCGAAGAACTCACGCCGCAAGACGACGGCAGCTTCACCGCCCGCGTCAAAGCCCCGCCCGTAGACGGCAAAGCCAACGCCGCCGTAATCAATCTCCTGGCCAAACACTTCGGCGTCCGCAAGTCCCAAGTAGTCATCAAAAGCGGCGCCTCCGCCCGCATGAAGCTGGTGCAAATCCTCGACTGACCCGGAAGGGACGAGCGCAGACGGTAGAGCGTTGGCGGGACGTGTGATCCGGTTCTGGCGCGAAGTAGAGGGCGCCGAGCGGGAAGCGTCAGCGCGAAGGTGATTTTCAGGGGCTCACGCCCCACTCCTCACGCAGCCGAAGCGGCTGCGTCCATTAACTGCGCGCTTCGCGCGAGGGAAGGCGCCAGAACCGGATCACACGTCCCGCCAACGCACTGGTGCCCCTCGCAATCAGCGTCTCTTTGACAGGTGACCAAATGGTCACATATAGTCCAGCACATGATCGACGAAGACCTCGTGTTCAA
This sequence comes from Steroidobacteraceae bacterium, assembly GCA_029266835.1. GTDB lineage: Bacteria > Pseudomonadota > Gammaproteobacteria > Steroidobacterales > Steroidobacteraceae > CADEED01. Next base: position 6,690 of record JAQSWD010000074.1, read on the forward strand.
GGCTCTGGCAGACACCTCCCGCCGTTTCCTGCTGGACCTCTTGCACAAGCGTGACGGTCAAACGCTGAGTGAACTCGAGTGGGAGCTCGAGATGACCCGTTTCGGGGTCATGAAACACCTGAAGCTGCTCGAAGAAGCGGGCCTCGTCATCACACGGAAAGAGGGGCGCGAAAAGCTGCACTTCCTCAACGCCGTGCCCATCCGCCAGATCCACGACCGGTGGATCGACAAGTACAGGCAACACCAGGTCTCGGCCCTGGTTGAACTCAAAAAGAAACTGGAGACGCCCAAGGGCGAAAAATCATGGATCAAGGCAAAAAAGACCGCGTAGTTCACGTTCACCAGATCTACATCCGCGCCAGCGCGCAGGCGATCTGGGACGCCATTACCGATCCCGAATGGAACGGCAGGTACGGCTATCAGGCCGTGCAGGAGTACGAGCTAAAGCCCGGCGGCAAGTACCGCGCCATCGCGAACGCGGGAATGAAATCGTTCGGGCTGCCCGACACCATCATCGACGGCGAGATCATCGAAGTGAAGCCGCTCAACAAACTGGTGCAGACCTATCGCTGGCTGTTCAACGATCAGCACCGGGCCGAAGGATTCACGCGCCTCACCTTCGAGATCACCGCATCGCACCCGGGCTTCTGCCTGCTCACCGTCACGCACGACACCACCGGCGCGCCGCTCATGAGCGCAGCGACCCAGACCCCATTCAACGAACAGGGCGGTGGCGGATGGAACTGGATCCTCAGCGACATCAAGTCCCTGCTCGAGACCGGCAAGATCATGGGTGCCTGATCGAAGTCGTCGCGGCCGGTCCGATCAGGGCCGGCCGCGATGTCATACTCGCGTGCCAGGGAGGTACGCGATGATCACGTTCTATTCCTACGGGTCGTTCTTCGGGCTGCCCGACGCCAGCCCCTTCGTCATGAAGGGCGAGATGCTGCTCAAACTGGCGGGGCTTCCCTACGAGGCCGACACGCGCGGCTTCACACGTGCGCCCAAGGGCAAACTACCTTACATCAAGGACGACGGCGCCCTCATCGCCGACTCCACGCTGATCCGCCTGCACATCGAGAAGAAGTACGGCTTCGATTTCGACCGTGCGCTCACCGCGCACCAGAAAGGCGTGGCCTGGGCGGTGGAAAAGATGCTCGAGGACCACCTGTACTGGGTCATGGTGTACTGGCGATGGATGGTCGACGAGAACTTCGAGCGCGGGCCGAAGAATTTCTTTCGCCGCGCGCCGGCGCTGATCCGTCCGCTGATCTGCAAGATCGTGCGCAACAAGGTGCGCGCGAGCCTGCATGCGCATGGCATCGGGCGGCACAACGACGCGGAAAAAACCGAGCTGGCCGGCCGCTGCATCGATGCGCTGTCGCAGGTGCTGGGCGACAACCGTTACCTCATGGGTGACCAGCTGTGCGGCGCCGACGCGACGGCGTTTGCGTTCATCGCGGGTGGGCTGCCGGACGTTTTCGAATCGCCGGTGCGCGACCAACTGCTGGCGGCGCCCAACCTGGTGGCCTACCACGACAGGATGATGGCGGAATTCTTCCCGGCCTTCGTCAAGTTGAGATCCCGGGCGCAATCCGGTGGATAACCCCGTAGACAATCGAGAGCCGCAATGAATCCGATCAGAGCACTGGCCGCCGTACTCGCGCTTCTATTGTCGTTGTCCACCTGGGCCGGCCCCGGCGACGACACCCGCGCGGCGTTTCTCGAGGTCGTCGCGCGCCCGCTCGTGGCGGCGCGGCCCGAGCTCACCGAAATGCCATCGGTGGGAGGGCTGAGGAAGTACCACCTGTGGTTCCACTCGGACGCCTCCGAACGTGTTCCGGGGTACCTGGTGTTGCCCGACGCCGCCGCGTTCAAGGGCCGGCGCCCCGTGGTCATCGCGCTGCATGGCACTGGCGGCAGCAAGGACAGTGGTGAAATCACCGACCTCGTGCTCAAGGCCGTGAAGGCGGGCTTCATCGGCGTGGCCATCGATGGCAGGTTTCACGGCGAGCGCACGCGCGCCGGCACCGGCGTCGCGGAGTACAACGTGGCGATCACGCGCGCTTTCGTCACCGGCGAAGGGCACCCGTTCTATTACGACACCGCCTGGGACGTGATGCGTCTCATCGACTACCTGTCTACCCGCAAGGACGTCGACGCCGCGCGCATCGGCCTCACGGGAATCTCCAAGGGCGGCATCGAGACGTATTTCACCGCGGCCGCGGATACGCGCGTCGCCGCCGCCGTGCCGTTCATCGGCGTGCAGAGTTTCCAGTGGGCGCTGGAGAACGGCGCCTGGCGCGCGCGCATCGCGACCATCCAGAACGGCTTCGACGCCGCGGCGGCATCGGCCGGCAAATCCCCGGGCAGTGTCGCCTTCGTGCGCGAGTTCTACGCGCGCGTGGTTCCGGGCATCGACGGACAATTCGACGGGCCGGCAATGCTGAGCGCCACCGCGCCGCGCCCGCTGCTGGTCATCAACTCGGACTCGGATGCGAACACGCCCATCGCGGGTGTGCGCCTGGCGGTGGAAGCCGCGAAGCCGGCATACGCCGCGGCGCATGCCGCCGACCGGTTGCAGCTCATCATCCAGGAGAACACGCCGCACCGCGTGAACCCCGAGAGCGTCGATGCCGCCATCACCTGGTTCGTGCGCTGGCTCCAGCCCTGATCGCTGGCCGCGGTCAACGCGGCGCGAACACCACGCCCATCGGGCGTGGCAACTGCACCTCGCTCTTCTGTGTCAGTTCGCCGGTTTTCGCATCGACGCTGAAGACCACGACGTTTCCGCCATCCTGGTTGCTGACCAGGAACCACGTGCCCGACGGGTCGAAGCTGAAATACCGCGGCACCTTGCCGCCCGAGGGCACGCGCTGAACCAGCGCCAGTTCGCCGGTCTTCGATTCGATGGAATACACCACCACGCTGTCTTCGCCACGATTCGTGACGTAGAGAAACTTGCCGTCGGCGCGCACGGCGATCTCCGCCGCGGTGCTCGGTCCCTTGAAGGTGTCCGCCACCGTCTTCACGGCCTGGAATTGGGTGAGCGTGCCCCTGGTCGCATCCCAGTTGAAGGCGACGACTTCGTTCGACAGCTCCTGCACACCGTAGAACCACTTGCCGTTCGGATGATAGGCCAGATGCCGCGGCCCGCTGCCCGGCGTCACCGCGGTGAACGCGGGATCATGGGGCGTCAACTTGCCGGTCTTCGCGTCGAACCTGTAGATGACGATCTGATCCGTCCCGAGATCCATCACCAGCGCGAACTTGTTGGTGGGGTCGGTGCGAAACCAGTGCGCGTACGGCTTGTTCTGCCGCTGCGGATGAACGCTGGACCCGGTGTGCTGCACGAACGCAGTCTGTTCCTTCAGTGACCCATCGGTGTTGAGCGACAGCACTTCGACATGGCCGCCGCCGTAGTTCGCGTCGAGTACGAACTTTCCCGACCCATCCACGCTCACGTAGCTGGGGCCCCTGCCCTTGGATTCCACGTAATTGAGCAGCTTCAGCGCGCCCGTCTTCCGGTCGACCGCGAAGGCGCTGACGCCACCGGGCGTACCGGTGTTGCACATATATAAGTGTCCGCCGTCCGCCGACAGCGTGAAATGCGCGGGGTCGCGCGTCTCGATGGCCATCGCGGGAGGGGACAACGTGCCGGTCGAGTCGTCGAACCGGGCAATGGTGATGCCCATGTTTTCCGGGTTCTGCGTGGCGATGTAGACGGGGATGTTCTTGGCCATGCTGGTGCTGCTCAATGTGGACAGGAGGGTGGCGAAAAGGAACGGCGCGGCAACGCGCAGGATGAATCTCATGAAAATGTCCTCGGTATTCGCCAGCCCCCGGCGGGCAAGCATGACTCATCCGCCGGCTCGCGGCGTCTATAATCGCCGCTCCGCCCCCGTGGCCGAAAGTCCCAGGAAGTCCTGCCATGAAGAAAATGATGCTGAGCGCGGCCGTGGCCTCGCTGTTCCTGCCGTTCATCGCCTCCGCCCAAGCGCCCACCGCCGCCGAAAAAGTCGCCGGCGTGCCGGTGATCCCGCGTTCCGCGTTGTTCGGCAACCCCGAAAAAACGCAGGCGCGTATCTCTCCGGACGGCAAGTACGTGTCGTTCATCGCGCCGAAGGATGGCGTCCTGAACGTGTGGGTGGGGCCGCGTAGCGATCCGTCCGCCGCCAAGGCTGTCACCAACGACACCAAGCGCGGCATCCGCCAGCACTTCTGGGCCTACGACAACAAACATGTGTTGTACCTGCAGGACGAAGGCGGCGACGAGAACTGGCACATCTACGCCACCGACGTGGCCGCCGGCACCACCAAGGACCTCACGCCCTATGGCTCGGCCGACAAGAAAGTGCAGGCGCAGATCATTGGCCTCTCGTGGAAGAAGCCCGGCGTCGTCGCCGTGGGTCTCAACGACCGCGCCGAGGAGTGGCACGACCTGTGGGAAGTGAACATCGCCACGGCCAAGCGCGTGCTCATCGAGCAGAACTCGCAGGAGTTCGGTGGCTACGAGCTGGATCTCGATCTCAAGCCCAAGCTCGCGCTGAAGAGCAACGCCGACGGCAGCGAGATTTTCCGCAAGGCCGGTGGCAAGTGGGTCAGCCTGCTGAAGTTCGGCCAGGAAGACAGCCTCACCACCAACACTATCGGTGTCGAAGGCTCCGGCGCCACGGCGCTGCTCACCTCCTCGGTGGGCCGCGACAAGTCCGCGCTGGTGCGCATCGATCTCGCCTCGGGCAAGACCACGGTGCTGGGCGCCAGCGAACAGGCTGACGTCGAAGGCGTGTGGACCGACCCGCGCACGCGTGCACCGGTGGCGTACACGGTGAACTACCTCAAGCCCGAAATCAGCCTGATCGACAAGTCGCTGCAGAAGGACGTTGCCCTGCTCTCGAAAGAGTTGGGCGATGGCTTCGTGGTGACCAGCCGCACGCTCGACAACGGCACGTGGATCATCGCCACCGACGATGCGCTCGCGCCGGCGTCCAGCCACATCTACGACCGCAAGGCCGGCAAGATCACCAAGCTGTTTGATACCCGCCCGGCGCTGCTGAAGTCGCCACTGGTCCCCATGCAGTCGCTGGAACTCAAGGCGCGCGACGGCCTCACGCTGGTGTCCTATCTATCGCTGCCGCCGGGTTCGGATGCGAACGGTGACGGCATCCCGGATGCGCCCGTGCCCATGGTGCTCAACGTGCACGGCGGCCCCTGGGGCCGCGACGCCTATGGCTTCGACAACGAACACCAGTGGCTGGCCAACCGCGGCTACGCGGTGCTCGCCGTGAACTTCCGCGCGTCCACCGGGTTCGGCAAGTCGTTCGTGAATGCCGGCAACCGCGAGTGGGGCGCGAAGATGCACGACGATCTGCTCGACGCCGTGAAATGGGCGGTCGACAACAAGATCACCACCGCCGACAAGGTGGCTATCTACGGCGGCTCATACGGCGGTTACGCCACGCTCGCCGGCCTGACGTTCACGCCCGACACCTTCGCCTGCGGCGTGGATATCGTCGGTCCGTCCAATCTCGATACCTTGCTGGCGAGCATCCCCGCGTACTGGAAGACGTTCTTCGAGGAACTGGCCTCGCGCGTCGGCGATCCGCGCACGGAAGAAGGCAAGAAGCTGCTGGCCGATCGTTCGCCGTTGACGCATGTGTCGGCGATCAAGAAGCCGCTGCTGATCGGGCAGGGCGCCAACGACCCGCGCGTCAAGCAGGCCGAGTCCGACCAGATCGTGAAGGCCATGAAGGACAAGAACATCCCCGTGACTTACGTGCTGTATCCGGACGAAGGCCACGGCTTCGCGCGCCCCGCCAACCGCACGTCGTTCTACGCCGTCGCGGAAGGTTTCCTCGCGCAATGCCTCGGCGGCCGCTACGAACCCGTCGGCAACGACTTCAAGGGCTCGAGCATCCAGGTCCCGGAAGGCGCCGCCCACGTCCCCGGCCTGGCCGACGCCCTGAAATAAAGGGGACACTCCTCGTCTCCCAGCCACTTCCGGAAAGACGAGGGGGACGCGGCTCAAGAAGGCCCGGCGGAAACGCCGGGCCTTTTTCATTCCGTCCGGAATCGCGCCAGCACTTCCGCGAAGCAGGGCTGCTCGCGCAACGGATCCATGCGTGGATCCAGCCGCATCCACCCGATGAACGGCGACGAGTCGCGCCACGCCAGGTCGAGCGCCTTGCAGCTTTCATCCAGATCGCCCAGCGCCGCGTGCGCAATCGCCAGCTCATAACCGACGCCCAGGCCATCCGCGCTCATTTTTTCCATGCGCGCGATTTCTCCCATCGCCTGGTCGCGCTTGCCCGCGTGCGCAAACACCAGCGCCGCGTCACTGGTGTTCGCATTGAATTTCGCCAGCTTCGGCAATTCGTCCAGCGCCTCCGCGGTCTTGCCCTGCGCGATCAGCGAACGGATCAGCAGGCTGCGCGCCTGGGTCAGCTGCGGCTGCGCCGCCAGCAAACCGCGCGCGTGTTCGATGGCTTCCTCGAAGCGGCGCGAGTGATAGAGCACCAGCCCGTAGTTGGTGTTGAACAGCAGCGTCATCGGCTCCAGCTCGCGCGCGCGCCGCATCGCCGCCAGTGCTTCATCCGGGCGCCCCTGAAATGCGCGCAGGATGCCCAGGTGATGCCACAGCCGCGCGTATCTCTCGTTCGCCGCGCGCGCCAGCGCGAACTCGGACTCGGCCCACACGTAATCATGTTTGTAGAACATGTGGATCTGCCCCAGCGCCGTGTGCGTCTCGGCGAGCCCCGGGTCGAGCTGCACCGAACGGCGCGCCGCGTCGAATGATTTCTGGAAGGCTTCAGCCGCCGGGATCGAATGACCGATCGCGGCGCCCACGTAGGTGTCCGACAACCCGGCCCAGGCTTCCGCGTACTCCGGGTCTTCGGCCAGCGCCGCCTCGAGTTCCGCGATGGACAACCGCGTGCCATCGGCGTCGCGACGTGAGCGGTGGTAGATGCCCTGTAGATAGTGCTCGTAGGCGCGGACGCTGGTAGTGCGACGCGCCACGATGGGCGCGGTGGAAGCCGCCGTCGTCGCGGCGGGCTCGACAGGATGCGGCGCGGACGGAGTCACCTGCATCAACCACAGCACCAGCAGCACCGCGCCGCCCACTATTCCCCCGGCGAACAGCCAGTGCGTGCGCTTCGGCGGGTTCGCCGGAGCTTCCGCCATTGCCACCGTACTGGCCACCGGCTCAGCGGATTCCAGCCTGCCAACAAACCGATACCCCACGCGCGGCAGCGTCTCGATATACCGCGGCGTATCGGACTCATCCCCCAGCACCAGGCGCAACTTGCGCACCGCAACGTTGAGGCCGTTGTCGTAATCCACCACGCCCTTGGGCCAGAGGATCTCCACCAGGCGTTCGCGCGTGACCACTTCACCGGGGTTACGAAGCAGCTCCAGCAGGATGCGCAGAGGCTGCTGAGTGAGCCGCTGCTGCGGCTGCCCCTCACGGCTGAGCTCGCCCGTGCTGATGCGCAGGCGCCAGCCATCGAAACGGATTTCAGTGGGCTCAGTCACTTGCGCAGGATCATATTCAATTAAGCGCCAATTAACGCGCGGTTAATGGTGTCCGGCGGCCGCGGCGCTCAGCTTCGGGGCCATGAACACACCAACACTGCGACCACACTTCCACGTCCTCATCGCCGCCACCCTCAGCGCCGCCATCATTCTCGGATTCGCGCGGACTTTCTACCTGAGGCCCTGGTTCGATCTGCCACCACTGACACGGGCTGCCGTGGTTCACGGCGTCCTGTCTACCTTGTGGATCCTGCTGCACGTGACGCAGGCCAGGCTGATCGCGACGCATCGCATCGACTGGCACCGGACCCTCGGCGTCATCACCGCGATCGTGGGCGCCATCACCTTCCTGCAGGCCGGCGATTTCGCCATCAGCGCCATCGAAGCGGGGCGCGCGCCGCCGGGACGCGTGCCTCGTGAGTTCCTGTCCGTATCGCTGGGCACCACGTTCATGTTCGGCCTGTTCCTGTTCGCCGGACTCTTCATGCGCAGACGACGCGAATGGCACAAGCGTTTCATGTTGCTGGCCACCATCGTATTGCTGCTGCCCGCCATCGGCCGTTTCGACGGCTTGCTGATCCAGCATTTCGGCTTCCCGCGCACCGTAGTGCCGCTGCTGGTTTCGACCGCATTCGTGCTCTGGGCCTGGGTGCATGACCTGCGCCGGCTGGGACATGTGCATCCCGCGCTGCTGTACGGTGGACTGTTGCTGCTGGCCGCGATCCCCTTCCGCGCCTGGGTGGGAACCACCGCGATCTGGCAGCCGTTCGCCGAATGGGTGCTCCGGGTACATTGACCGCCCGGATGTTTTTCTCATTTTGATTCGGGACACCGCCCGGGCGAAGCCCGCGGCGGTGACTCCCTGCCATGCTGGGGCTACAAGAAAAGCCCGCCCCGGAAGGCCCGTGATTTCCTCGAAGCTCGCTCGTTTTACAAAAGATGCGGCCGCCGCATTCGCCGCGATCGCGATCGCGATCGTGCTGGCGCTGGCGCTCACCGCCACCGCGAGTGCCGCTTGTGGGAAGCCGGCTGGCCCATCCGCCGGACAAGCGCAGCGCGCCGTCATCGCGCTGCAGAACCCGGATCGCACCGGCCCCGCGTACTACTGGCACGACAGCGCCACCTACGCGCTGCTGTACTTTCGACCCGAAGATCTCGTAAGTCGTCTCGAAGGCCTGCTGGCGAAGGAGTCGCTGGCGCCCGCGCTGCTGGACAACATGAAAGTGGACCTGCCTCTCAAGGAGTCGACGGACCTGTTCCGCTACACGCTCATCGACCAGCGCTTCGATTCGCTGGTCAACGTGGTCATCGCCGATCTGATGAAGGAGGGCCGCGTCATGTTCGATCAATGGATGCTCGACGAAAGATCCAGGACCATCGTGATGGTGTCGCGCGCAGAGGCGGGCGGTGAGGCCTCGCGGTGGTTCTGCACATCGAAGGACGACGTGCTGTTCAAGATCGGCGCCGCGGTCGATTGACCCGCGCGCCCTCGGCCGACTAGATAGGCGGATACAACTCGTCGCGCCGGCGGAAGTCCGGCATCGGTCGCCGGCTGCTCGCGCTGGCACGGATCAGCTGCACGGCGCGGTCCAGCGTGGCGTCACGGCCCGCACGCACATCCTCGAGCGTGGGCAATACGGGCACGTCGGGCGCCACGCCGACGCCGTCGAGCCGCCGGTTGCTGGCGCTGCGAAAATCACGCGTGGGCACGGTGACGAGCCCGCCATCGGGCAGCGGAAATACATCCGATGTCAGCAGCGACCCATTGGTCATGCGTCCCACGAGTTTGCCGCGGCGGTGATCCTTGATCGCCGCGGCGAGGATTTCGGAGGCACTGCTCGAGCCCGGGCCGATCAGTACGGCCAGCGGACCCTGGTAGCGGTGGCCGGGCCGCAAAGCGCGGATGGCTGCCGAGCCGCGCGCATCCTGCTGGAACCCCATGACCACGTCGCCTAACAACATGCCCGCCAGCTTCTGCGCCTGCCTCAGCTGCCCTCCGCCGTTCCAGCGCAGGTCGATGATGAGCCCATCGGGGCCCGCTTCGCGCAGCGCCTGGTACACGGGCTTCATGAATTCGTCATCGCCGAAGTCGTCGAACCGCACGTAGCGCACGTCGTCGCCGACATTGCGGCGCTCGATGGGCCGGCGCGCCTGCAACGGGCGATGCGCATACTGGATCTTCAGCACCCGGCGTGAATCCGGCGGATCCATCGACAGGTCGCCACGCTCGAGCGCGAGCGCGTCCATGGGGTCCAGCGGCAGGAACTCACCCGAGAACTGGAATGAATTCCGCCTCATGTCGGTATTGGTGTTGAAGCTGACCACGCGCCAGCCCGGGCGGATTCCCGCTTCCTCAGCCGGTGAGTTCGGCCGCACTTCGGTGACCACGCGGATGTCCTTCGAACCGCGACGTATGGTCGCCTGGTCGAACCCGGCGCCGCCAAACAACGAGTCGGCCAGCCGCTGCACTTCTTCGGGAGACTTGCTGTAGCGACGCGGCGCCGGCAGATCGCTGGGCGGCGGCAGTTCCGCCTTCACGCGCGCCTCGGGCAGTTCGCTGATGATGCCACCGAGCACCTGCCCGTACAGGTTCGCGGGATGTCCGGCCGCGGCGGCCTTGTTGCGCCCCTGCTGGCGCAGCGCACGGACTTCGGCACGCGAGAGCAACTGCGGGTCGTAGTGGTTCTTTTCGATGTTCCGCCAGAAGGCGTCGTACACCGCAAGGCTGCGCTCGCCCGGCGAAAGCGCCTCGAACGCGGAAGTCGGGTGATTTCTGGGGCAGTCCGCCGCGAAGGCGGAGGATGAGGACAGGAGAATCGCTGCGACGACTGCCCGAAGTTTCATGGCCCGATCATGTCTGCGGGCCCGCCCGATCGCAATGTGTCCGGCACTCGTTTTGGCGCTTTCCGGGGCCTGAATCGGGGGTATTTTGACTTACGGGGTGGCGCCCCTACACTGCGCGCCTCCAGCCCCTCGCTGATACCGGGGGGTGCCTGTCCAGCAGGGAAATGGTGACGTCCGGCGTAAGCTCCGGCAGCAATGGCGAAGGGCCCGAATCGTGGCCGCGCGCGTCCCCATTTCCGATGAGGAACGCCATGTCCGCCGCCGTCAAAGAACTTCATTCCTATCGCAAGTACTGGGCCGCGCGCTTCGGTACCGCGCCCTTCCTGCCCATGTCGCGAGCCGAGATGGAGCAGCTGGGATGGGATTCCTGCGACGTCATCATCGTCACCGGCGATGCGTACGTGGATCACCCGAGCTTCGGCATGGCCATCATGGGGCGGTTGCTGGAAGCGCAGGGTTTCCGCGTCGGCATCATCGCGCAGCCCGACTGGCAGAGCGCCGAGCCCTTCAAGCAGTTGGGCAAGCCGAACCTCTTCTTCGGCATCACCGCGGGCAACATGGACTCGATGGTGAACCGCTACACCTCGGACAAGCGCATTCGTTCCGACGACGCGTACACGCCAGGCGGCGAGGGCGGCAAGCGTCCCGATCGCAGCGTCGTCGTCTACGCGCAGCGCGCACGCGAAGCGTTCAAGGACGTGCCCGTCGTCATCGGAGGCATCGAGGCGTCGCTGCGGCGCATCGCGCACTTCGATTACTGGAGCGAGAAGGTGCGCCGCTCCGTGCTGCTGGACGCCAAAGCCGATCTGCTCGTCTTCGGCAACGCCGAGCGGCAGATCATCGAGATCGCACATCGCTTAGCCGCCGGCACGCCGATTTCCGAAATCACCGATTTGCGCGGCACCGCGTTCGTGCGCAAGAAGGCCGCCGAAGGCGTCATCGAGATCGACTCGACGACCGTCGACACGCCCGGGAAGCTGAACCCGCCCGTCGATCCGTACATGGTGCCGGGTGGGGAAAGTGGGGAAACGCCAGTGAACGCCGCCGGTACCTCGGCGCCATCAGGCGTTTCCCCACTTTCCCCACCCGGCACCATGGCCCGCCGCGTGAAGAGCGAGGACCGCGAACGCAGCGTCATCCGCATGCCCTCGTTCGAGGCCGTCTCGAGCGACCCCGTGCTGTACGCCCACGCCAGCCGCATCCTGCACCTCGAGAGCAACCCCGGCAACGCGCGCGCGCTGGTGCAGCGGCATGGCGAGCAGGACCTGTGGCTGAATCCGCCACCCATCCCTCTTACTACTAAAGACATGGACTTCGTGTACGAGCTGCCGTTCGCGCGCGTGCCGCATCCGTCGTATGGCAACGCCGAAATCCCGGCGTACAAGATGATCAAGTTCTCCATCGCCATCCAACGCGGGTGTTTCGGCGGATGCACGTTCTGCAGCATCACCGAGCACGAAGGGCGCATCATCCAGAACCGCAGCGAGGCCAGCGTGCTGCGCGAGATCGAGAAGATCCGCGACACCGTGCCCGGCTTCACCGGTGTGATCAGCGACCTCGGCGGACCCACCGCCAACATGTATCGCATCGCCTGCAAGAGCCGTGACATCGAAAAGGCCTGCCGCAAGCCCAGCTGCGTGTTCCCCGGCATCTGCCCGAATCTGAACACCGACCACAGCGCGTTGATACAGCTGTATCGCAAGGCGCGCGCGCTGCCCGGCGTGAAGAAGATATTGATCGCCAGTGGCGTGCGCTACGACCTCGCCATCGAGAGCCCCGAGTACGTCAAGGAGCTGGCTACCCATCACGTCGGCGGCTATCTGAAGATAGCGCCCGAGGCCATCGGCGAAGGGCCGTTGTCGAAGATGATGAAGCCCGGCGTCGGCACCTACTACAAGTTCAAGGAGCTGTTCGACAAGTACAGCAAGCTCGCCGGCAAGGAGCAGTACCTGATCCCGTACTTCATCGCCGCGCATCCCGGCACCACCGATGAGGACATGCTCGAGCTGGCATTGTGGCTGAAGAAGAACGGATTCCGCGCGGACCAGGTGCAGGCGTTCCTGCCATCACCCATGGCGACGGCCACCGCGATGTATCACACGCTCAAGAACCCGCTGCGCAGAGTCACGCGCGACAGTGAAGAGGTGACGATCCCGAAGGGATTGAAGCAGCGTCGCCTGCACAAGGCGTTCCTGCGGTATCACGACCCCCACAACTGGCCGGTGTTGCGCGAGGCGCTGCGGCGCATGGGTCGGGCCGATCTCATCGGCAATGGCAAGCACCAGCTCATTCCGTCGTACCAGCCGGCGGGGACCGGCGGGGCGGAAGAGGGGGCGCGGAAGCCGCAGCGCGGCGCGCCCGCGCGCCCCTTCAAGACCCAGCACACGGGGCTGCCGAAAGTACCGGCAATCCGGCGGAAAGGCCGCGACGGCAGTAGATAGGGCGCCACGAACCAGAACGCCTAGCCGTTGTCAGCCGGCGGCTTGAGTTTCTCCAGCTCCGCCTTGTGCTCCTTCACGAAGCGGATATTGGCCGGGTTCACGCCCGCATCGCGAGCCACCTTGTCGATGTCCGCGCCCTGTTCCACCGCGTACTGCGCGAACGCTGCCTGGAACAGCGCCATGGTGATCACCGCGTACTGCCGCACCGTGAGACCGGCCTCTTCGATGGCCTTGCGCGCCTCGGGAACCCGCCCGATGCGCGCCGCCAGCTCGTCCAGCGACTCGTCATCGGTGTCGCCGTCGTCCTGATCCTCGTCCCGCTCGGCCTCCGGATGCTGGGCGAGAGCAGCGTTGGCCGCCGCGAACTTGCGCACATCCGACATCGTCAGCTCATAACGCGAAAGCTCGCGCAGGTCGGCGTCGCCGCCAGGGGCCGCGCTGCAGAGTGGGCCGCAGAGCGCGGTCAGGAGCAGGAAGGCCAGCACGAGACTGCGCGCAACGACATTTTCAGAGGTCATGTGTTTTCTCCAGTTCCAGCGCTCAGATCCTGACCAGCTCGACCCGGCGGTTCTGCTGACGGCCTTCCGGCGTGTCATTGCCCGTTGCCGG
>JAQSWD010000197.1 GCA_029266835.1 Steroidobacteraceae bacterium
GCGGCCATCCTGAGCGGCCATGAGCAGACGATGCGCGTGAACCAGCCCGGGCGTACCGCCTGGCTGCGCATCGGCGCGGACTTCCAATAGCGAAATCGACTCCGGCCCGGCTCGAAAGCCGGGCCGGCGCCCCTTGGGGCGCCTGCGCGTCTTTCGACCAATGCAGGGAGGACGGCTGAGCGGGCTGGTATCATGCGCGCCCTCCAGCAGCGGCCTGGCCGCTGCACGATTCCGGCTTCGCCCGGTGATCGCCTCCATGTGAACCTTGGGTCAAGCGACGAGTTATGACGGCTGATGTGAATACCGGGGAAATCCAGAAACGGCGGACCTTCGCCATCATCTCTCACCCCGACGCGGGCAAAACCACGCTCACCGAAAAGCTGCTGTTGTTTGGCGGCGCCATTCAGCTGGCCGGCACCGTGAAGGGACGCAAGGCCGCACGGCACGCCACCTCCGACTGGATGGCGCTGGAAAAACAGCGCGGAATCTCGATCACCTCGTCGGTGATGCAGTTCCCGTTCCGCGAGCAGATCATCAACCTGCTCGACACACCGGGCCACGAGGACTTTTCCGAAGATACCTACCGCACGCTCACCGCGGTAGATAGCGCCCTCATGGTCATCGACTGCGCCAAGGGTGTCGAAGAGCGGACCATCAAGCTGATGGAGGTGTGCCGGTTGCGCGACACGCCCATCATGACCTTCATCAACAAACTGGATCGCGAGGGCCGGGCGCCCATCGAGCTTCTCGATGAAGTGGAGAGCGTGCTCAAGATCAAGACCGCGCCCGTCACCTGGCCCATCGGCATGGGCCGCGACCTCGCCGGCATCTATCACCTGCTCGAAGACAAGATCTACGCCTACGAAGCCGCGGGCCGCGGCGAGCGCGGCGAAAATCGCGTGATCGAAGGGCTGCACAGCGCCGAAGGCCGCGAGTTCCTCGGCGACCGCGCCAAGGCCTTCGATGACGAGATCGACCTGGTGCGTGGCGGCACGGCCGAGTTCGACGTGCAGGCCTATCTGGACGGCAGGCAGACGCCGGTGTTCTTCGGTTCAGCCATCTCGAACTTCGGCGTCGAGGAGCTGCTGGCGCACTTCGCGAAGCACGCGCCGTCACCGCTGCCGCGCGCAACCAAACAACGCGAAGTGGAGGCCGGCGAGGGCAAGCTCACCGGCTTCGTCTTCAAGATCCAGGCGAACATGGATCCGCAGCATCGCGACCGCATCGCGTTCATGCGGCTGTGTTCGGGCAAGTATTCACGCGGCATGCGCATGTACCACGTTCGCCTCGACAAGGAGATGCGCATCGCCGACGCGCTCACCTTCCTGGCGGCGGATCGCTCCGCGGCCGACGAAGCCTTCGCGGGCGACATCATCGGCCTGCACAATCACGGCACCATCAACATCGGTGACACCTTCACCGAAGGCGAGAAGCTCACCTTCACCGGCATCCCCAACTTCGCGCCGGAAATGTTCCGCCGCGCCGTGCTCAAGGACCCGCTGAAGATGAAAGCCCTGGCCAAGGGCCTCGACCAGCTCTGCGAGGAGGGCGCGACCCAGCTGTTCAAGCCGCTGCGCAACAACGACATGGTGCTGGGCGCGGTCGGCCAGCTGCAGTTCGAAGTGGTGGCGTTCCGTCTGCAGGACGAATACGCGGTCGCCAGCGTGTTCGACACCGTGAACGTCCACACCGCGCGCTGGGTGTATTGCGACGACGACAAGCATCTCGAGGAATTCCGCACCAAGGCCTACGACCACCTGGCGGTGGATCACTCCGGTGCGCTGGTGTATCTCGCGCCGTCGCGCGTGAACCTCGAGCTCACCATCGAGCGCTGGCCGAAGATCAAGTTCGCCGCCACCCGCGAATCGCAATAAGATCGGCCGGTGCGAGAATTCCTCCGCAACCGGCCGATCTTCGCCTGGGCCCTGTACGACTGGGCCAACTCGGCATTCGCCTGCACGGTGATGGCCGGATTCTTCCCGGTGTTCTTCCGCGAATTCTGGAGCCTGGGCGTCGACCCCACGGAAACCACCGAGCGACTGGGCTTCGCGAATGCCGCGGCGGGCCTGGTGGTGGCACTGCTGGCGCCCATCCTCGGCGCGATCGCCGACCGCGGTGCACGCCGCAAACACTTCCTGTTCGCCTGGACCCTGTTAGGTGTGGCCGCGAGTGCCGGGTTGTGTTTCGTCGGCAAGGGCGATTGGGAACTGGCCGCCTTGCTCTTCGTGCTCGGCACCATGGGGTTCAATGGCGGCGTGGTGTTCAACGACGCGCTGTTGCTCGACGTGGCCAAACCCCACGAGCTCGATCGGGTCTCCTCGTTCGGCTACGCGCTGGGTTACCTGGGCGGTGGATTGCTGTTCGTCATCAACGCCGCGATGTTCCTCAAGCCCGCATGGTTCGGCATCCCCGACGCGGTGACGGCCGTGCAGATATCGTTCCTGACGGTGGGCGTGTGGTGGCTGCTGTTCTCGCTGCCGCTGATGTTCCGCGTTCAGGAGCAACATCGCGGCGGTCGGATATCCCTGGGCGGCGCGGTACGCGAGGGCTTCCGCGAACTGGGCAACACGCTCACGCACTTGCGCCAGCACCGCGTCGCGCTGACCTTCCTGGTGGCGTACTGGTTCTACATCGACGGCGTGAACACCATCATCAAGATGGCGGTGGATTTCGGCATGTCGATCGGCCTGAAGCCCGGCAGCCTGCTCATCGCGCTGCTGGTGACGCAATTCGTCGCGTTTCCCGCTTCGTTGTTCTTCGGCTGGCTGGGTGAGCGCATCGGGCCCAAGCGCGGCATCCTGATCGGGCTCGGTGTCTACACGGGTATCTCCGTGTACGCGAACTTCATGAGCTCGGTGACCGAGTTCTTCGCCATGGCGGTGACGGTCGGACTGGTGCAAGGTGGTGTGCAGAGCCTCTCGCGCTCGCTGTTCGGCCGCTTGATTCCGGAGGGCAAGAACGCCGAGTACTTCGGCTTCTACAACATGCTCGGCAAGTTCGCGACGGTGTTCGGGCCCTTCCTGGTGGCCATCGTGGCCCGGTATTCACATGACACGCGGCTGGCCAACGCTTCCATCGTCGTGCTGTTCATCGTCGGCATGGCATTGCTGATGCGGGTGAAGCTCACACCGCGAGCCGCTTGACCTCCCGTTCCAGCGCAGCGATCTCCTCATTCGCGGCCTGAGGCCCGAAGCGCAACCGCGTGTAGTGTTCCGCCACCGACGTGACCCTCTCGGCGAGATCCGGATTCGAGACGGCGATGCGCCGTGCATAACTGAGCGCGCCTTCATCCGGAGCGCGTGGCGCGGCGACTTTCTCGAGCTTGCGCGTGGCAGCCAGCCAAGCGCGCGCGATGCGATCCGGCTTCTCCCGCGGCACGCTGCGGCGCAGGGTCCCGGCAACCCACGCCATCCACAACAGCAGGCCTGCCGCGAACGCCCAGCCGAGGTGCCGCCAGTTCGGCGAGTCGATGCCCAACTTCTCCAGAAGCTGCATCTGCGAGCGCAGATTGAAGGTCACCACGCGCTCGCGCCACCAGGTATTCGCGCCGTCCCAGTATTGAGCGATTCGCGACAGCCATGAACTCTGCCGCAGGGAAATGCTCACCGGCGTGCCCGCGTCTCCGATTACGTCGTAGACGCCACGCGTCAGGCGCTCGGGTTCGACGACGGCCGTCGGGTCGACGCGTACCCAGCCGCGACCCTCGAGCCAGATCTCGGTCCAGGCA
>JAQSWD010000075.1 GCA_029266835.1 Steroidobacteraceae bacterium
CTGGCCGCGGAAGTCGGCGTCCTTCTCGTCGCGCGCGCGCAGCGCGTTCTGCATGGACTGCAACGAGTCGAGCAGCCGCCCGGTCTCGTCCTGGGCGCCCGTGTCGATGGCGTTGTCGAGCTTGCCCTTGCCGATGTTCTCGGCGACGGTCATCGCGTCGCGCAGCGGGCGCAGGATGCTGCGCGCAAGCAGCAGCGCGAACGCGATGCCGGCGATCAGCGCGGCCAATATCACGGCGATGATGACCTTGCGTGCCCGGGAGGCCTCGGCACTGGCCGTCGCGTAGGCCTCGTCGAAAGCCTTGTCCTGCAACTCCACCAGCGCATCGTTGGCCGCCAGCGACGCATCGAGCGCCGCCATGGCCTCACCTTCATAGATGGCGATGGCATTCGCGCGGCGTTCCTCCTTGATCTCGTCGGCGATCCTGGCGAGTGTCGCGACGTAGCGGGCGCGGGCTTCCTTCATGGACTCCAGCAGCGCCTTGGCCTCGGGTTCCTTGACCAGACCGTCCAGCTCGTTGAACCAGCCGGTGATCTCGCCGCGGTTCTTGGAAATCTCCATGAGCACGGTTTCCCAGCGTTCCTCGGCGGTGATCAGGAGCTCACCACTACGACCATAGTTGTCGCGCTGGGCGGCGTCGATCAACAGGGCCGCGCGCGCCGTCTGCCACTCTTTGGTCGCGAGATTCGTCAACGACGCTTCGAGTTCCGTCAGCTTTTGCCAACCCATGAAACCGACGATGCCGCAGGCCGCGAGCAACACCCCAAAACCCGTCGACAGGCGGGTACCAACGTTCAGATCAGAAAGCTTCACGGGTATTCCTTTACGAGAACTCATTGCAGGGATTTGATCGAACCGAGATCGGCGCTCGCCATCAGCTTCTCGACGTCCATGAGGATGCGCATGCGCTCATCGAGCGTTCCGAAACCGATGATGTGGCTGGTGTCCGTGTTGCTGCCCAGCGAAGGCGCGGGCTTGATCTGTTCGTCGGCGAGCGTGATCACATCCGAGACGCCGTCGACGACGATGCCGGTCACGCGTGCACCGACATTCAGGATGATCACCACGGTGAACTCGTTGTAGTCGGCCTTTGCGAAATTGAACTTGATGCGCAGGTCGATGATGGGCACCACCGCGCCGCGCAGGTTGATCACACCCAGCAGCCAGTTCGGCGAATGCGGAATGGCGGTGACCGCGGACCAGCCGCGGATCTCCTGCACGGAAAGAATGCCCACGCCGTACTCTTCGCCGGCGAGCTTGAAGGTCAGGAATTGCTGCGTATCGGCATTCGCCGCCAGCGACGTCACATTCATGCTGCTCTCTGGGCCGCGTCACGGCTCGCTTGCTGGAAACGGGTGATCACGCCCGGAACGTCGAGGATCAACGCCACGCGGCCATCACCCAGCATGGTGGCGCCCGCGAGGCCCGTGACCGGGCGGAAATTGGTTTCGAGGCTCTTGATGACCACCTGCTGCTGCGACATGAGCTCGTCGACGAACAGGCCGACGCGTTTGCCATCCGCTTCGACGATCATCAGCAGGCCATTCAGCAGGTCGGTATGGTCGGGCTTGATGCCGAACAGGTCATACAGCCTGACTACCGGCAGGTATTCATCGCGCAATCGGAACACTTCGCCCTGGTTGGCGATGGAGCTCACCATCTCCTTGCGCACCTGCATGGTCTCGACGATGGAGACGATGGGCACCACATAGACCTCGTTGCCCACGCGCGCCAGCTGTCCATCGAGGATGGCCAGCGTCAGCGGCAAGCGGATGCGCACCATGCTGCCCTTGCCGGGCGTGCTGTAGATCTGCACGTGGCCGCCCAGCTCGTTGATGTTGCGCTTGACCACGTCCATGCCGACGCCGCGGCCGGAGACATCGCTGACCACATCCGCGGTGGAGAATCCCGGCGCGAAGATCAGGTTGAAGATGCGGTCTTCGGAGAGTTCTTCGTCGGCCGCGACCAGGCCGCGCTCGCGCGCCTTGGCAAGAATCTTGTCCTTCTTGAGGCCGCCGCCGTCATCGCTGACTTCGACGACCACGCTGCCGCCCTTGTGGTACGCATTGAGTTCGATGGTGCCGCTGGCGCTCTTGCCATTGGCAACGCGTGCATCGGGCATCTCGATGCCGTGATCGATGGAGTTGCGCACCAGGTGGACGAGCGGGTCGCCGATCTTCTCGAGCACGGTCTTGTCGAGCTCGGTGGTGTCGCCGTTCATGCGCAGCTCGATCTTCTTGCCAAGGCGCTGGCCCAGGTCGCGCACCAGGCGCGGGAAGCGGTTGAACACGAAGCTGATGGGCAACATGCGCACGCGCATGACGCTTTCCTGCAGCGAGCGCATGTGGCGCTCGAGCTGGACCAGCGCGTTCCGCAATTCGTCGGCATCGCGGCCTTCGAGCGGCGCGGCCAGCTGGCTGAGCACCGACTGCGTGATCACGAGTTCACCCACGGAGTTCAGCAGCTCATCGATCTTCTCGATGCTGACGCGGATGGAACCGCCCTCGCCGCCTCGAGCTTCGGCCGCGGCCTCGACGGCCCTGGAAGCGGCGGGAGCTGCCGCGATGGCGGCGGGAACCTGCACGGGAGTGGCGGCCGTCCCCGCAGCCGGAGCAGCCGCGGCCACGGGCGTCGCAACACCGATCGGCTGGATCCTGAGATCGCACTCGCCTTCGACCCACTCGAACACGGCGCGGACGGCCGCCTCGGTGACGTCGCCGGACAGGTCGATGTTCCAGGACATCTTGCATTCTTCGGCGTCGAGATCCGACAACGGGGGAATCTTCATCGCATCGACGCGGACCACGCAGGCTCCCAGCGTCGACAGCTCGCGCAGGATGCGCAGCGGATCGTTGCCGTGGCGCAGTAGTTGGGGCCCGGGAACGAAGGAAATCTTCCAGCCCGGCTGCTGCGTGACCGCGGAAGCGGCAGGCTTCGCGGCCACCGGCGCCGCAGCGGCCGCCGGGGCCGGTGCGGCCGAACTACCCGGCTCGGAGGCCAGCACCGCTTCGATCTCGCCATGCAGGGCCGCGACTCGCGCCTTGTCCAGCGGTTGTTTGTCCTTGGTTGCCACCAGCATCCCGCGCATCAGGTCGCCCGAGCGCAGGAACAGGTCAACGAGGTCCGGCGTCACCTGGCGTTTGCCGGCGCGGATCTGGTCGAGCAGCGTCTCGGCTACATGTGTGAAACCGGCCACATCGGTGAAGCCGAAGGTGGCGGCGCCGCCCTTGATGGAGTGCGCCACGCGGAAAATCGTATTGATGAGTTCGAAGTCGACTTCACCGGCCGAAAGCTTCAGCAGCGCGGCCTCCATGGAGTCCAGCGCCTCGAAGCTCTCCTCGAAGAACGTGTCGTGGAATTGCGCGAGGTCGAGCGTCATGCGGCACCTGGCGCGGAGTAGTTGGTGGCGGCGCCGGGACTCTCGAGCAGCGCGCTCACGCCCAGCGTGCGGATCGCTTCCTCGAGTTGCGGCGACCGGCCGGTCCACACGTAGTGCACGCCCTTCTCCAGGCAGTCGAGCGCGAACGCCACAACCAGCTGCACGCCAGCGGTGTCTATCTGCTGGACGGCCGATCCGTCCAACTCGTAGGGGCCTGGATGAGAGGCCTGGTCGATCAGGTGGGAACGCAGCGCCGGTGCTTCGTGGATGGTGCAGGAGGCACCGAGTACTACTTTGCCGGAGGCCAGTGGACTGGCGGCCGGCGTCGCATCCGCGGTCTTGACCGGGATGCTCGCTTCAAGGGGCATTGATTCAACCGTCTCCGGAACACTCGCGCGCTGGCTGTTCGCGCCCTTGGTTGTCGGCCGGATGTGCTTCTTGTTTGAGCGGCGCTTGGCGACCCGCTTCACAGTTGCAGGCATATCTGCTCCTCACGCGGCATTGTTTTCCCGCGTATCGTCCATTCGGGGGTCGATCCGCTGGTCGTTCCGCGGGTCTAACTGCTGGCCTCCATGCAGGCGATGGAGTAGGCGGGCCTCCGTGCCGGCCACGCCGCTGGACGCGACGATCTCGGCGACGCTGGCGCCATTGCGCGCCAGTCGCCTGGCGGTTTCGTAACTGGGGGCGACGGCCTGTCGTCGCAGCTTTCCGAAGTTGGGAGGCGGTGGCGACAATTCAGCGACCTTTTCGCCTAGGGGTTCGGCCCGGCGCGGTAGTGAGGTCACCAGTGTGGCCAGCGCGCAGATGCGCTCGGACAGCGCCTGGTTCTGCGCCAGCAGCTCGCGCTGCGAGCCCAGCACCTGTTCCAGCTGCTCGAGGAGCAGTTTCCGTGCCAACGCGGCCGGGGGCAGCTGCGGGCAATGCGGAAGGAGTCTCAGTTGTCCGGTTGGAATCGTTCGAAGACGAGGCATTGGATGTCGTGGCGGAGGCGCCGGCGGCCAGCGGCAGCAACGCGGCGGGTTGCGAGGCGCGGCTGGCCTCGTCGGTCAAGCTCGCGGAGTCCGCGGCATCGGCCGGCGTGGGCGCGCCATCACCCGAGAGGATGACGACGATGACGCGGCGATTGGCGTTGCGTCCGGCCGGCGTGTCGTTGGGCTGCGCGGGCCGGAACTCGCCAAAGCCGATCACGGACAACCGCGATGCGGCGATGCCGCGCTTCTGGAACCGATGCACGACGCTGGCCGCGCGCGCGGCCGACAGTTCCCAGTTCGACGGGTAGTAACGCGTATTGATGGGCAGATCGTCGGTGTGCCCTTCCACGCGCAGGGGGTTCGGGTATTTCACCAGCGTGGCGGCCAGCGCATCCAACGCCGGATAGGCGGCATCCGACAGCGTGGCCACGCCACTCGGGAACAGGATGTCGCTGCGCACTTCCACTTCCAGCCAGAACTGGTGGCGGCGGACGGCCACGAGGTCGGCATCCACCAGCGCCTGCAATGCGGTCTGCAATTCGTCCGCGACGCGCGCCAGCTGCGCGGCCATGGGGCTCTTTTCCTTTTCGAGCGCCAGCGGCTGCGCATGGCCGGTTTCTCCGGCACCGGGCAACGGCATGGCGCCAGCGCCCTTGCCGTTCATGCCATCGATGCGCACCGATTCCACCAGCGTGCGCGGGCGCCCGGAAATCTGCGAGGGCGCCATGATCGAGACTTCGACATCGGCGCCCGTTCCCCGCGCCTTCTCGCCGATCTGCACCGGCTCGAAAGTGGTGGGGTTGCCGCGGAACGCCGCGTTCAGCGAATCCGACAGTACGCGGAACTTGCCTTCGTTGATCGACGAGATGGCGTACATCACGACGAAGAACGCCAGCAGCAGCGTGATCAGATCGCCGTACGGGATCGCCCACGCCTCGTGATTGATGTGGTCTTCGTGCTTGTGTTTGCGCCGGCGCACTAGTGCAGGAAGCCGTTGAGCTTGGACTCGATGGCGCGCGGATTCTCGCCCAGCACGATGGACACGACGCCCTCGATCACCATGCCGCGCACCTGGGTCTGCTCGGCGACGATGCCCTTGAGCTTGCCGGCGATGGGCAGGAAGAACAGGTTGGCGAGGCCGATGCCATACACCGTGGCCGTGAACGCCGCGGCGATGCCCTGACCCAGCTTCGAGGGGTCGGCAAGGTTCTGCATCACCGCCATGAGACCGAGCACGGCGCCGATGATGCCCAGCGTGGGCGCGTAGATGCCCATGCCTTCGAAAACCTTCGCGGCGCGGTTGTCGGCGTGCTCGCGCACGTCCATCTCGACCTCGAGGATGGCGCGGATGTTCTCCGGCTCGCCCCCGTCCACCACCAGCTGCAGGCCGCGGCGCACGAAGGGATCCTCTTCGCGCTCGGCCAGCGGCTCGAGCCCCAGCAGGCCCTGCTTGCGCGCGATGTTGCTCCACTCGACTATCTTCTTGATCAGCTCCTCGCCATTCATTTTCGGCGGCTTGAGCACCCAGGAGAATCGGCTCATGGCGTGCTTGAACACGGGCAGCGGCGTCTGGATGAAAATGGCGGCGATGGTACCCACCACCACGATCATGAACGCGGCGGCGGACAGCAACGCATGGATGCCCGCGCCCTTGAGCACGGCGCCCACGAGCACCGCGACCAGCGCGAGGATGAATCCTATGGCGGAAAGAATGTCCACGGCGATCGTGGCCTAGCCACCGCCCGCCATGCTGGCGAGCAGCGCGTCGATGTCGTCCTGGCCGCTCACGGCTTCACCCGGTGAGCTCACGCCCGGGATCTGCGGACCCAGGCCCGACTGCATGCTTTTCTGGTCAGCGGCCGGGACTCTCAGCGTCGGCATGCGGCGTGTGTCTTCGCCATTCGAGAGCGCGACCAGCTGGCCGAGCACGTCCTCGATCTCGCCCACCAGGCTGATGACGCTGCGGATGATCTGGCCCGTGATGTCCTGGTAGCCCTGGGCCATCAGCATCTCGGACAGCAACGAGCGTACGCGGTCCGCGTCGGTCAGCGAACGCTCGAGGAAACTCAGCGTGCGTTCCGGCCAAAGGGAATTCGCCGCGTATTCGCGATCGCCGTACACGGACCAGGCTTCGAGCAATTCGGCGGCTTCACGCGCCTGCTGTTCGACCAGCGGTCCGGATTTCTCGACCAGGTCGAGCGTGCGATGCGCGGCCTCGTCGGTGAGCTGCACCACGTGCGCCAGTCGCTTGCGCGCGTCGGGCACTTCCTGGTCGGCGAGCGCATCGATGCGCGCGCGTTCGCGGAAACGGGCCAGCGCCGACTCGGCCGAAGCCGTCAGACGCTTGAGCTCGGGCATGAACTCTGCGCTCAGCGACTCGCGCAGTTTGTCGAAGGCACCGCGGAACGCGGTGTCGTCATTCGCGTCGACGGCGCCCTGCAGCGCCGCGATCAACGAACCGTATCTGTCGCGCAGAAGCGCGTTGGAAGTTTCGGCCGGGGCCATCAGTCGGCCTCAAGCCGCGGCCTTGCTGGCCAGTATCTTGTCGATCTTTTCCTTGAGCGTCACCGCCGTGAACGGCTTGATCACGTAACCACTGACTCCGGCCTGGGCCGCTTCGATGATCTGTTCGCGCTTGGCTTCCGCCGTCAGCATGAGCACCGGCAGCTTGGATAGCTTGGCATCGCTGCGCACGGCCTTGAGCAGCTCCAGCCCCGGCATGCCCGGCATGTTCCAGTCGGTGATCAGGAATTCGAAGGCGCCGTTCTTCAGCAGGGGCAGCGCGGTATTGCCGTCGTCGGCCTCGGTGATGTCCGTGTAGCCCAGCTCCTGCAGGCAGTTCTTGACGATCCTGCGCATGGTCGAGAAATCGTCGACCACCAGAAACTTCATTGCGTTGCTCACCGTCTTCTCCTCGTCTCTTTCAACCAAGCCTGTCGCGCCAGCCTGACAGCCGCGCCTGCAGGCGTGTCAGCGCCTGCCCGTGAATCTGGCAGATGCGCGATTCGCTCACCTTGAGCACCGCGCCGATCTCCTTCAGATTCAATTCGTCGTCGTAGTACAGGGACATCACCGTACGTTCGCGATCCGGCAACCCGGTGATCGCCTCGGTCAATGCCTCTCTGAATCTTTCATCCATCACGTCGCGGAACGGGTCCGCTTCGGGATCGGTGGCGTTGATCTCGCCTTCCTCGGTAGTGAGGCTGGCGATCTGGCAACCGGCCGCGTCCTCGACGATCTTGTGGTATTCGTCGAGCGACACACCCATCTTCTGCGCCACGTCCTGGTCGCGCGCCTCGCGGCCGATCTCGGCCTCGAGCTCGCGGATCGCGTTGGCCACGGCGCGGGCCTTGCGATGCACCGAACGCGGCGCCCAATCCAGCTTGCGCAAACCGTCCAGCATCGCGCCGCGAATGCGGATGCCGGCGTAAGTCTCGAAACTCGCTCCGCGTCCCGCGGAGTAGTTGGAAGCCGCCTCCAGCAGGCCCAGCATTCCTGCCTGGATGAGGTCGTCCACTTCCACCGACGCGGGTAGCCGGCCGGCGAGGTGATACGCGATGCGTTTCACCAGTTCGGCATGGCGCATGACCATCTGCTCGGTATCCCGGGCACTGGCACGCTGGCTGTAAGCGCTCACTCCCGTCATCGCACCACCTCGAGACGTACCGACGGACGTCTGATCAGGCGCTCGACAAAAAACTCCACATTGCCTCGGGGCCCTTCCGCCACTGGCCACATATCGGCCCGCAGGGCGAGCGTCTTGAGAGCCACGCTCGCCGGGCAGGCGGGATAAGCCGTCACAACGGGACGCTGTTCACGGATTGCGCGACGCAGGAACGGGTCTTCCGGGATCTCGCCGACATAATCCAGATCAACCTGAAGGAATCGTTGCACCACACGCTCGAAGCGGTGGAACAGCGCCTGCCCCATTCCCCGGCCACGAACCTGGTTCACGAGCACGCGGAACTGCTTCACGCCGTGATCGCGGGAAAGAATCTTGATGAGCGCATAAGCATCGGTCAGCGAGGCCGGTTCGTCACAGATCACCACCAGCACCTGCTGGGCGGCTTGCGAGAACTGCAGCACCGATCCGGCGATGCCGGGCGCCGTGTCCACCACCATGACGTCGAGCCGTGCGCTGATGTCGCCGAAGGCGCGCACCAGGCCGAGATGCGTCATGGCGTCGAGCTCGGCGAGCTGCGCGATGCCGGACGCGGCGGGCACCACCTTGAAACCCTGCGGGGTGTCCATGACCACTTCTTCGAGCGTGCAGTTGCCGGCGAGCACGTCGGCCAGCGTCAGCCGCGGCGTCAGCCCCAGGAACACGTCGACGTTCGCCAGGCCCAGGTCACCGTCCAGCAGCATCACTTCCTTGCCGCGCGAAGCCAGCGCGGTGGCGAGATTGACCGCCACGGAAGTCTTGCCCACCCCACCCTTGCCACCGGTCACCGCGATGACCTGCACGGGATTGGGCTGAACTCCCCACTTCTCCATCGGCGACGAATAATTAACGGCCATTCTTCGCTCCTGAGATCCGGCGCTGCATGACTTCGTCGTCCGCCGAGTTGCCGTTGTGGCTGGCGATCTCCACCGCCTTGCTCACGAGTTGATGCGCACGCGCGGGCGCGAGGTCCTCGGGTACGCGCTGGCCGTCGCTCACGTAGGCGGCGGCGAGCTTGTGGCGGATCAGCGCGGACAACATGCCGCCCAGGTTCACCGCCTCGTCGATCTTGGTGATGCAGCAGGACGTCGGTCGCGCCAGCGCGAAGCGCTGCACCACTTCGTCGATGGCACCGGTCTGCGTGCTGGCCGGCAACACCAGTGAAGTCTCGACGCTGGCCTGCATCTGGCTGAGCAGGCGCAACTGGCGTGCGAGCTCCGGGTCGCGCGGGCTGGTGCCCGCGGTGTCGATCATGATGAACTGGCAGTTGCGCAACTCGTACAGCAGCTCCGGCAGCTCGGCGATGTCAAAAACGTTTTGTGCGTTGACGCCCAGCAGGCGGCCCAGTGTGTGGAACTGCTCGTGCGCGCCGATGCGCACCGAGTCAGCGGAAATCATGGCGATGCGTCGCGGGCCATGGCGCATCACCCAGCGCGCGGCGAGCTTGGCCAGCAGCGTGGTCTTGCCAGCGCCCGCGGGGCCGGCGAAGGCGACGATGCCGCCCTTGTCCAGCCAACGGTCACCCGTGACCTGCACGGTGCGCGCCACGGTGGCCAGCGCGAAACGCCGTGCGGCCGAGAAATTGAGGTCGGCGGGAATCTTGCGCACCAGCGAGTGCGCAAGGTCGGTGGTCATGCCCAGCTGCGCCAGCTCCTTGTGCATGGCGGCCTGCACGGGAGAACGGCGCTGGAAATCGTTCCAGGTCAGCGTCTGCAGCTGCGCCTCGAGCATGCGGCGCATGTCTTTCATTTCGTTCGCGAGCACGTTCTGCGCATCGGAACCGGATGTCGGCGGCGGCGGTTCGAAATTTCGTGGCGCCAAGGAAGGCGCCAGTTCTTCGGAAATCTGCGAGGACGCACGCCGTTCGGCGGACCGAGCCGGCTGCCGTTCGGCGGACCGAGCCGGCTGCTGCACGAGCGGGCGAAGCTGTGTGGGCATCACCACGTCCGCGTCGTCATCGTTGTCGTCGATGCGCACGTTCAGGTGTCTGCCGGTGTTCTCGGTGCGCGCGGCCGCGGCTTCGCTCACCTGAGCAAGGGTATGGGCATTGGCCTGGGCATTGGCCTGGGCATCGGCCAGGGCATTGGCGCGCGCGGCGAAGCGGGCTTCGGCCAGGGCTTCGATGTTGCGCGCATCGCCGCGGCCGGTGGACGTGGCGACGCGGGTGGTCTGCACCGGCTGACGCGATGCCTGCAGGTTTCGCTCGTGTTCGGCGTGCACGCGCGCGGCATTCGCCGCACGGGCATCGACTGCCTGCGCGGCGGCCTGCTGCACGGCTTCGAAGTCGACGGCGGCGACGACTTCCACTTCGTCACCGATGCGGCCCGACGACAGGATGACGGCATCTGCGCCCAGCGCCTCGCGTACCTGTGCGAGCGCTGTGCGCATGTCCTTGGCGATGTATCTCTGGATCTTCATTCAGTCACCTATCTGCTTCTCTCGTCTGCCGGGCGGGCCGCCTATCGGCTGCCCTCGTCTTCCGGGCGGGCCGCCTATCGGCTGCCCTCGTCTTCCGGGCGGGCCGCCTACCGGCTGCCCACCGCAGTCACCATCCGGACGCGCCGGTTGTCCGGCACTTCGTTCCAGGCGAGAACGTGGAGTCCGGGTACGCTCACGCGGAAGAACCTCGCCAGCGCCGCTCGCAATGCCGGCGGAGTCAGCAACACCGCCGGTTCCCCGCCACGTTCTTGACGCATGGCGGCGTCCTGTAGACCTCGTTGCAAACGCTCTGCCAACCCGGGCTCGAGCCCCGGGCTATTTGCATTGTTCGCGAGCCCGTTTGACAGTAGTCGCTCGAGATCTGGCTCAAGTGTGATGACGGGCAACTCTTCGGCCAGGCCGACGATGTCCTGGACGATCTGACGACCCAGGGCAACCCTGACCGACGCAATGAGCGTCTGCGTGTCCTGCGAACGCGGGCCCGCCTCCGCCAGCGCTTCGACAATCGCGCGGACATTGCGGATGGGCACGCGCTCGGCTAACAGGCCCTGCATGACGCGCACGACGGTGGCCAGCGGCAGCACCTTCGGCACCAGTTCGTCGACCAGCTTGGGCGCGGTCTTCGACAGACCCTTGAGCA
This sequence comes from Steroidobacteraceae bacterium, assembly GCA_029266835.1. Classification (GTDB taxonomy): domain Bacteria; phylum Pseudomonadota; class Gammaproteobacteria; order Steroidobacterales; family Steroidobacteraceae; genus CADEED01. The sequence continues at coordinate 11,091 of JAQSWD010000075.1, forward strand.
GCTGCTCGGCTTCTTCGTGGCCGAACAACTCGTGTGCATGCGTCTGGATAAGATGCGACAGGTGCGTGGCAATGACGGTGGCGGCATCCACCACGGTGTACCCCAGCGACTGCGCATGCTCGCGCAAGCTTGGCTCGATCCACACCGCTTCCATGCCGAAGGCCGGGTCGCGCGTGGCGAGGCCGTTCAACGTGCCGAACACGCGACCGGGATTGATGGCCAGTTCACGGTCGGGATGCACGATGCTCTCGCCGATGGCGACACCCGCGAGGCGTATTCGATAGCTGTTCGGGCCGAGCTCGAGGTTGTCGCGGATGTGCACGGCCTGCACGAGGAAGCCGAGTTCCTGCGTGAGCTTGCGGCGGATGCCGCGGATGCGCGCCAGCAGGTCGCCGCCCTTGGTCTTGTCCACCAGGGGCACTAAACGATAACCGACCTCGAGGCCGATGACGTCGACAGGGCGCACGTCGTCCCAGGACAATTCCTGCACTTCGGGCGGCGGCGGCGCTTCGGGCTCGGGCGGAAGCTCCTGCACCACGGGCTGCGTGAGCTTCTTGTGCAGGCGCCACGCGGCCCATCCGGACAGCGCCGCGAAAGACAGGAACATGACGTTCGGCATGCCCGGGATCACGCCCAGGATGCCCAGCACCGCCGCGCAAACCGCCAGCGCCTTGGGCTGTCCGAAAAGTTGTTTGCCCAGTTCGCCACTGACGTCCTGCTCGCGCGTGACGCGCGTCACGATGATGGCAACGGCCACCGAGAGCAGCAGTCCGGGGATCTGCGCCACCAGGCCGTCGCCGATGGTCAGCAGCGTATAGCTCCTGGCCGCGTCGCCGGCCGGCAGGTCGTGCATCATCGTGCCGATCAGCAGGCCACCGACCAGGTTGATGACCATGATGAGGATGCCCGCGATGGCGTCTCCGCGGACGAACTTGCTGGCGCCGTCCATGGAGCCGTAGAAATCCGATTCGGCGCGCACTTCCAGGCGGCGCTCGCGTGCCTGGTCCTGCGTGATGATTCCGGCATTGAGATCGGCGTCGATGGCCATCTGCTTGCCCGGCATGGCGTCCAACGCGAAACGCGCCGACACTTCCGAGACGCGGCCCGCGCCTTTGGTCACCACCACGAAGTTGATGATGGTGAGGATGATGAATACCACGGCGCCGACGGCGTAGTTGCCGCCGATCACGAACTCGCCGAAGGCCGCGATGACTTTGCCCGCGGCATGCGAGCCCTCGTGGCCGTGCATGAGCACCACGCGCGTCGAGGCGACGTTGAGCGCCAGGCGCAGCAAGGTGACCAGCAGCAGCACGGTGGGGAAGATCGCGAATTCCAGCGGACGCCTGACCTGGAACACCGCCATCACGATGACCAGCGACAGCGCGATGTTGAACGTGAACAGCACGTCCAGCATCACCGGCGGCAGCGGCAGGATCATCATGGCCAGGATGGACAACAGGCCCACCGGCACGCCGATGCCCGAACGCATCACCGTGGAGAACGCGGAATCCGGCGTATTGGCGGCCATCAATGCTTGTCCTCAAAGGAGAATGCGGGCGGCGGCGGCGGCGCCACTCCACGCTCGCGCGCACTCTTGAGCTGGTAAACGTAGGTCAGCACCTGCGCAACGGTGATGTACAACGCGGCCGGAACCTCGCGATTGAGTTCCACGGATTTGTGGAGTGCACGCGCCAGCGGCGGCGCCTCGAGAATGGGCACGCCGTGTTCGGTGGCGATCTCGCGGATCTTCAGTGCGATGAGTTCCACGCCCTTGGCGACGACAATGGGCGCGCGGTTCTTCTTCTCGTCGTAGCGCAGCGCCACGGCGTAGTGAGTCGGGTTGGTGACTACGACATCCGCGGTGGGCACTTCCTGCATCATGCGGCCCTGCGCGAGCGCGCGCTGCACCTCGCGGATGCGGCCGCGGGTTTCCGGAGAGCCTTCGCTTTCCTTGTATTCCTCGCGCACTTCCTGGCGCGTCATCTTCAGCTCCTTGGCGTAGTTCCAGAGCTGATACGGCACGTCGATGGCCGCGATGATGGCCAGGCCCATGCACAGGATGAGCAGCGAATATGAAGCCAGCGACGCTGCGTGGCCGATGGCGTTGCCCACCGGTTCCGACGAAAGGCCCATGAGTTGAGGCGTCAGCAACTTGAGCAATACCCAGGCGATGATGCCTACCACGAACACCTTGGAAATGCCCTTGACGAGCTCTATCAACCCGCGCATCGAGAACATGCGGCCAATGCCGGTGATCGGGTTCATGCGCGAGAACTGCGGCACGAGGGCCTGGCCGGAAAGATTCCAACCGCCGATGGCCAGCGGCGCGGCCAGTGCCGCGACGAAGGTGGCGCCGAGCACCGGCAGGATGATCCACATGGAGCGCGCGCCGGCGCTCATGAGCTGCGGCCAGAGGCGGTCGGTGTTCATGGCCGTCTCGGGCGCGATGCTCAGACTGCTGCGCATGAGGTCGGCGAACTGTCCGGAGACCATGTGTCCCAGCGCGTAGATGGCCACGGCGGCCGAGATACACACGGCGGCGATGGATAGATCCGGCGAACGCGGGACCTGCCCTTTCTTGCGCGCCTCCTCGAGGCGCTTCGGTGTAGCTTGTTCTGTCTTTTCCTGGCCGGTTTCCGACATGGCGTCAGACTCCGGACAGGTCGCGCAGGAACTGCAGTCCCTGGGCGATGAGCTGGGTAATGCCCTGCACCAGCGGGCCCATGCCCGCCAGCACCACCACGAGACCCACCACCAGCGAGATGGGGAAGCCGACGGCGAACAGATTCAGCGAAGGCGCGGCGCGCGACATCACGCCGAATGCCAGGTTCACGATGAGCAGCGCCGTCACGCCGGGCAGCGCGATGGAGATCGCGCCCGAGAACAGCGTGCCGCCCCATAAAACGATCGACCACAGCGCGTCGGTGGTGAGGCCGCCGCCGATGGGCATGGGCTTGAAGCCCTGCACCAGCACTTCGATCAGCGCCAGGTGGCCACCCAGCGACAGGAATACCAGCGTGGCGAGGATGATGTAGAGCTGGCCCAGCGCCGCGGTGCTGCTGCCGCGCAGCGGGTCCACGTTGAAAGCGAATGACAGGCCCATGCTGTTGGCCAGCAGCTGGCCGGCAAGGCCCAACGCGTCGAACACGATCTGCAGCGCAAAGCCCAGCGCGACACCGATGAGCAGTTGCTGCGCTACCACCACGACCCCCTGGCCCGAAAAAGGCGTGATGCCGGGCGCGGGCAGCAAAGGCACGACCAGCGCGGTGAGCGCCGCGGCCAGCACGATACGCGTGCGGGCCGGCACGAATCGCGCGCCGAACATCGGGGCCACCATCAGGCAGGCGCCGATGCGCGCGAACGGAAAGAACGCCTGGGCGACGTACCCTTCCAACTGACCGGTGGTGAGCTCGATGGCCACGTGATCTTCCGGGCCTAACCAATCATCCCGGGGATGTTCTGGATGAGATTGCGCGAATACTCCACCAGCTGGCGGATCATCCACGGGCCGGTGAGCGCCAGCACGGCGGCCATGGCCAGCAGCTTCGGGATGAACGACAGCGTCATCTCGTTGATCTGCGTCGCCGCCTGGAAAATGCCGACGATGAGACCGACGGCCAGTGCGGTCAGCAGCAGCGGCGCCGCGAGCATCAGCGTCATTTCGAGCGCATGCCGGCCAATGGTGACTACGGTTTCGGGGGTCATCGGGTCAGCCCTATCTGAAGAAACTCTGGGCCAGCGTGCCCATGATCAGCGCCCATCCGTCGATGAGGACGAACAGCATGATCTTGAACGGCAGGGATATGAGGACCGGCGACAGCATCATCATGCCCATGGACATGAGGACGCTCGCGACCACGAGGTCGATGATCACGAACGGTATGAACAGCAGGAAGCCGATCTGGAATGCGGTCTTGAGCTCGGAGGTGACGAACGACGGCACGAGGATGGACAGCGGCACGTCTTCCTTCTTCGCGAAGCCCTTGCCACCCGAGATGCGCACGAAGGTCGCGATGTCCGACTCGCGCGTCTGCTCGAGCATGAATTCCTTGAGCGGAACCACGGCGCGCTGCAGCGCTTCGGTGGTTTCGATGGTGCCCGCGAGATAGGGCTGCGCGGCGTCGGCGTTGATGCGTGTCACCACGGGCGCCATGACGAACAGCGTGAGGAACAGCGCGAGGCCCACCAGCACCTGGTTGGGCGGCGTCTGGCCGGCGCCGAGCGCCTGCCGCAGGATGGCCAGCACGATGATGATGCGCGTGAACGCCGTCATCATGAGCAGGATGGCGGGCAGCAGCGTCAGCACCGTCATCAGGATCAGGACCTGCAGCGTCAGCGAATACGTCTGACCGCCGCCCGGATTCGTGGTGACCGTGACCGCCGGAATGCCCGAGGCCGCCGCCTGCGTGAGCACCGGCGCCGTCAGGCCTAACAGGATGAGAAGAAGCCGCTTCACTTGTTCATTCCCAGCGACTTCATCAGGAGGTCTTTGAAATTGGGCTGATCCGACGTAGCGGGCACGGCTTCGGGAACAGGCGGCGCCTCGGTATTCGAACCCACCGGAAAGACATGCAGCGGCCGCACGGAACCTTGCGAGACGCCGACCAGGATGTCGGTATCGCCCACGCGGACCAGTACGGCGCTTTCCTTCACGCCCAGCGCCTGCGTGGCGAGGACCTGGATACGCGAATTGCGGCCGCGGAACAGGCCGCCGCGCGCACGGCGCGCGAACCAGGCCAACGCCGCGATGACGCCCACTACCAGCAGCAGCGCCAGCGTCACCTCGAAGGCGCCACCAGCCGCGCCCGTGGAGGTCGCGGCGTCGGGAGCGGCGAACAGGGTCTCCTGGGCCATGTCGCCTACTTGAGCTTGCGGATGCGTTCGGCGGGGCTGACCACATCGGTGATGCGGATGCCGAACTTCTCGTTCACCACCACCACTTCACCGTGGGCCACCAGCGTGCCGTTGACGAACACGTCCAGCGGCTCGCCCGCCGCACGATCCAGCTCCACGACGCTGCCCTGGTTGAGCTGCAGCAGGTTGCGGATCGGGATGCGCGTGCGCCCCACTTCCATGGACAGGGTCACCGGCACATCGAGGATGACGTCCAGGTTGACGTCCTGCGCCACCTCGTCGCCTTCCTGTTGCTGAACCATTTCACTCTTCGCATTCATGATTTTTTCCTTCAACGACGCAGCAGCGCGGCGTCCATCGGCGCCTGGCCGAGACGGCGGATACGCTGCTCATAACGAATACATTGCTGGCCGCGGGACACGCCGAAGGCGCCGCGGAACAGGGGAACACCTTCGGCCAGTACCGTGGCCTTGCCCGTGAAATCACAAGGCAGCACGTCGCCGGGCTTGAGATCGACCAGTTTCTGCAGCGTGACGCTGCCATTTCCCAGAAGCGTGGTCAGTTCCACCTCCGCGTCCTGCAGGCCTTCCTTGAGCGAGGCCAGCCAGCGCTCATCCTGCTCGGCGCGATCGGACTGCACGCCCGAGTCGAGCACTTCACGCAGCGGCTCGACCATGGCGTACGGCAGCACGATGTGCAGAAAGCCGCCGCCACCATCCAGCTCGATGTTGAACGGGCAGACCACCACGACTTCGGAAGGCGTGACGATGCTGGCGAAATTCGGGTTCACCTCGGAGTTGAGGTACTCGACGTCGATCTTGGCGATGGGCTGCCAGGCTTCCTTCATGTCCGCGAAGGCGCCGCGCAACAGCATGTGCACCACGCGCATCTCGGTGGTGGAGAAGTCGCGGCCTTCGATCTTCGTGTGACGGCCGACGCCGCCGAAGAAATTGTCGACGATGGCGAATACCAGCTTCGGGTCCAGCGCGAACAATGCGGTGCCGCGCAGCGGGTTCACCTTGCACAGGTTCATGTTGATCGGCAGCGGCAGCGAATGCGTGTACTCGCTGAACTTCTTCATCGAGACCTGCCCCACCGACAGTTCGACCGTCTTGCGCAGCAGGTTGTAAAGGGTGTTGCGCAGCTGGCGCGCGAAGCGCTCGTTGACCATCTCGAGCGTGGGCATGCGTCCACGGACGATGCGCATCTCGCGACTGAAGTCGTAGCTGCGGGCGCTGCCGTCTTCGGGGATCGCCTCGGTGTTGACCACGCCGGCGTCGACGCCGTTCAACAGCGCGTCGATTTCATCCTGGTTGAGAACTTCCTGGGAGCTCATGGTTACTGCATCACGAAGGAGGTGAAGTACAGCGCTTCGACCTTGTCGGGCTCGCCGCGCATTTCCTTGACGATGGTGCGCACGGCTTCCAGGCAGCGGGTGCGCAGCGCTTCCTTGCCTTCGTTCGTGGACACGGTCGCGTAGCTCTGACCGCTGAGGATCATCAGCATGTCGTTGCGGACCCGCGGATCGTTCTCCTTGATGAGCTGCTCGATCTTGGGATCGCGCGTCATCACGCCGATGGAGATCTGCAGGAAACGCACGGCCGCCTCGGCTTCGAAATTCACCACGAAGGG
>JAQSWD010000198.1 GCA_029266835.1 Steroidobacteraceae bacterium
GAGCCGCACACCGGGCAGAAGCTGCGCGTCTGGTATTGCCGTGTCTCGCCGGTCACCGTCACCGCGCTCGCCGGGAACACCGCGAAGCTGTGGAAGAGGGCGCCCTGGCGTTTGCGGCAGTCCAGGCAATGACAGAGTCCGGCGCGAAGCGGAGCGGCATTGACCTCGACGCGCACCGCGCCGCAGAAACATCCACCAGAGTAGTGAGGCATGGGTCTTCCTGATCAACCGGACTGCGCGTCGAAGATCTTGCGGACCGTCTGCAAAGTATCCGCGTCCTCGACGCGCTTGTCCGGGCGGTATCGTTTCACGCGTGCCAGTCGCAATGCGAGCCCGCCCGGATATCGCGGACTGGCCTGCAGATCGCTGAACGCGACCTCCACCACGATTTCCGGACGCAGGTACACCGTCCAGTCGTCGCGATGTGATTCGCGCGCCTGGAATTCACGCGTCTGCCATTCGAGCATGGCGTCGGTGAGGCCCTTGAACGTCTTGCCCAGCATCACGTATTGCCGGGTGTTGGTATCGAAGGCACCGAGGTGAAGGTTGGACAGTTTTCCCTGCCGGCGGCCGTGGCCCCACTCGGCGGCGAGCACCACGAGATCGAGCGTGTGCGCGCGCTTGATCTTCAACCAGCTCGCGCCGCGGTTGCCGGCTTCGTATGGCGCCTCCAGCGATTTGGCCATCAGGCCTTCGTGACCCTGCGCGATGGCTTCGTCGTAGAACGCCGTCGCCGCCTCGGCCGATCGGGTGACCAGCCTCGGAATCAGTTGCGCCGCAGGAATCACTTCCAAGAGCGCCGCGAAGCGTTCGCGCGCGGGATGTTCGGCCAGACTGGTGTCATCGCGGCGCAGGCAGTCGAAGTAGAACGCACGCATCGGCAGCTCCCGCTGCAGGCGGGCCACATCGAGCTTGCGGCCGAAACGTCGCATCGTGACCTGGAACGCATGCGGCCGGCCCGATGGCGTGAAGGCGATGGCTTCGCCGTCGAGCACCAGCTGCCGCGCCGGCAAGCTGCGCGCCGCCTCGGCGATCTCGGGAATCGCGGCGGTCACGTCGTTGAGTCCGCGCGTGAAGATGCGGACTTCCTCATCGCGCTTGTGAACCTGGATGCGCGCGCCATCCATCTTCCACTCGAATGCGACCTCGCCCGTCAGCGTCTCGAGGGCTTCGTCGACGTCACTCGCGACCTGCGCCAGCATCGGCGTCAGTGGCGACATGACCTCGAGCTGGTAACGATGCAATCCCTCGGCGCCATGTTCGCGCGCCACGCGGGCGATTGCGCCCAGGTGGCTCTCGTACATGGCGGCGCGTCGCAGGTCGGCGAGCGATACGCCCGTCACCGCGGCGATCGCCTCGATCATGACGCCGGCCAGCGCGCCCTGGCGAAGCTCACCCACGAGCAGGCGCAGCAGGAACTCCTGTTCGGCGGCGGTGGCGCTGGCGAACAGCGCGCCCAGCGCCGCGGAGCGACGCGCGCCCGACCCGCTGCCGCGAACGGCGGCCAGTTCTTCGAGAGCGCGATCGACATCCTTGACCTGCAGGCGCGGCGCGCGGGCAACGCCCGACGCGCAGGCGCGCAGTGCCGAAGGCCCGATGCCGATCTTGCCCTGGTGTATTTCGCCAGATAGATAGGCCACGCCCAATTCGAGCTCATCCGCGTCGAGCGTGCGCAGGCAGTCGGCCAGCAGCCGGATTTTCGCGGATCGCGCCGGTGTCTTCGCGACCTGGGCGGAGGTGGCGGCGACGGCGGCCAGCAGCGTCATGAGTCGGGAGAGGTCTAGTTCTTCGCGCTCACGGCGCAGCGGCGCACGACTTCCCACAGGGGCAGCCCGGGAAGATCGGACACGTCGGCGCCGTAGTTCTCTTCGATGGAAGCCACCAGATCGTCCTCCGAATCCTCGCCATTCAGCAGCGTCGGCACCCGGAAGTGCGAGCACGCCATCACGTCGCGCCAATCCTGCTTGAGGATCCTCTCGGAAAACTGGTCGAGGAATTCGCTGGAAATCTCGGCGTGCGCCGCCGGCAGGCAGAACACCAGCGTGCCGTTGCGAAAGCCTTCCCGTAATTCTGCGAGTGTCAGTTCCATGGCTCCCACGCTCGCATGTCCGCGGGGTGAAGTCTGGACATGCGTTTGTCGGCGCCATCCTAGATTACTGGAGGGCATCACCTATTAGGGTGTCTGCATACGCCCGATCCACTCCACGGCGGCGTGAAACGTGCGCTCCATGTTGTTGTGGCCGAGGCCCGAGAATAATGCGTAGTCGTAACCATGGCCGGCGCGTCGCAATTGCCGCAGCCGTTCGATGGAAAGGTCGACGGGAATGCTGGCGTCGTTGTCGCTGAAGATCCAGAGCCCGGGTATGGACAGCGCCGCCAGGCTGTCACCCGAGTCGATGTCCCTGCCGAGGAAATCCGGCCAGATGTATTTCACCTGGCGGGCTTTCAACGCCTCGTCGTAGGGCGGCGCATGCCCGTCCGCGTCGGAGGTGTATTTGCTGTAGATGTCTTCCTCGCTCACCTTGCAGACCGGGCCACTCCACATCACCAGGAATTTCACCGCGTCGCTTCGTTGCGCGGCGAGCGGCGCGATCCATCCCGCCTGGCTGATTCCGGCGAGCCCCACCCTTTTTCCCTTCACCGAGGAATGCATCGACAGCCGCCGGACCGCGGACAATGCGTCATCGGCCAGCAGCGAGAGATTCTTTTCACCCACGCTGTGTCGTTCTTCAAATTCCCCACCCGACTTGCCGACACCGCGCTTGTCGTAAACCAGCGCGGCGATGCCGGCATCGGCGAAGCGATTCGCCCAGCGCAGATCGCGCACTTGTTTGCCGGAGCCGTGAACGAACACCACCGCCGCGCGGACTTCGCCCGCGGGCAGCACGATGGATCCCGCGAGCTTCGTGCCGCGACTGAGAAACTCGACCTCTTCGGTGCGAGGCGCGGCGCCGATACATTGCGCGGCGAGAACCAGCAGGACGATTGCCAGCGACAGCGGTTTCATGTGGCCCCCTTCATTTAGGCACCTCAAGTCGGCGCCGCTAAACGCGCAACGACAGTCGTTTTCCGACAGAGGTTTCCTACAAATGCGCCGTCTCCTTTTGTCCTCCGCTCTCCTCCTCGGGGCCCTCGTGGTTGCCAATCGTGCCGATGCGCTGCCGGTCATTCCGGGAGGCGCAGGCTTTGGAATGGACACGCCCGCCGGTCGTGGCGGCACGGTTCACCGGGTGACCAACCTCAACACCAGTGGCACGGGCTCGCTCAAGGCCTGCATCGACGGCACCGGTCCGCGCGTCTGCGTGTTCGAGATTTCCGGCGCGATCAAGCTGACGTCGGACCTCATCATCCGCAACGACTATCTGACCATTGCCGGCCAGACCGCGCCTTCGCCCGGCATCATGCTGCGCGGCGCGGCCCTGAGGATCACGGCTTCCAACGTGCTGGTGCAGCACCTGCGCATCCGCGTCGGTGATGACCTGACTGGTCCGGACTTCGAGAATCGCGACGCACTCAAGTTCGAAGGGACGACTACCAGGCCCGTCCGCAATGTCGTGATCGATCATTGCTCATTCAGCTGGGCGGTCGACGAGACGGTGAGCGCATGGGGTCCGCACGACAACATCACGCTGACCAACAACATCTTCTCCGAAGCGCTGCATGATTCCCTGCATCCGGACTACGACGGCGTGGGCGTCATTCCACACGGCTATGGCGTGCTCTTCGGCACCTCGCCCAACAGCAGCATCACCATGATCGGCAACCTGTTCGGTCACATCGTCGAGCGCAACCCGCTGTCGCGCGCCGCCGAGCTCGTATTCGTGAACAACGTGGTGTACGACCGCGGCAAGCGCGACCTGGATATCCAGAGCGACGGCGTCATCCCGACGAAGACCACGGCGCTGCGCAACACGTTCATCCGCGGCCCCTCGAACACGACTGACGCCTCGCCCGTCTTCATCCGCACCGGCGGCACGCTCGCGCTCGGGCCGGGCAGCCGCGTCTACCAGAACGGCAACGCGACGGAAGGCTACACGAGCGACATGGTGATGCTGCATGGTGGCGGGTCCATCGCGGGCCTGCTGTCGCTCGACGGCTATCCGGTCTGGAATGGCGGCATCACCATTCTGAACACGGCTAACAACCTGGCGCTGAATTCCGTGTTGAATGGCGCCGGCGCGCGTCCTGCCGACCGCGACTCGGCCGACAAGCGCGTGGTCTCGAACGTGCGCAATCGCACCGGCAAGATCATCAACTGCGTCTCGTCGAATGGCACCGCGCGCTGCTCGAAGAACGCGGGCGGCTGGCCGTCGGTGGCCGTGAACCGCCGCTCGCTCACGCTGCCGGTGAATCCGAACACCGTCACGTCCAGCGGCTACACCAACCTCGAGCTGTGGCTGCATTCCATGGACGGCTCCATTTCCGGCGTCACGCAGTCCACCAGCCCCGCATCACCGGCAAAACTCACGGTCAACTGAGGGAAGAGTTCGAACTTCGCCCGGCTCGCCCCATGGAAGGGGTGGGCCGGGCGTTTTCTTTTGCGCGTGAGTAAGGATTTGTCTCACCCGCAGTGACCTTCCGTCCGACGGAACTCGCGCGTGCCGCCTACGCCTTCATGCGCGCGACTGTGGTGTCTTGTCGATCCCCCGGGAGGATTGGTTTGACGACCACACGACTCATAGTAGGCACACTGCTGTGCCTGGTCTTCGCGCTGGAAAGCCAGGCGCGGCCCATCGTGTTCGCCGACAGCACGAACGTGATGCTCGACTACCGCGAAGGCGCGATGGCCGAGGCGCAGATCTCGTACGCCCCGGAGCACTGGATGTCGGTGGGCCTGGGCTACACCGACCTGTCCACCGACTATTCCGCCAGCCATTCCTTCACTTACGCGCGCATGAGCGTGCTCGTGAAGCGTTGGAACATGGAAGGCGCCCAGGCGAACATCTTCGGCTGGGGCGGCATCGGTAACACCTACATCGGGAGATACGTGGCGGAGTTCACCCCCGACGGCGATTTCAACGGACATGATCATGGCGGCCCGCCACCCGACCCCGAAAGCGGTGTAGTCGCCGCGATCAATGCTTCCGCCTACAACGCCGGCGCGCAGTTCGACTACGAGACTCTGCGCTTCTACAGCTCCTTCAAGACCGATTACGTCGACTCATCGTTGTTCTGGCATCGCGCCGACACGCTGCAGATCGGTTTCGCGCCGTATCGCCACGACACGGACTCACTGGCCACCTGGTTCATCATCTCGGGCCGCAATTACGCCGGCGACCTGCACGAAAGCCAGGAACTCGCTTTCCTGGTGCGCCTCTTCAAGAAGCGTTCGTGGGTGGAAGCGGGTGCAACCACCGACGGCAAGATCCAGGCACTGCTCATGTTCAACTTCTGACGAGAGAACCCATGCACAAGAAAATCTGCATTGCATTGCTCGGCATGTTCGCCGCCGCCACTGCGTCCGCCGCCACCATCGAAATGAAAGTGCACGGCCTGGTCTGTGGATTCTGCGCGCAGGGCGTCGAGAAGATGCTGCGCAAGAACCCCGCCACCGAGGGAGTGCTGGTCAGTCTCGAGAAGGAGATCGTCGCGGTGACCACAAAGCCGGGCACGGACATCACCGACGCCGAACTCACCAGGGCGATTGCCGATGCGGGCTACTCGGTGAAGCGGATCACGCGCACCACGCGCTCGCTGGACGAAGTGCGCAGCGAGGCGCAGCGTTCGGCGAAGAACCCAGCGAAGAAATAATCGCTAGAGCTTGTTGACCAGCCACTGGCGGATCTGTTCGCGTCCTTCGGGTGTTTCCTGGTGCCCGACGTCGTAGCGCAGCAGCCGCCAGTTCTCCGGCTGGCCCGCCGCGGCGTAAGTCTTCTTCAGCTCCGCGTCGATGATGTCGACGCCCTTGGCTGGCGTGAGAGTGTCCTGGGTGCCCACGAGCGATAAATGCGCGCGCGGCGCGATCAGCGCGTTCATCTGCGACGTGGTGAAGTGGTTCAGGAGGTCGGGCACGTAATAATAGATGCCATGCCCCTTGAGCCCGCCGACATCCACCAGCGTGTGCCAATCGGTCAGGCAGCAGATGTCGACCACCACCTTGAGGCGCGGATCCAGTGCGCCCGCCCACTGTGCCGTCGAACTACCCATGGACATGCCCACGGTGGCGAGGCGCCGCGCATCCACATCGGGGCGCGTCACCAGGTAATCGACCGCCTTGAGAGCGTCGTAGACCATCATTCCCCAGAGCACCTGGCCCTTCCAGATCGTCTCCTTGTACATGTCGAGTTCGGCGCGGCCCGAGCGCTCGCCGAAGATCCAGGCGTCGAAGCACAGGGCGTTGTAGCCCAGTGAAGTGAGAAACTCGGCATAAGCGGGTTTGCCGAGATACTCGCGTCCGTTGATGAACTCGTCCTTGCCGA
>JAQSWD010000199.1 GCA_029266835.1 Steroidobacteraceae bacterium
GCTTCGACGAAGATGGACCAGTACTGCGCGCCCACGCGGCCTTCTTTCAGGGCGGGAATGTCGGCGCAGAGTTCGGGCTGGCGCAAATTGAGATCGAACTTCGACAGGTCACCCGCGCCCTGTTCGAGGAACATCGACGGCAGATCGTTATGGGTGTCGATCAGCGGCGCCTTGTCCAGCAGCGCCTGCGCCCGCTTCAGCAATGTCGGCGTCACGCCGCTGGCATCGGACTCGGCAGCCCAGGCAACGGCCGGACTCGCGGCTATTGCCGCCATGGCCCCCATGGCGCCCATCGTGGACCGGGACAGGAATTCACGACGTGTGCTCATGATGCGTTTCGGTGGCCGCGGTTGCGTGATGCGCTGATTGTGCGACTTTGGCATCTGGGATACCAATCTACCACCAGAGTGGGGATGTCATGGACGGACGGCCGAAGCCACAGATTCTTTGCGTCGACGATGAGGCCCGCGTGGTCCAGGGGCTCGGATTGCTCCTGCGCAAGGACTTCGACGTGCACGTCGCTTCCACAGCCGAAGACGCGCTGCGGAAACTGCTCGAGATCGGCGATCTCGCGGTGGTCATCTCCGACATGCGCATGCCGAGGATGGACGGCGCCACTTTCCTGCACCAGGCAAGACTGCGGCGGCCGGACGCGACGCGCATCCTGCTTACCGGGCAGGCCGACCGCGAGGAAGCGATCCGCGCCATCAACGAGGGGCACATCTTCCACTTCCTTTCGAAACCCTGCCCGTCCGAGGAGCTGAAAGCGGCGATCGACGCGGGCGTAGTCCAGCACCGGCTGCTCGTCGCCGAGCGCAAGGTGCTTCAGGAAACGCTGATCGGAGCCATCAACGCGCTCATGGAAGTGCTCGCCATCGCCAACCCCGTGGCGTTCAGCCGTGCCGGCCACATCAAGAAGCGCGCGATGGAGCTGGCCGCGCGACTCGGCGCCCCGGCTTTCTGGCAGCTGGAAGCGGCCGCGATGTTGTCGCAGCTGGGGTACGCGGCACTGCCGGCTGCCCTGCTCGACAAGGTGTATCGCGGCGAGTCGTTGACGCCGCAAGAACAGTCAAAGGTCGACGCCGTGCCCGACATGGCAAACAAACTGCTCGAGCACATCCCGCGCCTGGAACCGGTCATCCAGATCCTCACGGCTCTCAAATGGAACGACGCGCAAGTCTCCGCGTTGGGCGAAGGCATGATCGGCATGGCGGCGCGCATCCTGGGCTTGATTCTCGAGTACGACGCGCTGATCGCGCGCGGGCTGAGCCACGACGCCGTATGTGATCGGCTGTGCGCACGGACCGGCCGCTTCGGCCCGAGGCTGATCAGCCAGCTCGACGCCTGCATCATGACCTCCGCCAATCGCGAGCAGCCGGTAGAGCTGCCGCTCGGCAAGGTGAGCGTGGGCATGATATTGCTGCAGGAGATCCGGACTCCCACTGGCGCGCTGCTGGTCCCCAAGGGGTTCGAAGTGACCAAGACCTTTCTCGATCGCATCGCCAGCATCGCGCCCGAGTTGCTCGAGAATCCCGTGCGGGTCACCCAGGCCGATACGAAATCGAAATGACCAGGGCCGAGCTAGCGGGCTGTTGACAGGCGCTGCTTTCCGCCATCCGGCCGGGCAGACCAGTATTCCCCTTTGCGCATCAGCAAACCCGCGAACGGACGCGCCTGCACGGCGATGACTTTGCCGTCGTACAGCGGCGTGATGGACTCCACGATGGTGTGGCCGACGAGCATGCGTCGGACGCCATAGGTCTTCAGCGCGAGGTCCACGTCTGCCGGGGTCGCCGTCGGCGGCAGGCCGCGCTCGGGGAAATAGCCGCGATACCAGAGCGGGCCGAAGCTGCCCAGCACCAGCTCCGCCACCGCGCCTTCTTCCGTGCCGTTGAGAACGGCGCGCACCGTGGAGTTGACTTCGGCCAGTGACAGACCGCTATCCACCAGTGCGCGAGAAACGCCGGCGTGCAGGAACAATTGATCGTTGATCCTGAGCATCGCCGGTCTGGACCGCAGCCACTGGCCCAGCAGCGTCTGCGCACCAAACAACTCCGAGTACGTGGGCTGCGCGAGCAGCTGTGCGGTCTCGACGTATCGGGCGTGGAGATAACGCAGGTCGCCACGCAGCACCATGGTTTCATGGTTGCCCAGCAGCAGGTGCGCGCCGCCGTGGGCGTTGGCCGCCTCGGCCTCGAGTTTGTACAGCAGCCAGAGGATTTCCAGGTGGTTAGGCCCGCGGTCGAACACGTCGCCGAGCACCACCAGGTGTCCGCGGGCAAAGGTCCAGCGCAGTTTCGCGTCGATGACCTTGTGTGCGCGCAGCGTCGACACCAGGGTTTCGTATTCGCCATGGGTATCGGCGACCACGAACAGCGCGGCGTTCGCGGCCGTGCGGATCTCGCCCGGCGCGTCGCCCGCGGGTTCACGCAGCTTCACCTCGAATGCCGGCACCTTGCCCACCGCGGGGATGACGACCGCGGCATCCGCGGCCAATGCCTGCGATTTGCGCTGCGCGCCGTCGGCGGTCACTTCGACGCTGACCGCCTCCCAGCCCGCCGCACCGCGCAGGATGTAAGGGCCGTCCGGCCCGGCGGCGGTCGCCATGCCGGCGAGCGCCATGCCGGCGAGAACCAGCATCGACGCGGCGAGGCACGCTCTCCAAAGATGGATGTAGGAAAACATCGGCCGAGCATACACTCGGCACCATGAAACAGATCGGCTTCATCGGGCTCGGCCGAATGGGCTCCAACATGGTCCGGCGACTTACCGACGCCGGGATTTCCTGCGTGGTCTACGACGCCAACCCCGCCGCGGTGAAGGCGCTGCAAGGTCCGCTGGTCACCGGCGCGGATTCCCTGGAGCAATTCATCGCCAGCCTGCCGGCGCCGCGCGCCGTGTGGATCATGGTGCCGGCCGCGGTGGTGGACGGCGAGATCGCCAAGCTCTCGAAGCTGATGTCACCGGAGGACGTCATCATCGACGGCGGCAACTCGAACTACCGCGACGACGTGCGCCGCGCCGAGCGGCTGCGCGCGTCGGGGATGCACTACGTGGACGTGGGCACCAGCGGCGGCCTCACCGGCGGCGCGGTGGGTTACTGCCTGATGATCGGCGGCGAGAAGCCCACGGTGGACTCACTCGAGCCCGTGTTCGCCGCGCTGGCGCAGAAGCAGGACGCGGGCGTGACCGGCGCCGCGCGCGGCTATCTGCATTGCGGCGGGCACGGCGCGGGCCACTTCGTGAAAATGGTCCACAACGGCATCGAGTACGGCGTCATGGGCGCGTTCGCCGAGGGCTTCAACATCCTGCGCAACGCGGACATCGGCATGCGCAAACGCGACGCGGACGCCGAAACCACGCCGCTGCCGCATCCGGAATTCTTCCAGTACGAATTCGACCTGCCGCAGATCGCCGAGTTGTGGCGCCACGGCAGCGTCATCCGCTCCTGGCTGCTGGATCTCACGGCGCAGGCCCTGGCGGAGGACCCGCGGCTCGACGAGTTCAGCGGCCGCGTCTCCGATTCCGGCGAAGGCCGCTGGACCGTGGACACCGCCATCGAAGAAGGCGTTCCGGCCCCCGTGATCACCACCGCCCTGTTCAGCCGCTTCGGCTCACGCGGCAACGCCGGCTTCGCCGATCGCCTGCTCTCCGCCATGCGCAAACAATTCGGCGGCCACGCCCACCCGGCACCATGAAATCACGGCCGGCTGTCCCGGCAACGCTCGACGCGCGCCGTGACGTCGGCGCGCCGTGCGCCCGACAGCGGCAGGCGCGGCATGCGCACGCGCTCCGAGCCGCGCCCCATGATCTGTTCCGCCAGTTTGATGGACTGCACGAGGTCGTGATCGGCGTCGAGGTGCAACAGCGGCATGAACCAGCGGTAGATGCGGCGCGCCTCGATCCAGTCACCGCGGCTCACCGCGTCCACCATGGCGACGGATTCGCGCGGGAATGCGCTGGTGAGGCCGGAGACCCAGCCGCTGGCGCCCAACAGGAAGGCCTCGAGCGCCACGTCGTCCAGGCCC
>JAQSWD010000006.1 GCA_029266835.1 Steroidobacteraceae bacterium
TGGCCTTCGATGCGGCCCGCGACATCGACCAGCAACTGCAGGTCATTGCGGTTGCCCTGCCCCGCCATGATCCGGCGGATCACGCGGTTCATCCACCCCGTGCCCTCACGACACGGCGTGCACTGGCCACACGACTCGCTCTTGTAGAAACGGCTGAGGCGCTCGAGCACCTTCACCATGCAGGTGGTTTCGTCCATCACGATGACGGCCGCCGAACCCACCGACGAACCCGCCGCCTTCAGCGAGTCGTAGTCCATGTTCGCGCCCATGATCTTGTCGGCCGGCAGCACGTACACCGACGAACCGCCCGGAATCACCGCCTTGAGTTTGCGGCCGCCCTTCACGCCGCCAGCGATTTCCAGCAGCTCGGCGAACGGGATGCCCATGGGCAATTCGAAATTTCCCGGCTTGTTCACATGACCGGACACCGAGAAGATGGCCGTGCCACCGGCGTTCGCGACGCCCAGCTTGGCGAACCACTCGGGACCCTTGCGCAGGATCGTCGGCACCGACGCATAACTCTGGGTGTTGTTGATGGTGGTGGGCGCGCCATAGAGGCCGTAGGCGGCCGGGAATGGCGGCTTGAAGCGCGGCTTGCCCTGCTTGCCTTCCAGCGAATCGAGCAGCGCGGTTTCCTCTCCGCAGATGTAGGCGCCGGCGCCCACCGCGGTGAACAGGTCGAAGTCGATGCCCGAACCCAGGATGTTCTTGCCTAACAACCCTGCGGCGTAGGCTTCCTTGACCGCCGCTTCGAAGCGCGGCACGGGTTCGCCGAGGAATTCACCGCGGATGTAGTTGTAGCCCACGGTGGCGTTCATGCAGTAGCCGCCGATGGCCATGCCTTCGATCAGCGAATGCGGGTTGTAGCGCAGGATGTCGCGGTCATGGCAGGTGCCGGGCTCGGATTCGTCCGAGTTGCACACGGCGTATTTCTGCATCGTGGCGTCACGCGGCATGAAGCTCCACTTCGTGCCCGTGGGGAAGCCTGCGCCACCGCGGCCGCGAAGGCCGGAGGCCTTCACCTGGTCCACCACGGAGATGCGTGTGGGCTTCTCGGCGAGGATCTTCTTCCACGCGTCGTAGCCACCGATCTTGAGGTAGTTCTCGAGCTTCCAGGATTCATTGAACTTCAGCGGTTCGAACACCGTGAGGTTCATCTTGTCCTGCCACTTTTCGAGTGCGCCTGCCATCTAGCTATTTCCTACTTCAGCTCGTCGAGCACCTTGTCCACCTTCTCGGGCGTCAGGTACTCGTGGAAAACGTGGTCGACCATCATCATGGGCGCGCCCGTGCAGGCGGCCAGGCACTCTTCTTCCTTCTTGAGGAAGATGCGGCCATCGGGCGTGCTCTCGCCGAGCTTGATGCCGAGCTTCTTCTCGCAGTGCGAAACGAGGTCTTCCGCGCCATTCAGCATGCAGCTGATGTTGGTGCAGATGGACACATGATGCCGGCCGCAGGGATGCGTCTCGAACATCGAATAGAAACTCGCCACCTCGTACACCTGGATGGACGGCAGGCGCAGGTACTCGGCCACGCCATCCATGAGCTCGGGCGTGAGGAAGCCGTCGTTCTGCTCCTGCGTGAAACGCAGCGCCGACAGCACCGCCGAACGATGGCGCCCCGTGGGGAAACGGCCGATCCACTCGTCGATCTCGTGACGGGTATGTTCATTCAGCAGCTTCGCCTTCTCGCCGAGCACCGGCTCGAACGTGCCGCCATCCGCAGTCTTCACGACGTGCGTCATCGATCCACCTCTCCGAACACGATGTCCTGCGTACCGATCACGGCAACCACGTCCGCGAGCATGTGACCCTTGGTCATTTCTTCCAGCGCCGACAGGTGCGCGAAGCCCGGCGCGCGGCACTTGAGCCGGTACGGCTTGTTGGCGCCGTCCGAGATCAGGTAGATGCCGAATTCACCTTTCGGCGCCTCGACGGCGGCGTAGGTCTCTCCCTCGGGCACGGTATAGCCCTCGGTGAACAGCTTGAAGTGATGGATCAGCGATTCCATGTCGCCCTTCATCTCTTCACGCTTCGGGGGACGGACCTTGCGGTCGTCGATCATCACCGGGCCGGGGTTGCGCTTCAGCCAGTCGATGCACTGCTTCACGATGCGGTTACTCTGGCGCAGCTCTTCGATGCGCACGAGATATCGGTCGTAGCAGTCGCCGTTCACGCCCACGGGAATGTCGAAATCCATCTCCGCGTAAACGTCGTAGGGTTGCTTCTTGCGCAGATCCCAGACGATGCCCGAGCCGCGCAGCATGGCGCCAGTGAAACCGAGCGCCATCGCGCGCTCCGGCGTCACCACGCCGATGTTCACGGTGCGCTGCTTCCAGATGCGGTTGTCAGTGAGCAGTGTTTCGTATTCGTCCACGGCCTTGGGGAAACGCGCGGTGAATTCCGTGAGGAAGTCGAGCAGCGAGCCCTGGCGCGCTTCGTTCATCGCGTCCGCGTTCTTCTGCGAGCGCCACTTCGAAGCCTGGTACTTCGGCATGGAGTCCGGCAGATCGCGATAAACGCCGCCGGGACGGTAATAGGTGGCATGCATGCGAGTGCCGGACACGGCCTCGTAGCAATCCATGAGGTCTTCGCGTTCCTTGAACGCCAGCAGGAACACCGTCATCGCGCCGATGTCGAGTGCGTGCGCACCCAGCCACATCAGGTGGTTCAGGATGCGGGTGACCTCGTCGAACATCACGCGTATGTATTGCGCGCGCAGCGGCGGCGTGACGCCGAGCAGGCGCTCGATGGCCATGACGTAGGCGTGCTCATTGCACATCATGGACACGTAATCGAGGCGGTCCATGTATCCGATCGACTGGTTGAACGGCTTGGACTCCGCCAGCTTTTCGGTGCCGCGATGGAGCAGTCCGATGTGCGGGTCGGCCTTCTGCACGACTTCGCCGTCCATCTCCAGCACCAGGCGCAACACACCGTGCGCGGCCGGATGCTGCGGACCGAAGTTCATCGTGAAGTTGCGAATCTCGTTCATTACTTCTGCGTCTTGAGGGCCGCGTCGTAGCGGCGGTCTTCACGAATCACGCGCGGCACCAGCGTGCGCGGCTCGATGCTCACCGGCTCATACACCACGCGTTGCTTCTCCGCGTCGTAACGCACTTCCACGTTGCCGATCAGCGGGAAATCCTTGCGGAAGGGATGGCCGATGAAACCGTAGTCAGTGAGCAGACGGCGCAGATCGGGATGACCCGAGAACAGGATGCCGTACAAGTCGAAGGCCTCGCGCTCGAACCAGTTCGCGCCCGGCCACACATCGACCACCGAATCGATCATGGGATCTTCTGCATCCACGCAGCGCGAGCGGATGCGCAGGCGCTGGTTGTTCGTCACCGACAGCAGGTTGTAGGCCACTGCGAAACGCGCGCCTTCATGCGGCAGACGAACGCCGCCACGATTCACGCCGCGGCTGAAGCCCGTGGCGGTCGCCGAATACGTCTTCCACTCGGTCTTGCCGTAGTCGAGATAGTCGATGCCGGCAAGGTCGATGAGGATTTCGAACTTGAACTCCGGCGTGTCGCGCAGCGAAAGGCAGACTTCCTTGAGCTTGTCGGGCTGCACTTCGTAGCACAGCTCATCGGGCAACGCGGGTGCGCGGGTCAGCAAGCCCGGCAGCGCCGCCTCGAGCTTCGCGGCCAGCGCCGCGACTTTCGGCGTGGGCTCGCTCATGCGCTCGCCGCCTTGGTCTTGGAAACGCCCTTGCCGATGTTCGCGATCGAGCTCGTACGCTCGATCTTCTTCTGCAGCTGGATGATGCCGTACAGCAGCGCCTCCGCCGTGGGCGGACAGCCGGGCACATACACGTCGACGGGCACGATGCGATCGCAACCGCGCACTACCGCATAAGAATAGTGGTAATAGCCGCCGCCATTGGCGCATGAACCCATCGAAATGACCCAGCGCGGCTCGGGCATCTGGTCGTAGACCTTGCGCAATGCCGGCGCCATTTTGTTCACCAGCGTGCCGGCGACGATCATCACGTCGGACTGGCGGGGGCTCGGGCGGAACACGACGCCGAATCGATCGAGGTCGTAGCGCGACGCGCCGGCATGCATCATTTCGACAGCGCAGCACGCCAGGCCGAATGTCATGGGCCACAACGAACCGGTGCGCGCCCAGTTCATGACCGTGTCGACGGAAGTCGTGAGGAATCCGCGCTCGGCGAAGCCCTGGGCTTCGGCGTCCGGCGCTTGCTCGGTCAATCCCACTCCAGCGCCCCTTTCTTCCACTCGTAGATGAAACCCACCACCAGGATGAACAGGAAAATGCCCATCGCGATGAGCCCGAAGGTGCCGATGGTGTCGAGCACCACGGCCCACGGAAACAGGAAGGCGATTTCCAGGTCGAAAATGATGAACAGGATGGCGACCAGGTAATACCGCACGTCGAATTTCATGCGGCTGTCTTCGAATGCCTCGAAGCCGCACTCATACGGCGAGACTTTGGCTTCGTCGTCCTTCGCCTTTGCCTGCACGCGGCCGATGATGAGACCCAGGCTCATCAGCACCAGCGCAATGCCGGTGGCCACGGTCAGAAAAATGAGTACGGGCAGGTAATTCTGGAGCATGCGTGAACGGTCCGCGTAAAAAAGGGCAGTAACCTCTCGCAAGCCGAGAGACAACCGCCCCCCAAAAATTCGGGCGCGATTGTATCAGGGATAAAGAAAGTGATGGTGCCGACGGGGAGACTCGAACTCCCACGGATCGCTCCGCTAGCCCCTCAAGCTAGTGTGTCTACCAATTCCACCACGTGGCACGGTCTGCGCTTCAGGTGCTGGTGCCGGAGCCGGCACTGCCGCAGGCGCGGACTGCGCCGGCGCGGGCACCGCGGCGCCCTCCTGTGCCCTTTCGATCAGCGACTGAGGAGCCGTCTGAACCTGGCGCTGGAACATGTAAGTGAGTCCGAGGCTGTTGAGCATGAAGATCGCCGCGAATATCGCGGTCATGCGCGACAGGCCGGTCGAGGCTCCGCGCGCACCGAACACCGTGCCCGACGCGCCCGCACCGAAGCCGGCGCCGGCATCCGCGCCCTTGCCCCGCTGCAGCAGCACCAGGCCCACGATTCCGAGCGCTGAAATGACCTGCACAATTGTGAGAATCGTTCGCAACATCTGTCTTGTCCGTCCGTTCAGCCGCGCGCGGCGGCGACGATGGCGAGGAATTCCTCGGCTTTGAGCGAAGCACCGCCGATGAGCCCGCCGTCCACGTTCGGCTGCGAAAGCAATTCCGCGGCGTTCGAGGCCTTCATGCTGCCGCCGTACTGGATGCGCACGAGGTCGGCGATCTTAGCATCGCGACTGGCGACCCGCGCACGGATGTGGGCGTGCACTTCCTCGGCCTGCTGCGGCGATGCCGTCTTGCCGGTGCCGATGGCCCACACCGGTTCGTACGCGATGATGGCGCGCGTAAACGCGGCAACACCGGACAGGTCGAGCACGGCATCGAGCTGGCGATCGACCACTTCGAAAGTACGACCCGCCTCACGCTCGGCCAGGGATTCGCCCACGCACAGGATGGGGGTGAGCCCCGCGGCAAGCACCGCAGCGAACTTGCGAGCCACGAGCTGATCGGTCTCGTGATACAGGGCGCGACGCTCGGAATGGCCGACGATGGCGCCGGCGCAACCCACGTCCTTCAACATGGTCGCCGAGACTTCGCCCGTGAAAGCACCCTGGGTCTCGGCGCAGACGTCCTGCGCGCCCAGGCTGATGCGGGAACCGGCCAGCGCGCGATGCAGCTCGGCCAGGTACACGAATGGCGCACAAACCCACACTTCGGCCGCGGCATTCGGCAGTTTGTGCACGATGGCCTCGACCAGCGCAGCGTTCTCCGCGCGCGAGCCGTGCATTTTCCAGTTACCTGCGATGACCTGCCGACGCATGTGGCTGACTTAGCTCCAAAAAGGGGCCTTGAAAGGGGCGCGGATCATATCCGCGACCCCCTCAGGACGCAACGCGGCGGACCACCGCGGCGATTTCCTCGGCGCAGCGGACCGTATCGGTCTCCTCCCGGGCTTCGACCATGACCCGAATGACGGGTTCGGTGCCCGAGGCGCGAAGGACCACGCGCCCATCATCACCGAGTCGTGCCGATACCTTGGCGAGGGCGTCCTGCACCTCGGGAACACCCTTGGGATCAAAGCGTTTGGCCACCTTCACGTTGATCATTGTCTGCGGGAATCGGGGCATGCCGGCAGCCAGCTCGGCCAGGCTTTGCCCGGTTTCGCGCATCACGGCCAGCACTTGCAGACCCGCCATGAGCGCGTCGCCCGTGGTGGTCTTGTCGAGCAGCAAGATGTGTCCCGAGCTTTCGCCACCCACTTCGCCGCCGGTTTCACGGAGCATGGCCAGCACATAGCGGTCGCCCACCGCGGCGCGTTTGAATTCGATGCCCTGCTGACGCAGCGCCACTTCCAGCCCCAGGTTGCTCATCACCGTACCGACCACGGGCCCCTTGAGGTGACCCGCGCGTTTGCGCGCCGAGGCGATGATGTAGATGAGTTGATCGCCATCGATCTTGCGGCCGAGCCCATCGACCATGACCAGCCGGTCACCATCGCCGTCGAGCGCGATGCCGGCGGCAGCGCGCACTCCAGGCACCGTCAGCTGCAACAGCTCGGGCGCGGTGGAGCCGCAGCCATCATTGATATTGCGGCCATTGGGCGAGCAGCCCAGCGGAATGATCTCCGCGCCGAGATCCGCGAGCGTGCGCGGCACCACTTTGTATCCGGCGCCATTGCCGCAATCGACCACCAGCTTCATGCCGTCCAGCGTCATGCCCTTGGGCACCGACTCGGCACAGAAATCCTGGTACAGGCGGCGTGACTTGTCGACACGCGAGGCGCGGCCGAGATCCTTGGATGAACGCGTGATGGGCGGGCGATCGAGCTCGGCCTCGATGGCCAGCTCGATTTCGTCCGACAGCTTCCCGCCCTCGGCGTCGAAGAACTTGATGCCGTTGTCGTCGTAAAGATTGTGAGAAGCGCTGATCACCACGCCGAAGTTGCACTGGAACTTGCGCGTGAGATAGGCGATGCCCGGCGTGGGCAGCGGGCCGATGAGCTGCACGTTGACACCGGCCGCGACAAAGCCGGCTTCGAGCGCCGCTTCGAACATGTATCCCGACAGCCGAGTGTCCTTGCCGATGAGCACGGTGCCGCCTTCGGGCGCGAGGACGCGCGCCGCCGCACTGGCCAGCCGCAGCGCGAAATCCACGGTCAGCGGCGCTTCGCCGACGCGACCCCGCACGCCATCGGTGCCGAAATACTTACGTCCCATCGAATCCCTCTCCTTTCAGTACCGCGGCGGCCACGCGAACCGCGTCGACGGTGGCGGCCACGTCGTGGGCGCGCACGATACGCGCTCCGTTGAGAACCGCAATGGCGGCCAGCGCCACGCTGCCGGCGGTGCGCGACTCGACGTCGCGGCCGGTGATTTTCGCCAGCATGGATTTGCGCGAAAGCCCGACTAGCAAGGGCGCGCGCAGAACCGTGAAGTCGGCAAGGTGTTTGAGCAGCTCCAGGTTATGGGCGGCGGACTTGCCGAATCCGAAGCCCGGGTCGACGGTGATGCACTCGTGCGCGATGCCAGCTGCCACGGCCGCGGCGATACGCCCACTCAGAAAATCGCGGACTTCGGTGGCGACATCCCGATAGTCGGGCGATGCCTGCATGGTGCGCGGCTCGCCTTTCATGTGCATGAGGCAGATGCCCGCCCGCGTATCTGCCGCCGCGGCCAGCGCTCCGGGTTCCTGCAATGCACGCACGTCATTGATGATGTCCGCGCCGGCCTCGACCGACCCGCGCATGACTTCGGGCTTGCTGGTGTCCACCGAGATGAAAACGGGCGACTCGGCGCGGATGGCTCGAATCACCGGGATCACGCGCTCGAGTTCCTCATCGAGCGTGGCAGGCGCGGCGCCGGGACGGGTGGACTCGCCGCCCACGTCGATGATGGCGGCCCCCTCGGCGATCATGAGGCGCGCCTGCGCCAGCGCCGCCTCGACCTTGCTGAAACGGCCACCATCGGAGAAGGAATCGGGCGTGACGTTGAGGACGCCCATGACGACCGGCGCGCCGAGATCCAGCGCGCGGTCGATGCATTGCCAGGAGAGAGCGGCGGTGCTCATCGCGAACTCCGCCGCGAGGTTCTACTAACTATTCTGCTCAGTGCTGACCAGCGGGGGTCCCGATCGGACCTTCGGTCTGGCCACCTTCGGGGCGCTTCGGCGACCTGGGCGTGCCCACCGAATCATCCCAATCGGCCGGCGGCTTCGGGGTCTTGCCGGCCATGATGTCCTTGATCTGCTGCTCATCGATGGTTTCGTACTTCACGAGCGCGTCGGCCATGATGTGCAGCTTGTCGAGATTGGTCTCGAGGATGCCCTTGGCCTTCTTGTAGTTCGCGTCGATGACCTTGCGGATTTCTTCATCGATGATGTGAGCCGTGTCGTCGGAGACCTGCTTGTGCTGCGTGACCTGGCGACCCAGGAACACTTCGCCGTTCTCCTCCGAATACGTGAGCGGACCCAGTTTGTCCGACAGGCCCCACTTGGTGACCATGCTGCGAGCCAGATCGGTGGCGCGCTCGATGTCATTCGAGGCGCCCGTCGTCACGCCATCGGCACCGAAGATCAGCTCTTCGGCGCAACGGCCGCCGAACAGCGACGCGATGTGGCTCTCGAGGCGGCGCTTGCTGGTGCTGTAGCGGTCGCCTTCCGGCAGGTACCACGTGAGACCCAGCGCGCGGCCACGTGGGATGATGGTGACCTTGTAGACCGGGTCGTGCTCGGGCACGACGTGACCGACGATGGCGTGGCCCGCCTCGTGGTACGCGGTCATCTTCTTCTCTTCGTCGGACATGACCATGGAACGCCGCTCGGCGCCCATGTAGATCTTGTCCTTGGCGCGCTCGAACTCGTCCATGCCGACGATGCGCTTGTTGGCGCGCGCCGCGAATAGCGCGGCCTCGTTGACCAGGTTGGCGAGATCGGCGCCGGAGAAACCGGGCGTGCCGCGCGCGATGTATGCGGGCTTGACGTCATCGGCCAGCGGCACCTTGCGCATATGCACGCGCAGGATCTGCTCGCGGCCACGCACGTCGGGCAGCGGCACCACGACCTGGCGGTCGAAGCGGCCCGGACGCAGCAACGCCGGATCGAGCACGTCAGGGCGGTTCGTCGCGGCGATGACGATGATGCCCTCGCTGCCTTCGAAACCGTCCATTTCCACGAGCAACTGGTTCAGCGTCTGCTCGCGCTCGTCATGACCACCGCCGAGACCGGCGCCACGATGGCGGCCCACCGCGTCGATTTCGTCGATGAAGATGATGCAAGGCGCATGCTTCTTGGCCTGCTCGAACATGTCGCGCACGCGCGAGGCGCCGCCCGCGATGGCGCGGGCCAGCAGCGTCTTGCCGGTACCTGGCGAGCCCACCATGAGCACGCCCTTCGGAATCTTGCCGCCCAGCTTCTGGAATTTGGACGGATCCTTGAGGAAGTCGACGATCTCGCCGACTTCCTGCTTGGCCTCGTCCACGCCCGCGACATCCGCGAACGTGACGTTGACCTGGTCTTCGCCTAACAACCGTGCGCGGCTCTTGCCGAAGGACATGGCGCCGCGGCCACCCGCGGAGCCCTGCATCTGACGCAGCATGTACACGAACACCAGGATGAGCAGCAGCGCCGGCGCCAGCTGCAGCAGCAGCTGCATGAAGAAGTTGGGCTGCTTGGGCGGTTCACCCTTGAAGTCCACATTGGCCTTCACCATCGCCGAGATCAGCGCGGTGTTGTCCGTCTCGGGGTTGTAGGCCTTGAACTTGGTCTTGTCCTTGCGGAGACCTTCGATCTCGTCACCGCGCAGGATCACCGACTCGATGCGGTTATTACGCAGGTCCGAGAGCACGGCCGAGTAGTCCACGGGCTGCGCGCCCGGGCTGCTGGGCACATAGCGGCTGAACACCACCACCATGACCATCACGATGACGACCCATAGCAGGATGTTTTTCGTCAAATCATTCAAAGGCTTACCCTCGTTGGGGATGCGGCGCGAAGCAGGATTGACAGAACGCTACACCATCCCCAGAGCACTGGCCAGCAGCCAAAGCTCAGAACTGGGGTATGCGCGACTGACTTGAGGCGTGTTGATGCGGGTCGCCGGATGCCGTTTCAACCCCCGGACGGCGAATTCCAGTGCCTATTCCGCGAGATACGAGCCCGGTTCCGGGGTTGGCCCTTAGAATTGGCGCCATGGAACTGTCCGAACGCCAACGCAAATACCTCCGTGGCCTGGGCCACGCGCTGAACCCCGTGCTGCTCATAGGCAATGGTGGCCTGACGCCGGGAGTGGTCGCCGAAGCAAAACGCGCCCTGCACGACCACGAACTCATCAAGGTGAAGTTCCGCGGCGCGGAACGTGAGTCGCGTGACGCAGGTCTCGCTGAACTAGCCACTTCCACCGAGAGTGTCCTGGTACAGAGGATCGGCCATACAGCCCTCTACTACAAACGCCGAAATGACCGGCCCGGAATTGTGATCCCCGACGCATAAAGAGCTTCCGTGACTGGCCGATTTCCTCTTACCGGGATGAGGATTGTCCCCACGGAGGAAATGTCGACTTCTTCAGTAGCAAGTTGCTGAAATAAGTCGTATATCAGTTAGGAATGGCGGCTCAACACACAAGAGCGTTTGGGCGCGAGGCGCTGGCAATCTATCTAGCCGCGGCGCTCGTGGTGTTTGGTACCTGGGCAGCCTCCCGCTACCTCATCCTGCGCAAGTTCGAGAACATCGAACAGAACGACATCTCGCGGAACATCGAGGTGATGCGCAAGGCATTGGTCGCCAAGAACACCGAGATCGAAGCCACCTCGCGCGACTACGCGCGTTGGGACGACATGTACACATACGTGTCGACGCTCGACCCCAATTTCGAATACCAGAATTTCTCCGAAGCCGGCCTCGACGAATTGAACGTCGACCTCGTCTGGGTGCTCGATGCCAAGGAAAAGCTGGTGTCATCATTCGAGAACGACACCGATGATGCGCGGTACAACCATCCGGCCAGCGCGCCCATCATCTCCGAGATCGCCCGGCTCACTCCCCTCGTGCGAACCATCCTCGACCAGGAAGGCACGCTGAGACTGGTGTTGATCAATGGAGTGCCGCACGTGGTCGCCGCGCACACCATCCTGCACAGCGACCGAAGCGGGCCCGCTGGCGGCACGCTGGTGCTGGCGCGGCGCATTGCCGCGCCTGAAATCGCGAGCATCGGCGCGGACAGCCAGCTCGACGTGAGATTCGCGATGCTCGATGACCGGTCAGTGGCTGACGAACGCGCGGAGCTGATGGTCGCGCCCGACGGTCGCCGCATCGTCCGCCGATCGGATATGGCCATCGAAGGCCAGCTGCGCCTCGATACCATCGCCAACCGTCCTATCGCCCTGCTCTCCACCACGCAGCCGCGAAATGTCATGCAGAGTGGCCAGCAGGGCGTGCGTTATCTCGTCGGCTGGGTTGCGTTGCTCATCAGCGTAGTGGTTGCGGCCTGGCACGCTTACAGCGGCCGGCTGCGCCGCACCTCCGAAGCCGCCGCGATCTCCGAGACACGTTATCGCGCCATTTTCGATCGCGCAGCCTCGGGCATCGTGCTGTTCGACCCCACCACCCGCCGTGTGCTGGACGCCAACCCGCAGGCGCAGCGTCTCATCGGCGCTTCTCTGGAAGAACTCCGCCGCCGCGACGTGGCCACGGTGTTCGATACGCCCGTGTCCCTGGCGCCGGGAACCCAGGACGAACCGGCGCAGAACCGCCCCGCGCAGATCGTTCGGGGCGACGACGAACGCCGCGACGTGGAGCTCTCCGTCGTCGATCTCGACCCCGCCACCGGCCGCGTGCACGCCATGCTGCTGCAGGACATCTCGCATCGCCGCGAAGCGGAACGGCGCGCACAGGAGCACCAGCTGTCGCTGCAGCACCTGGCGACACATGACGCCCTCACCGGCCTGCCCAACCGCACCTTCCTCAACGAGGAGCTGCCGCGCCTCATCGATGAAGCCGCGCGGCGCGGCGATTCGCTGTCGATCCTCTACATCGACTGCGACAACTTCAAGAACATCAACGATTCGCGCGGACACTCGATCGGCGACGACTATCTACGCAGCGTCGCTCGTCGCCTGCGCGATTCCATCGCCAGCCCCGACCTCGTGGTGCGGATGGGTGGCGACGAGTTCCTGGTGGTCACGCGCCACTACGGCCTCGAGCCCGACAGCGCGGCGATCGCCGAGCGAGTAGCCGCCGCGCTGAAGAAGCCCGTGCGCCTGGGTGAAGCCACCTATTCGGCGACCACCAGCATCGGCATGTCCGTCTACCCGCGCGACGCCACCACGATGAGCGAGTTGCTGCGCTCGGCCGACATCGCACTGTACGAAGCCAAGGCCCGCGGCCGTGACAACGTGCAGATGTTCGACGCCGCGATGAACAAGCGCGTGCACACGCGCCTGGCGCTGGAGCAGGACCTGCGCAGCGCCGTGAACCGCGACGCCATCGAGATACACCTGCAGCCCATCGTGGACATCCGCACCGGCCGCCTGGTCTCGTTCGAAGCGCTGGCGCGCTGGAACGATCCACGCCATGGCGCGGTTCCGCCGCTGGCCTTCATCGAGGTCGCCGAAGCCTCGGACCTCATCGTCGAGCTGGGCGAATGCGTGATCCGCAACGTGGCGCGCCAGATCGCCACCTGGACTCGTGCCGGGCTCAAGCCCGTGCCCGTGGCCGTCAACGTTTCGGCCAAGCAGCTCAAACGCTCCAACCTGCCCGAGCGCATCGTCGCCATCGCGCACGAGTTCGACATCGCGCCCCACCAGATGGAAGTGGAGCTCACCGAATCCGTGGCGATGCAGGATTCGGAACAGCATGTCACCAAGCTGCATGCGCTGCGCGACCTGGGCGTGCGTGTTTCGGTGGATGACTTCGGCACGGGCTACTCGAGCCTGGCCTATCTACGCAACCTGCCCATCGACTACCTGAAGATCGACCGCACGTTCGTGCGCGACATGAACGTCGATCGCAACGACGCCGCCATCGTGCGCGCCATCATCAGCATGGCGCAGAGCCTGCACCTGGGAACGGTGGCCGAAGGCATCGAAACGCGCGAACATGCTTCGCAGCTGCTGGCGTTGGGATGTTCGACCGGACAGGGTTATTTCTTCAGCAAGCCCATGCCGGCGCACGAGACCAACGAGCTGCTGCGCACCATGCGCGGCGCCGCGCCCATGACCACCAGCCCGAGCCTGGAAATCGTCCGGGTTTCGTGATCCGGACGCCCGTCAGGGCTTTCCCGGCACCCACAAATCTTTCCAGCCTAGGCCAGCGGCCTTGATGGTTTGCAGGCGTCGCTTGAGCTGCGCCTCATCAAAGCTGTGCGCGTCGGAAAGGAAGCCGAAGCGGTAACCCTGTGCCTTGAGTTTCTTCAATGCGTCGACGTCCGGGGATTGCGTGCGATCGACGAAAAATGCCACGGTCGCGGGCGTGCGCGGCTGCTCGTGCATCCGCAGAGGCGTGACACCGTAACGCCTCGCGTCGCTCCAGAACCGATCCGCATCACCCTTGGGCATCAGCTCCAGGTCGATCATCGCGATGTTGTCGTTCGACGCCTGCGTGACGAGCTCGTCCAGCTCGCGGTCGGCGATGGGCACCAACCCTTCCGGTGGCTTCGCATCGGCCGGAAGAATCTTCACCTTCATGTTGCGATATTTCACGACACTGTCAGGGTCATGCGCCTGGAGAGCGAAGGTACCCGAGCTCAACAGGCGCCCCTTCTTGTCCGCAGGCCGGAAAGGATTCTCGGGCTCCGCGTACTCGCAGATGAGCTTGTCGTCGATGAAGGTCTGGATGGTCTTGCCCACCACGCGAATGCGGTAGTTGAACCACTCGTTGTCGCGGGCCGGCGCGACGTAGGTATTGCGCACCGCGTAGATGCTGCCGGTCATCTTGTGTTCGATGTAACCGTTCATCTTTTCGGCGGGCGGATTGGAGTTGATGACCTGAAGTTCGTAACCGGCATCGGGCCAGCCCGGGCCCTGCCACTTCGTATGAACGTAGATGCCGCTGTTGGCGCCGGGAGAGGTCATCACCTCGGCGGAGAACTCGAAGTTCTTGAAGTCGCCAGGTTTGCCACGCGGACCGACCTTGCCAACGTAGAACAGGTGCGAGCGGTCACCACCTGACACGAATGCGCCGTCCTGCACCGTCCATGATTCGGGTCGCTCGGCGGCTTTCCAGCCCGCGAGACTCTTGCCGTCCTGCAGTGGAATCCACTCCTGCGCCAGTGAGGGCAGCGAGATACACAGTGCCACTATGGACAATGCGGACCGCAATGCGAACCACGATGCGAAACGCTTCATTACCCCTCCGAGCGAGTGAGACTCGCAGTTGAGAGACGCACGCCGCGCCGAAATACGTTATCGAATACCGGTCGGCCCGCTCAGACGTAGCGGACTTTCATCACTTCGTAGCTGTGTTTACCGCCGGGCGCGACCACGTCGACCACGTCGCCGGCGCTCTTGCCCACCAGTGCGCGTGCGATTGGCGAAGTGATCGAGATACGGCCGGTCTTGATGTCGGCCTCGTCCTCGCCAACGATCTGGTAGCAGATGGCCTTGCCATCCTCCTGGTCTTCCAGGTCCACGGTGGCGCCGAAGATCACCTTGCCCGTGTTGTTGAGAGACGCCGTGTCGATCACCTCGGCGGTCGAGAGCTTGGCCTCGATCTCGCCAATGCGGCCTTCGATGAAACCCTGCTGTTCTCGCGCGGCATGGTACTCGGCGTTCTCCGAGAGATCGCCGTGGCTGCGCGCCTCGGCAATCGCCTTGATGACGCGCGGGCGATCCTCGCCCTTCAGTCGCTTCAGCTCAATGCGCAGTGCCTCGGCGCCGCGCAGCGTCATCGGAGTACGTTTCATGGCCTCGCCTCTTTATGCAGATCCTGCAGCCGGTTCACTTCCACGGCATCCAGGTGATCGAGAGCTTCGCAGGTTGCCAGCGCGCCCGCGAGTGTCGTGTAGTAAGTCACCCGCTTGTGGACCGCCTCGCGACGGATGGAGTTCGACTCGACGATGGCCGTCTTGCCTTCCGTGGTGTTGACGATCATCGCGAACTCGTCGTTCTTGATCATGTCGACGATGTGCGGCCGGCCTTCGCGCACCTTGTTGGCCCGTTTGCAGGGCACGCCCGCCTCGGTGATGAGCCTGGCCGTGCCATCGGTGGCCGCGATCTCGAAGCCCTTCTCCACCAGTTTCTTCGCCAGCATCACGGCGCCCGCCTTGTCGCGGTCGCGCACGCTGATCAACACCACGCCATTGCGCGGCAGCGTCACGCCGGACGCCGCCTGGGCCTTGGCGTAGGCTTCGCCGAACGTGCGCCCGGTGCCCATGACTTCGCCCGTGCTTTTCATTTCGGGGCCCAGGATGGGATCGGCCTCGGGGAACTTGGTGAAGGGGAATACCGCTTCCTTGACCGAGTAGTAAGGCGGTACGACTTCGCTGACGCCATCCAGCGACTTGAGCTTGCGACCCGCCATGACGCGCGCGCCGATCTTGGCCAGCGGCACGCCCGTGGCCTTGGAGACGAAGGGCGCGGTGCGCGAGGCACGCGGATTCACTTCCAGCACGTAGATGATGCCGTTCTGGATGGCGAACTGGATGTTCATGAGGCCGACCACGTTCAGCGCCTTGGCCAGCTTGCGGGTCTGCTCACGCAGTTCCGACTGGATCTCCGGCGACAGGCTGTTGGGCGGCAGCGAGCAACCGGAATCCCCGGAGTGCACGCCTGCCTGTTCCACGTGTTCCATGATTCCGCCGATCAGCACGTCTTCGCCGTCGGCGCAGGCATCGACGTCGACTTCGATGGCGACGTCCAGGAAACGGTCGAGCAGCACGGGGCTGTCGTTGGACACGCTCACCGCGGTGTTCATGTAGTGACGCAGGTCGTCTTCGTTGAAGACCACCTCCATCGCGCGGCCACCCAGCACGTACGAGGGCCGCACCACCAGCGGGAAACCCACCTGCCGGGCGAGTTCCACCGCGGAATCCTCGGTGCGCGCCGTGGCGTTCGCCGGTTGTTTGAGGCCCAGCTGCTTCACCAGCAACTGGAAGCGTTCGCGGTCCTCGGCCACGTCGATGGAATCCGGCGACGTGCCGATGATGGGCGCGCCGGCAGCCTCGAGTGCGCGTGAAAGCTTCAGCGGCGTCTGGCCGCCGTACTGCACGATCACTCCCTCGGGCTTTTCCTTGTGGATGACTTCGAGCACGTCCTCGAGCGTCAGCGGCTCGAAGTACAGGCGATCCGAAGTGTCGTAGTCGGTCGACACCGTCTCCGGATTGCAGTTGACCATGATGGTCTCGAAGCCGTCCTCGCGCAGCTGCAGCGCGGCGTGCACGCAGCAATAGTCGAACTCGATTCCCTGGCCAATGCGGTTCGGCCCGCCGCCCAGGATCATGATCTTGCGCTTGTTCGTGGGGGCGGCCTCGCACTCTTCTTCGTAGGTGGAATAAAGATAGGCCGTGGAGGTCGCGAACTCGGCGGCGCAGGTATCCACGCGCTTGAACACCGGTCGCACGTTCAGCGCATGGCGTTTCTCGCGCATGCCCTGCTCCTTGATGCCCGTGAGCCGCGCCAGCCGGCTGTCGGAGAAACCCTTGCGCTTGAGCTCGAGCATGCGCGCGGCATCCAGCGACGAGAGCCCTTCTTCACGTACACGCGCTTCTTCGACGATGAGATCCTGGATCTGCGCCAGGAACCACGGGTCGACGTAGGTCAGTTCCTGGATGCGCTCCTGTGACCATCCCGCGCGGAACGCATCGGCCAGGTACAGCAAACGGTTCGGACCGGGCGCGCGCAGCTCGTACGCCAGCTTGTCGCGATCGTCTTCCGACAACTCACCCTTGAATATCTCGTTGAGCCCGTCGAGACCGGTCTCGAGGCCACGCAGCGCTTTCTGCAACGACTCCTGGAAAGTGCGTCCGATGGCCATGACCTCGCCCACCGACTTCATCTGGGTAGTCAGGCGCGAGTTGGCGGTCGGGAATTTCTCGAAGGTGAAACGCGGCACCTTGGTGACCACGTAGTCGATGGACGGTTCGAACGAGGCGGGCGTCGCGCCGCCAGTGATGTCGTTCTTGAGCTCGTCCAGCGTGTAACCCACGGCAAGCTTGGCCGCGATCTTGGCGATCGGGAAGCCGGTGGCCTTCGAGGCGAGCGCGGAAGATCGCGACACGCGCGGATTCATCTCGATGACCAGCAACCGGCCATCTTTCGGGCTCACGGCAAACTGCACGTTCGACCCGCCGGTTTCCACACCGATCTTGCGCAGCACCGCCACCGAGGCGTTGCGCATGCGCTGGTATTCCTTGTCGGTGAGGGTCTGCGCCGGCGCCACGGTGATCGAATCGCCCGTGTGCACGCCCATGGGATCGAGGTTCTCGATCGAGCACACG
This sequence comes from Steroidobacteraceae bacterium, assembly GCA_029266835.1. Classification (GTDB taxonomy): domain Bacteria; phylum Pseudomonadota; class Gammaproteobacteria; order Steroidobacterales; family Steroidobacteraceae; genus CADEED01. The sequence goes on from JAQSWD010000006.1 coordinate 17,502, forward strand.
ATGATGCAGTTGTCGTTCCGGTCGCGGACGACTTCCATCTCGTATTCCTTCCAGCCGATCACCGATTCCTCGATCAGCACTTCGGAAGTCGGCGAGGCATCGAGGCCGCGCTCGACGATCTGCTCGAATTCCTCGCGGTTGTAGGCGATACCGCCGCCCGAACCACCCATGGTGAAGGACGGACGGATCACGCACGGGAACCCGAGCGTCTGCTGGATCTCCTGTGCCTGCGCCAGCGTATGCGCCACGGCGGCGCGCGGACACTCCAGGCCGATCTCCTTCATCGCGTTCTTGAAAAGTTCGCGGTCCTCGGCCATGTCGATGGCTTCGCGCGAGGCGGCGATCATTTCCACGCCATGACGCGCGAGAACACCTTCGCGCACCAGGTCGAGCGCGCAGTTCAGCGCGGTCTGGCCACCCATGGTGGGCAGCAAGGCATCCGGCTCTTCCTTCTCGATGATGCGGGCCAGCGTGCGCCAGTTGATCGGCTCGATGTAGATGGCGTCGGCCATCTCCGGGTCCGTCATGATGGTCGCGGGATTGGAGTTGACCAGGATGACGCGGTAACCCTCTTCTCTCAGCGCTTTGCAGGCCTGCGCTCCGGAATAGTCGAACTCGCACGCCTGCCCGATGACGATGGGGCCGGCGCCGATGATCAGGATGCTTTCGATGTCGGTACGTTTTGGCATTTTGAAAACTAGGCGGCTTTATCTGGCGGATTCTTCCCGCTGGAACGGGCACGGAGTTTTTGCTGAAGTCGTCTCAGCATGAGGTGCACGAAGCGGTCGAACAGCGCGCCCATCTCCTGCGGCCCCGGGCTGGCTTCGGGATGTCCCTGGAAGCTGAATGCAGGCTTGTCGATACGCGCGATGCCCTGCAGCGAGCCATCGAACAATGAACGATGCGTTGCCTTCAAAGTGGACGGCAGGTCGCTCTCGTCCACCGCGAAACCATGATTCTGGCTGGTGATGTACACGCGGCCCGTCTCCAGGTCCTGAACCGGGTGGTTCGCACCGTGGTGGCCGAACTTCATTTTCATGGTGCGCGCACCGCTCGCCAGGCCCAGCAACTGGTGACCGAGGCAGATTCCGAAGGTGGGCATGTCCGCGACGATCAGCGCGCGGATCGCCTCGATGGCGTAGTCGCAGGGTTCCGGATCGCCGGGACCATTGGAGAGGAAAACGCCATCCGGCTCGAGCGCGAGAACCTCCTCGGCCGTGGTTTGCGCCGGCACCACCGTCATGCGGCAGCCGCGATCGGCGAGCATTCGCAGGATGTTGCGCTTCACGCCGAAGTCATAGGCCACGACGTGCAGGCGCTGGTGCGCGCGCATCACCGGGCGGTTCTCGGGTTGCCACAGAGTGCCTTCATTCCACTGGTACTGCCGCTTGACCGACACCACCTTCGCCAGGTCCATGCCCTTCAGGCCAGGAAACTTTTTCGCGAGGCGCACCGCGGCGGCCGCGTCGATCTTGTCGCCGGCCATGATGCACCCGGCCTGTGCTCCCTTCTCGCGGAGGATGCGCGTGAGCCTGCGCGTGTCGATGCCGGAGATGGCCACCAGCTTGTGGCGGGCCAGGAATTCGCGCAGGTCCTCCGACTTGCGCCAGTTGCTCGCCTGCGGCGGCACGTCCCTAACTACCAGGCCCGCGGCGTACGCCATGGGAGCCTCGAGATCCTCGGGGGTCGTGCCCGTGTTGCCGATGTGTGGATAGGTCAGCGTAACGATCTGTCGTGAATACGATGGATCGGTGATTATTTCCTGATAGCCGGTCAGCGCCGTATTGAAAACAACTTCGCCGGTGGTATTGCCCTTGGCGCCGATAGACTGGCCGTTGAAGATGGTTCCATCTTCCAGAGCCAGAACCGCGGTTATCGTCACGCGGAAACTCCCGTCGAGCCTCGACAGGCCCGTAAAAAATGATGATTGAGTGGATGCTCTCCGCGCGGAGCGTACATGCACAAAGCGGGAGGAGTTCTCTCGAACATCCTCCCGCCCTGCGTTGGACTAACCCGTTTCGGATTAGGCGGCAATTTTACGAAGGGTGCCCCGGGGTGTCCACGAAACTTCTTGTTCGTTTCGCGGCGAAATAACCTGAAAAGTTCTAAAGACTTGAAACGAAAAGTGCGCTAACTGGTTGTTTTCAATCCAAGTACGTTGGCCATTGAATATCTTCCTGGCTTTTGCGACGCGACCCAGGCGGCCGCCCGGAGCGCCCCACGGGCAAATATCGCCCGGTCGGTGGCCTCGTGGGTGACCGTCAGGCGCTCTCCTGGCCCGGCGAACCATACTGTATGGGTACCCACGATATCGCCGGCGCGGATCGAGGCAATGCCGATTTCGCCCTCTTTCCGGAGACCCTGTCCTTCACGTCCGGCAACCACGAACTGGCGCGGATCCAGGCCGCGCCCCTGCGCTGCGCTCTCTGCCAGCGCCAGGCCCGTGCCCGAGGGAGCGTCGAGTTTGTGCTTGTGGTGAGCTTCAACGATCTCGATGTCGAAACCCGCTGGCAATGCCTGCGCAGCGAGGCGCACCAGCTCCTGCGCGACCGCGACACCAATGGAGGTGTTAGGCGCAACCAGCACGGCGATGTCGCGCGCCGCCGCGGACACCTGAGCTTCGAAGCCGGCGCCATGACCGGTGGTGCCGATCACGATGGGTACTCGCTTCGCATGACAGGTTCGCAATGCTTCGAGGCTGAGCTCGGGCCGGGAGAAATCGATGGCGACCTGCGCGCCGCCCAGATCAGCCGGCAGTCTGTCGAGCACGCGGACACCCAGTGCGGCGACACCCGCCAGTTCGCCGATGTCGCGTCCCGCGGACTTGCTACCCGCCGATGCGATGGCTGCGGTGACCGCGATGCTCTGTTCCGCGACTGCCGCGCGCACGATGGCCGTCCCCATGCGCCCGGTGGCGCCGATGAGTGCGATGCCTGGGGCTGCCATCAAGTTTGCTCCTGAATCCATGACAAAGTCGTCAATGCGAGGCGACAGTGTGCCGCAGCGCAGGCAGTCATGCGAGACTGCCACCCCATGATACGCATCGGCATCCTTGGAGCGGCGCGAATCGCGCCTCGTGGCATCGTCACTCCGGCCAACGAGACGCTGGGCGCCGAAGTCACCGCCATCGCCTCGCGCGATCTGGAACGGGCGCGCGACTTCGCCGCGCAGCACTCCATACCCATGGCCTTTGGCAGTTACGCCGAACTCGTCGTCCGCGACGACATCGATCTCGTGTATTGCGCGCTGCCGCCTTCCGCCCACCTCGAGTGGTGCGTCGCCGCGCTCGAAAGCGGCAAACATGTGCTCGTGGAAAAACCCTTCGCCAACAACGCGCAGGATGCGGCGGAAATCGTCGCCGCGGCGCGCGCCACCGGCAGATACGCCTTCGAAGGCTTTCATTACCGCTTTCATCCGCTGTTCGAACGCGCCCTGGCGGCGATTCGCGGCGGCGCCATCGGGCGCATCAATCGCATCGAAGCCACGTTCAATGCCGACCTGCCGGACAGTCCCGGCGAACTGCGTTACGTCGAAGCGCTGGGTGGCGGTGCGCTCATGGATCTCGGCTGTTACTGCATGCACTGGATCCGCACGATTGCCGGTGACGAGCCCACCATCACCAGCGCCAACGCGCGCTGTGGCTCGCCCGGTGTCGATCTCGACATCGAAGCGCAGATGGCCTTCACCAGCGGACCCACCGCTACGCTCAAGTGCTCCATGCAGCCGCAGGATGGCTCGTTGTACCGGCGGCTGCGAGTCCATGGCGATCAGGGAATCCTCGAGATCGAGAACCCGGTGTCGCCACACTCCGGCGCCACGCTGTCCATCGAAGGGCCGAACTCGCCCATGCCGCAAATCGTTTCGGGCGGCGACACCACGTTCCATTACCAGTTGCGACACGTCATGGAAGTACTCGAGGGGCGAGCGCAGCCGCTCACCGGTGGCGACGATGCCATCGGCAACATGCGCGCGATCGATGCCATCTACCGAGCCGCGGGTCTGCGTCCACGCGGCCTCGCGGACTGAGTCGCGATGAGCGCCGCACGCTACGTGCTCGCGCTCGACCAGGGCACTACCAGCTCGCGCAGTCTGTTGTTCGACGCGGAAGGCCGCGTGGTCGCGCTGGCCCAGCGTGAGTTCGCGCAATATTTTCCACAGCCAGGCTGGGTCGAGCACGACGCGAACGAGATCTACGCCACCCAGCGCGCGACCATGCTCGAGGTGTTGCGCAAAGCCGATGCCGGCCCACGCGACATCGCGGCGGTCGGCATCACCAACCAGCGCGAGACGACGATTCTCTGGGATCGCGCCACCGGCGAGCCCTTGGCCAATGCCATCGTCTGGCAGGATCGCCGCACCGCCGCCGCCTGCGACGCACTGCGAGCCGCAGGTCACGAGCCGGATGTTTCCCACCGCACCGGGCTGCTGTTCGACCCGTATTTCTCGGGCACCAAGCTGGCGTGGCTGCTCGATCATCTGCCGGGTGCGCGGGCGCGTGCCGAAAGAGGCGAACTCGCCTTCGGCACCATCGACAGCTGGTTGCTGTACAAACTCAGCGGGCATCGGCGTCACGTCACCGATGCGACCAACGCCAGCCGCACGTTGTTCTACAACCTGCATACCGGGTCCTGGGACGACGAACTGCTGGCGCTCCTGGACGTGCCGCGCGCCTGCCTCCCGGAGATCGTCGATACCTGCCTGGACAACGCTTCGGCCATCAGCATCGATCTCGATGGCGTCAATCTACCGGTGACCGGCATCGCCGGCGATCAACAGGCGGCATTGTTCGGCCAGGGCTGCTGCCTGCCGGGCCTGGCGAAGAACACTTATGGCACGGGGTGCTTCGCGCTCACGTTCACGGGGGCGAAGCCGCGGTTCTCGCGGCACCGCCTGCTTACCACGGTGGCCTCGCGGCGCGCGGGCACCAGCCAGTTCGCACTAGAAGGCGGCGTGTTCATGGGCGGCGCCACCGTGCAGTGGTTGCGCGATGGCTTGGGAATCATCCAGCGCTCGGACGAAATCGAGGCGCTCGCGGCCAGCGTGCCCGACACCGGCGACGTCTACCTCGTGCCCGCGTTCGCCGGACTCGGCGCCCCGCAGTGGGACGCCAATGCGCGCGGCCTGCTGATCGGCCTCACGCGCGGCTCGACGCGCGCGCATGTCGCGCGCGCCGCGGTGGAGAGCATCGCTTTCCAGAGCGCGGACCTCATCGAGGCCATGCAACAGGATTGCCCCCAGCCGTTGACGGAGCTGCGAGTCGATGGCGGCGCGGCACGCAACAACCTGCTCCTGCAATTCCAGGCGGATCTGCTCGGCGTGCCGGTGCTGCGCCCGGTGAACACCGAGACCACGGCCTTCGGCGCCGCGGCGTTCGCAGGCCTCGGCGTGGGCTTCTGGCAGTCGCAGGAACAACTGGCGTCCCTCTGGCGGCTCGACCAGCGCTTCGAACCCCGGCTCTCGCGCGATCAGGTCGCCACCCGGCGCGCCCGCTGGCATCAGGCCATCGAGCGTTCGCGTGGCTGGGCCGGCTGACTTTTCATCGTCGTGATAGACATCCGCGCATGAAACTCCGCACGCGATGGTTGGCGGCCACAGGGGCGGTCCTGCTGCTGTACGGAGCATGGAAGTGGCATGACGACCGCGCCACGCGTTTCCTGGCGGCGGATACCGCGGCCTTCGTGGCAACCTTCGGCGCCCCGGCCGAGGCCGACTCGGCCGCCACGCGCGCCGAACTCGACGAACTACTGGCCCTGCAGGCCACACGCAGCGCGGAGGAGATGGCCGCGGCGCGCGCCGATCGCAAGACCGAGGTGCGGCGTTTCTATGGCGCGCTCGGCCTCGACGCCGGGAACCCGCCGCAATTGCCACGCGTGGAAAAATTGGCCGAACGGGTCGAGGACGACGTGCGCATCTACGTGCGCGCGGTCAAGGAACACTTCCGGCGGTTGCGCCCCTACGAGATCGAGCCGCGGCTGAAACCCTGCATCGACAACGTGCGAGGCGACCTTTCCTATCCCAGCGGGCATTCAGCTTTCGGCTGGGCCATGGCCGGAATGCTTTCTGATCTCGTGCCCGAGAAACGCGCGGTCCTGGAAACGCGCGCTTCGTCGTTTGCGCGGCAACGCGCCGTGTGCGGCGTGCATTTTCCGAGTGATCTCGCGGCCGGCAGGCAGGCGGCTGAACGGGTATTGCTCGCGATCCGGGCAACGCCGGAGTACAGAGCTGAATCGGCCGCGGCGGCGGCGGAATTGCGGGGCGTGCTGCGACTGGCTTCGCTGCCGCCCGGGGATTAGCTGGGCTCGCTCGAAAAGAAGCGCTTCACGCCCTCGAAAAAGCTTTCGCCGCGCGGCGCGTGTTTCTTGCCGCCCTTGTGCACCGATTCCTCGAACTGGCGCAGAAGGTCCTTCTGCTCGCTGCTCAGATTCACCGGCGTCTCGACGACCACGGTGCAGAACAGATCGCCGCGGGCGCCACCGCGTACCGGCTTCACACCTTTGTCGCGCAATCTGAAGACACGGCCGGATTGCGTCTCCGACGGAATCTTCAGCGACACCGCGCCATCGAGCGTGGGCACTTCGACGCTGCCACCTAGCACCGCCGTGGCGAAACTCACGGGCACCTGGCAGGAAAGGTTCTCTCCATCGCGCTCGAATATCTCGTGCTCGCGCACGTGCACTTCGACATACAGATCGCCCGGCGGGCCGCCATTGCGCCCCGCCTCACCTTCGCCCGAAAGACGTATGCGATCACCGGTGTCCACGCCGGCGGGAATCTTCACTGCCAATCGCTTCGAGCGGCGCACGCGGCCCTGCCCGAGGCAGGAATCGCAGGGATTCTTGATGATGCTGCCCGTGCCGCGGCAATGCGGACAAGGCTGCTGCAACTGGAAGAAGCCCTGCGAAATGCGCACCTGGCCGGCGCCATTGCAGGTCTCGCAGGTGACGGGCTTGTGGCCCTTGGCCGCGCCGCTGCCCGCACAGGTGTCGCACTCCATGAGCTTGGCGACGTCGATCTCCGAGGAGTGACCGAACACCGCCTGCGCGAGGTCCAGTTCGAGCTCGTACTTGAGATCGGCGCCGCGAAACACCTGCCGGCCGCCGGCGCCACGGCGCCCACCACCGAAGATGTCGCCGAACATCTCGCCGAACATTTCCCCGAACGCATCCGCGCCCTGGAAACCGCCGCGGCCGCCGGCGTTACGCTGAGCGTCGATGCCGGCATGCCCGTGCTGATCGTAAACGGCGCGCTTGTCGGCCTCGCAAAGAACTTCGTAGGCCTCCTTGGCCTCCTTGAACTTCTCTTCGGCCTCTTTATCACCCGGATTGCGGTCCGGGTGATATTTCATGGCCAACCGACGGTAAGCCTTCTTGATGTCGGCTTCGGTCGCGGTGCGGGGAACGTCCAGCACCTTGTAATAGTCGCGCTTCGCCATTCGGGCTCGTCCCCTCCCGAGGACTAACTATCAGTCTTTCTTCTTGTCCTTGACTTCTTCGAACTCGGCGTCCACCGCGTCGTCGTTGCCCTTGCCGGACGAATCCGCCGCGCCTGCGGCGCCGCCAGCCGCGGCATCCGGCCCCGCACCACCACCCTGCGCGGCCTGGGCCTGCTGCATGATGGTGCCCGCGGCGCCGATCAGCGCTTCGAACTTCTTGTCGATGGCGGCCTTGTCGTCACCCTTGAGCGCGGTACGCAGATCCGAAATGGCGGATTCCACCTTGGCGCGTTCGGCGCCGTCCACCTTGTCGCCCAGGTCCTTGAGTGACTTCTCGACGGAGTGCACCACCTGCTCGGCGCGGTTACGAGACTCCACGAGCTCCTTGATCTTCTTGTCTTCCTCGGCATGCGCCTCGGCGTCGGCCACCATGCGCTTGATCTCGTCCTCGGACAGACCCGAAGAAGCCTTGATGATGATCTTCTGTTCCTTGCCCGTGGTCTTCTCTTTCGCGGACACGTGCATGATGCCGTTGGCATCGATGTCGAACGTGACTTCGATCTGCGGCTGGCCGCGCGGCATCGGCGGGATGTCCGTGAGGTCGAACTTGCCCAGTGACTTGTTGTCGGCGGCGCGCGTGCGCTCGCCCTGCAACACGTGGATGGTCACGGCCGGCTGGCTGTCCGAAGCCGTCGAGTAGACCTTGGTGGCCTTGGTCGGAATCGTCGTGTTCTTCTCGATGATCTTGTCGACCACCGCGCCTTCGGTCTCGATGCCCAGTGACAACGGCGTCACGTCGAGCAGCAGCACGTCCTTGACGTCGCCCGCGAGCACGCCCGCCTGGATCGCGGCGCCGACAGCGACCGCTTCATCCGGGTTCACGTCCTTGCGCGGCTCCTTGCCGAAGAACTCCTTCACGTACTTTTGCACCAGCGGCATGCGCGTCTGGCCACCGACGAGGATGACCTCGGCGATGTCCTGTGTGCCCACGCCGGCATCCTTGAGGGCCGTGCGACAGGGCTCGATGGTGCGCTTGACCAGCTCTTCCACCAGCGACTCGAGTTTTGCGCGAGTCATCTTGATGTTGAGATGCTTGGGACCGGACGCGTCCGCCGTGATGTACGGCAGGTTCACGTCGGTCTGCTGGCTCGACGACAGCTCGATCTTGGTCTTCTCCGCGGCTTCCTTGAGGCGCTGCACGGCCAGGGGATCCTTGCGCACGTCGACGCCGGACTCCTTCAGGAATTCATCCGCGAGGAAGTTGATGACGCGGTTGTCGAAGTCCTCGCCACCCAGGAAGGTGTCGCCGTTCGTGGAAAGCACTTCAAACTGGCGCTCGCCGTCGATCTCGGCGATCTCGATGACCGACACGTCGAAGGTGCCGCCGCCGAGGTCGTACACCACGATCTTGCGGTCCTTCCCAGCCTTGTCGAGGCCGTAGGCCAGCGCGGCCGCGGTGGGTTCATTGATGATGCGCTTCACTTCGAGGCCCGCGATGCGGCCGGCGTCCTTGGTTGCCTGGCGCTGCGAGTCATTGAAGTAAGCAGGCACGGTGATGACGGCCTCGGTTACTTCTTCACCGAGGAAATCTTCCGCCGTCTTCTTCATCTTCATGAGCACGCGCGCCGAGACTTCCGGCGGCGCCATTTTCTTGCCCTGGGCTTCCACCCAGGCGTCGCCGTTGTCGGCCTTGGCGATCTTGTAGGACACCATGTTGATGTCCTTCTGCACGACAGCGTCGTCGAAGCGACGGCCGATGAGGCGCTTCACCGCGAACAAGGTGTTCTGCGGGTTGGTCACTGCCTGGCGCTTGGCCGATTGCCCGACCAGCACTTCGTTGTCCTTGGTGAACGCGACGATGGACGGCGTGGTGCGATCACCCTCGCTGTTCTCGATGACGCGCGGCTTGCCGCTTTCCATGATCGCGACGCAGGAATTGGTGGTTCCCAGATCGATGCCGATTACCTTGCCCATATCAGACTCCACTCACTCTTTTTGGGTATTGACCCACGTGCCCCCTTTCTGGAGCCCGGGTCTTTTGTTTCAAGCGGGAATTCTTCCCTGTTTGCTATTTTGCGGCCGACACGACCACGCGCGCCGGGCGCAACAATCTCCCGTTCAACTGATAGCCGCGTTGGATCACGGTCAGCACGGTATCCGGCGGCGCATCGCTGGGCTGCGTCATCATGGCTTCGTGCAGCTCGGGGTTGAATGCCTGCCCTTCCGGATTGATTTCTTCGATCTGGGCTTTCTCGAAGGCCTTCGCCAGCAGCCGCAGTGTCGCGCTTTGCCCTTCGACGAGGGCCGCCACGTCGCCCTTGGCTGAATTCTGGATGCCCAGCTCGAGGGAGTCCTTCACGCCGATGAGGTCCTGCGCGAATTTCTCGACGGCGAATTGCCGCGCGCTCTCCAGATCCTTGGCGCCGCGCTTACGCACGTTGTCCACGTCGGCCAGCGCGCGGAGGTACTGCTCCCAGTGATTCTTCGCGCGCTCTTCGGCGCCAGCGAGCTCGGTCTTCAGCCTTTCCATTTCCACCAGCTGCACGGCGGTTTCAGGCAGCACTTCTGTTTTTTCGTCCGATGTCGCGGGAGCGGATGCATTGGTCGGGTCAGCCATCAAAGACCTCAATAAAATCAGCTAGTTATGCTTTATCTGCACGAACCGAGTCGGCATTGTGGGGGCAACGCGCAGTTAATCAAGTGCGTCGTTGTCGGCTGCCGCGATGAACAGGCGCAGTGTGGCGCGCTCCCGCCCTGGTCTTGGCCGCCGGAAGCGCGTCAACGGCGTGCGAGAGCGGCGCCGAGAATCTTCGCGGTCACGTCGACGATGGGAATCACGCGTTCGTACGCCATGCGCGTGGGCCCGATCACGCCGATGACGCCCACCACTTCGTTGTCCGCGCTGTACGGCGCAGTCACCATGCTGACGTCGTCGAGGATGCGGTAGCCGGATTCCTGGCCGATGAAAATCTGCACGCCTTCGGCGCGCAGGCTGTGGTCCAGCAGGTTCAGGATGTCGCGTTTCTCGTTGAAGGCTTCGAACAGGCGGCGCAGCTTGTCCACCGACGACAATTCGCCCGCGCCCATCAGATTGGTTTCGCCCGCGATCACGTATTCCATGCGCGGGTCTTCAGGTTTGAACACGTGCTCCGCCACGTTGATGGCGTCCTTCATCATCGAGTTCATGTTTTCGCGCGCTTCGTGCATCTCGCGCAGGATGTCGGCGCGCACCTGCGCCAGCGTCTTTCCGCGGCAGCGCTCGGTGAGGAAGTTGGCGGCGCGGCGCAACTCGTCCGCGGAGTGATATCGCTCCAGCTGGATGATGCGGTTCTGCACTTCCCGGTCGTTGAAGACCAGGATGACCAGCACGCGGTTGTCGGAAAGCCCGACGAACTCCACCTGCGTGATCGACGCCATCTGTGCGCGCGGCAAGGTCACCACGCCCGCCAGGCGCGTGAAGTTCGACAACAGCTGTGAAGCGGCGGCGACCAGCGCCTTCGAGTCGTCGCGCGCGGCATCGAGCTGGCGGCGCAGTTCGGCGACCGCGGGATCGTCCTCGGTGGGAGGCCGCGACTTCAGCAGTGAATCGACGAAGAAGCGATAACCCTTGTCGGTGGGAACGCGCCCGGCCGAGGTATGCGGCGAGCTGACGAACCCCAGCGACTCGAGGTCCGCGACGATGTTCCGGATGGTGGCGGAGGACAGGGACAACCCCGACTCGCGGGACAAGGATCTCGACCCCACCGGCTGGCCGTCACGGATGTAACTGCCCACCAGGACACGGAGCAGCAGCTGTTCGCGTTCGGAAAGTACGTCGTCGGAAGTCTCGTTCGCCACGGGTCAAAACCTACTTTGCGGTCATCGGACCGTCAAGAAAGCGGCCAAGGCCCCAATGGCCGGTTTTCGATGTGATTCAGTGCATTGGCCCCCTGAGGGGCATCTGTTACAAAGCAGCATGGCACTACCGGCGCAAGCTTGCGCGCTAATAGGCCGATTCAGCGATCCACGCGTCGCGGAATCCGCGTTGACATTGCTCCCCCACCTGAAGAAACGTGGGGTGCAGGCGCTTTTGCCCACGCCCGATCCATCGAACGAAAACTCGCTCGATGCCGCCGCCGACCTGGCGATCCGTGTGCCGGAATCGGAAATCGCCGAACGTGCGGACCTGGTCATCGCCATCGGCGGCGACGGCACTCTGCTGTATGCCGCGCGGCTGGTCGCGCATCGCGGCGTTCCGCTCATCGGCATCAACCGCGGCCGCCTGGGTTTTCTCACCGACGTGCTGCCCCAGGACATGCTGACATCCGTCGATGCCGCGCTCGAAGGGCGTTGCGAGCGCGACGAACGTGCGCTGCTCGAAGCGCGCATCGTCAATGGCAAGGGACTGGTCGCCCGGGCTCTGGCGCTGAACGACGTGGTACTGCAGAAGTGGCAGACCGGGCGCATGCTCGATTTCGAAACCTGGATCGACGGTGTGTACGTCAATTCGCACGGCGGTGACGGGCTCATCGTCGCGACGTCCACCGGCTCGACCGCGTACGCGCTGTCCTGCGGCGGCCCCATCCTTTCGCCGCATCTCGATGCGCTGGTGCTCGCGCCCATCTGCCCGCACACGTTGTCCGATCGACCCATCGTGGTTTCGGGCCGCTCGGTGATCTCGGTCAAACTCATCGATCGTCCCGATACGCAGGCGCAGGTCACCTGCGACGGCGTGCCGCTGGGCGACCTCGCTCCGGGCACTACGCTCGAGATCCATCCGACGCAGCAGACGATCACGCTGCTGCATCCGAACAAGTTCGAGTATTACCGCCTGCTGCGCTCCAAGCTCCACTGGGGTCGCGGCGGCTTCGACACCTCCGAGTGAGTGCCCGTCAGGGAAAACCATGCTGACCCACCTGCAGATTCGAGACTTCGCCATCATCGACCTGGTCGAACTGGAAGTTCGCGCCGGGCTCACCGTGCTCACAGGCGAAACCGGCGCCGGAAAATCCATCATCGTGGACGCGCTGGCCCTGCTGGCCGGCGGCAAGGGTGGCGCCGAAGTCGTCCGCGCAGGCACGGAGCGCGCCGAACTGTCGGCCACGTTCGACATCAGCAAGAGCGGCGCGGCGCTGCGCGACCTGCTGAAAGATCAATCAGTGGATGCGGAAGGCGAACTTACCGTGCGCCGGGTCATAGCCGCGGATGGCCGCTCGCGCGGGTATCTCAACGGCGTGTCGGTACCACTGCAGCTGCTGCGCGACGTGGGCGGGCTTATTGTTGACATCCACGGGCAACACGAATTCCAGTCGCTGACGCGACCGAGCGCGCAGCGCGAGTTGCTCGACGATTTCGGCAAGAACCTCGAACTCGCGGACAAGGTGCGCGAGGCACACAAGACGTGGATTGGCCTGGTGAACCGCACGGCCGAACTCGAGGGCAAGGCCCGCGACCGGGATTCGCGCATCGAGATGCTTCGCCACCAGGTCGGCGAACTCAAGGCGCTCGATCTCAAGGAAGGCGAAGTTGCGGCGCTGACCGAGGAACGAACACGGCATTCCAACCGCGGGCGTCTCGCCGAGGCGGCGCAGGCTGCCGTGGGTCTGCTCTACGATTCCGATGAAGGCAATGCACACGCGACGGCATCACGCGCGCTGGCCGGGATCAAGACGCTGTCCGGCGTGGATCAGCGATTGGCCAAGGTCATCCCGATGGTGGACGAAGCCACCATCCAGATCCGCGAGGCGGCACGCGAGTTGTCGCGATATCTGGAGTCGCTGGACATCGATCCCGCACGCCAGGAAGAAGTGGAACGCAGGCTGGCGGCCATCGAAGAGCTGGGACGCAAGCATCGCGTGCAGACGCACGAGCTGCCCGGCAGAGGTACTGCGCTCGAAAAGGAACTGGCCGAGCTCGAGAGCGCCGACAACAACCTCAACTCGCTCCGCAAGCAGCAGGTCGAGGCGCTCGAGGCCTATCGCAAACTGGCCACCCAGCTATCGCTGGATCGTCAGGCCGCCGCGAAATCCCTGTCCAAGGACATATCCAATCGCATGCAGGTGCTGGGCATGGCGGGCGGTCGATTTCTCATCGATCTGAGCCAGCCGAACGTTGAGCCTGCCGCGCATGGTCTCGACGCCGTGGAATTTCGCGTAACGGCCAACCAGGGCCAGCCTCTTCGGCCGCTGGCGAAAGTGGCCTCGGGCGGTGAGCTTTCACGACTGTCACTGGCGGTGCAGGTGGCCTGCTCCGCCAAGGACGCGCGCTGCATGGTGTTCGACGAGGTGGACTCCGGCGTCGGTGGCGCGGTGGCCGAGATCGTTGGCCGCGAACTCAAGGCGTTGGGTTTCTCGGGCCAGGTACTGTGCGTCACGCATCTGCCGCAAGTGGCCAGCCAGGGGCATCACCATCTGCGTGTGGCCAAGCTCACCGACGGCAAGACCACGCGCACCACCATTTCCGAGCTCACGATGGATGAACGCGCGGAGGAACTGGCGCGCATGCTGGGCGGCATGGAAGTGACGGGTAAGGCGCGCGAACACGCGCGCGAGATGCTGAACATGGCCGGCGGCCCGGAACAGAAAGGACGCAGCGCCGGAAAGCGCAAGGCCTGACGGCCTCGCTGTCAGCTGTTCTTGCCCGAACTCTGCGGGCCCTTGGACGAGGGGCAGCCCGGCTTCTTGCAATGGCCGTACAGCGTCATGGCGTGGTCGCGTAACTCGTAGCCCAGACGTTTGGCGATCTCTTCCTGGCGCTCTTCGATTTCCTCGTCGATGAACTCTTCGACGCGGCCGCAGTCCAGACACACGATATGGTCATGGTGCGTACCCTGGTTCAGCTCGAAAACCGCCATGCCGTCTTCGAAATGATGACGCGACACCAGGCCCGCGGCCTGGAACTGCGTGAGCACGCGATACACGGTGGCCAGGCCGATGTCCTCATTGGACTCGATCAGCCGCTTGTAGATGCCCTCGGCCGACATGTGGCGGGTGGGGCTGCCCTCGAGGATCTCGAGGATTTTGAGCCGCGGGCCCGTCACCTTCAGGCCGGCCTTGCGCAGGTCTTTGCTTTCCAAGCCAACAGTCTCCTGAAAACGTTCGGGTATGATGCGCCACCATGAAACGCCTTGCATTATCAACGATCCTGCTCGCCAGTGCGCTGCTCGCCGCCGGCTGCGTCTACAAAATGAACATTCAGCAGGGTAACTACCTGGTGGCCGATTCGGTCGCGCAGCTCAAAGAAGGCATGACGCGCAGCCAGGTGCGCTTCCTGCTGGGCACCCCGATGGTGCCGGATGCATTCGATGACAGCCGCTGGGACTATTACTACTTCTTCAGTTCCCGCCAGATCAAAGAACCGCTGAAGCGCCGCCTGACTGTCTACTTCCAGGAGGAGAAGGTGCAGCGCATCGAGAATCTCGGCGTCCCCACCCAGGCGGATCTGGCCCAGATCGAAGCCGACCTTCAGAAAGCCATTGCTGAAACCAGGAAGAACCGGCGCAAGCCCAGCCTGTGGCAGCGCATGACGGGCCGCGGAGGCGACGCGAACGAATCCGGAACTAGCGAACCGGCTTCCGAAGCCGAGAAGGCACCGGATCCCCTGCCGCCTTCCCAGCCGCTGCCCGAGCCCGCCGGGACACCTTCGGGTCCGACCTGAGCGCGCGATAGATCTCGATGCGGTCGCCGTCGCGTGGCAACGCGGCGCGGCCGCAGGGTTCTCCGAAAATTCCGACATCCGCGGAGTCCCAGGGAATGTCCTGCCCAGCGGCTTGGGCGCGCGCGAGCCGCAACGCATCTTCCACCGTCCCCTGCTCCGGCAGATGCACCTGCCAGGTCCACTGGCGCTCGGGCAGGGCGAACGACACCTGGCAGCGTTTCATTAGTTAGACTTGGTTTCCCGGGCGCGTTTGACGAATGCGTCGACCAGCGACGCAGCGGTGCTTTCGAACAGCGGCTCGAACAGGGCGCCCGCCACGCGATTCGCGAACTCGAAACGCATCTCCAACTCCACGCGGCAGCCGAGGTCGCCGAGCGGCGTCAGTGTCCAGAGGCCTTCGAGCACGCGGAACGGCCCGCTGACGAACTGCATGAGGATGCGTTTGTCGGGCTCGAGCAGATTTCGGGTGGTGAACTCGGCATGCAGCGGCCCGCGCTTGATGTTCAAAGAGGCCACCATCTCGTTGCCCTTTCGGGAAACCACGCGCGCGCCGATGCATCCCGGGACGAACTCCGGGTAACGCTCCACGTCGTTTATGAGCTGGTACATGCGGGCCGGCGCCTCCGCGATCAGCGCCGAACGCTTCACTTCACGCATGTCGCCAATTCTAGTTGCACGCGCGGGTACAATGCCCAGCTTCATCCCATGAACAAACCCGTAAAAAAAGACCCCGAGCGCCTCATCGCCGAAAACCGCAAGGCCCGGTACGACTACTTCATCGAAGAACGCCTGGAAGCCGGGCTGGTGCTGGAAGGCTGGGAGGTCAAGTCGATGCGCGCCGGCAAGGCGCAGATCGCAGAAGGGTACGTGTATCTCAAGGAAGGCGAAGCTTTCCTTTTCGGGGCGCAGATCACGCCTCTCAACACCACGTCCACGCACGTGGTGGCCGACCCCAAGCGCACGCGCAAACTCCTGCTCAGCAAGGCCGAACTATCGCGCCTGCTCGGCAGCGTGGAGCGCAAGGGTTACACATTGGTGCCGCTCGACCTGCACTGGAAGAATGGACGCGCCAAGCTCGAGATCGGGCTGGCCAAGGGCAAAAAGCAACACGACAAACGCGCCACTGAAAAAGACCGCGACTGGCAACGAGACAAGGCCCGGGTACTGCGACGGGGCTGATACCGCCTTCAGGCAGGCGCACGCGGACGCCAGCGGCTGGAAAAGAGTCCGACACGCGGTTTCCAGCATCCCTTGCAGCAGCGCGCTTCGGCCCCATGTATGCTGGCAGTGCTTTTACGGGGGCGACCGGTTTCGACGTGGGTTGCGAACCGTGAGAGGCGTACCGAGGGTGTAAGGACCTCGTAAATCCCTTTGCAAATCATAGTTGCGAACGACGACAACTACGCTCTGGCTGCTTAATCGCAGCTGACCCCGAGACCAGCTGGTGCCTATGCCACTGAAACTCGGGTCGCGCTCATAGGATCGCGGTTCCGTGTGCTACGGGCGGAACCGTTAAGAGTCACCGTCGCTGGTCGGGCGTTTTCCCTGCTCTTCGGGTAGCGCAAGGCGAGAAAATAAAGAAGCAGCTACGTACGTAGATCCTCACGTCTAGTGCTTGCGGACGCGGGTTCAATTCCCGCCGCCTCCACCAATTCCTGAGTCGCGCCGCGATCCCGCCGCGCGATTTCACATAAATGACTCCGTCCGGCGACAAGTGAGTCATTTCGTGAAGTCATGACACTACTAAATGCCGCCCGCTCTCAGCGCGAATGTCAGCGCACGGATGTGCTCATCGACGGAGTGCCGGGCGGCGCTTCATTTGCGGCTCTCGGGCTGATGGATCGGCCCGGGGGCCCTATGATTCCCCGACGATCCGTCGTAACTCGTCAGCACGCCATACAGCTCCGGCCGCCGGTCGCGGAACACGAACCAGTTGTCCCGCAGCTCGCCGATCGCACCCAGGTCGAATTTCGCGGTGAGCACCGCCTCATGCTCGTCGTCGGCCTCCGCCACCTTGGCCCCCGTGGCGTCGGCGATGAAACTCGAACCATAGAAGCGGATGTACAAACCTTCGGGATCTTGCAGCGCCCTCTCGGTGCCGATGCGGTTCGAGACGATTACGGGCGTGAGGTTCGCCGCCGCGTGACCCTGCTGCGTTCGCTGCCAGTGATCGCGCGAGTTCACGGGTAACGCCGGCGGCGGCTCGCTGCCGATCGCCGTCGGGAAGAAAATGAGTTCGGCGCCCTGCAGCGCCAACGCGCGCGCGGTCTCGGGAAACCATTGGTCCCAGCAGATGGCGACGCCAATGCGCGCGAACTTGGTGTCGAACACCATGAAACCCGTGTCGCCCGGCGAGAAATAGTTCTTCTCCTGGTAGCCCGGCCCGTTGGGAATGTGCGCCTTGCGGTACACGCCGAGGTTCCGCCCGTCGGCATCGAGTATCGCGATGGAATTGAAGTACGAGTTGTTCGCCTTCTCGAAGAAGCTGATGGGCAGCACCACGCCCAACTCGCGTGCAATCTTCGAAAAATGCGCGATTGCCTTGTTGTCGTCGACGCTGGTCGCGAGGCGCAGGTGCCGGGAATCCTGCTCGATGCAGAAATACGGCGTTTCGAACAGCTCCTGGATGAGGATGATCTGCGCGCCCTGCTTCGCCGCCTGGCGCACCAGCCGCTCGGCCGTGGCGATGTTGGCGTCGACGTCCCAGCCACAGGCGAACTGCATGGCCGCCACCGTGACTTCGCGCTTCGGACGATCGAGATGTTTGGGGACGGTCATGAAAACACCTTGCCAGGATTGAGGATTCCCTTGGGGTCGAGCGCGCGCTTGATGGTGCGCATGGTGGCGATCTCCTCGGCGCTGCGCGACAAGGGTAGATAGGCGCGCTTCTCGAGGCCGATGCCATGCTCGGCGGACACCGACCCGCCGATCGCGGCCAGCGGGCGGTAGACGATCTCCTCGACGCGCGCGCGGGTGGCGGCATCGTCGCCGGCAGCGACCACGATGTGCAGGTTGCCGTCGGCCATGTGGCCAAAGACGAACGAGCGATTCTCGCCGGCGAATTCGTGGACCGCGGCATTCACCTGCTCGACATAGGCCTTCATGTTTTCGATGGGCAGGCTGACGTCGAAGGTGAGCAGCGGCGCGATGTGCCTGGGCTGCCAGACATCCTCGCGGATGTTCCAGATTGCGCGGCGTTCGGTTTCCGAGTTCGCCAGGGTGACGTCGGACACCACGCCCGCTTCCATGGCCTCTCCCAGCACGGCTTCGAGTCGCGCACGGTCCGCCTCGGGATCGCCGCCGAGCGTCTCCGCGATGGCGTAGAACGCCGCGCCGCGCGACAGCGGCGGCGCATTGGACGCCGGCGCCGCGGTGTTCAGGTCGTAGTAGTTGCCCCAGAGTGCTTCGAAAGCCGCGAGTTGTCCGCCGAGCCCCGAATCCAGGCGATCGAGCAACTCGACCAGCGCGTCGAAGGTTGGCAGCGCCGCGAGCAGCGTTTCCTGGCTGCGCGTGCGTGACACCAGGCGAAGTTCGGCGCGCGTGACCACACCCAGCGTGCCCTCGCTGCCTATGAACAGCTGCTTGAGATCGTAGCCAGCGTTGTTCTTCAACATGCGGTTCATCGAGGTGAGCACAGTGCCATCGGCCAGGACGGCCTCGATGCCCAGCACGAGGTTGCGCATCATTCCATAGCGCAGCACGCGCAGGCCGCCCGCATTGGTGCTGATGTTGCCACCCACCGTGGCGCTGTCGCGCGCGCCCAGATCCAGCGGGAAAACCATGCCGTTCTTCTCGGCCTCGCGCTGCACGTTGCCGAGTTTCGCGCCGGCCTGGGCCCGCAAGGTGCGACCCGCGACATCGACGCGTTCGATGGAATTCATGGATTCCAGCGACAACACCAATTCGCTGCGCGCGGCATCGGCGCCGTTCACCAGTCCCGTGAGGCCACCGTGAGTGACCACCGGCTGGCCGCGCGCGTGGCATAGCGCCAGCACCCGCGAGACCTGGTTCGTATCACGCGGACGGACCAGTAGTTCGGCATCGACGCGTCCATGGAACAGCAATCCGGCGCGCTCGCGCACGGAATCCCCGGTGAGCAGGCCCTGCTCGCCGACGATGGCGCGGAGATCACCGCGAAGTTCTGATATGGATTCGGCCGACATGCGAGCCGTAAATTAGCATGCGGCGCCGCCGGACCGGCGACGCCGCGCGGGCATCAATGCAACGTGGGCTGCGCCTGCGACTCTTCGTCGGCGGACGGAAACAGCGCCTGGTCGAGGGCATGAACGTAGGTGGCGACATTCACGGTCCCCGGAACCAGCACGCGGCCACCGAACAACAGGTTCGGAACCGTGCGCACTCCGAAGCCCCGCAGACGCTCCTCGCTTCCCGCCAGAGCCTGATCGCCGGCGCGCGTGTCACGGAATTTCTGCACCGTGGCCTCGGCCAGACCGGCTTCGGCTGCGAGATCCGCCAGCACGTTCACATCGCCGATATCCGCGCCACGCTCGAAATAGGCACGGAAGATCGCGGCGGCCACCCCGGCGTGCTGGCCTTCCTCGCTCGCCAGCTGCACCAGGCGATGCGCTTCGGAGGTACTCGGCAGCGGGCCCAGCTTCTCGAAATGAAAGTCGATGCCCAGTTCACGCCCGGCCTCGGTGAGACTTTTCTCGGCGAACGGCACGCTGATACCCGCCGGCAGCCGCTCGGCCAGGTAGTCGTGGAAACTGCGCGGCGCCGCGTTGGCGGCTTCCTTCGACATGCGGAAGGGATGCCAGCGCAAGCGGGTCTCGACGTCGCCGGAGAGATTGCCCAAGGCGCGGTTGAGCTGCGCCATGCCCAGGCATGACCACGGGCAGGTGAAGTCGGCGACGAGATCGATGTCTAGCGTCCGTCGCACGTCACTGAGCGGTCTGACGATGGTGTTCATGCGGCATATGTAGGGTTGCCGCGGCGCCGTTCAACCCGCCCGGATCTTGAGGTTCGCGTGTACCTGTTCGGTGATGCGAATGGCGGTTTCGAGCGCGCGCAGCCCATCCTCACCAGACACGATGGGCCGGCGGTTGTTCCGGATGCAGTCGAGGAAGGAGATGATTTCGCTCTTCAGGGCGTCCCCCTGCTCCAGGTTGGACTCCTCGATGCTGACGGGCAACTGCCCGGCCTGCGGCCCACCCTCGCGCTTGCGGATCAGCGTCAGAATCTTCTGCTGCAGGTCGAGCGAAATGTAGGCCGCGTCCTCGAAGATCCTCAGCTTGCGTTCAGTTTTCAGGCTGACGCGGCTGGCAGTGGTGTTGGCCACGCATCCATTGACGAAGCGTATGCGCGCATTGGCGATGTCGATCTCGCCGGAAAACACCGGGGTGCCGATGGCGTCGATGCTCTCGATGTCGCTGCCCGCGAGCGATTGCACCAGGTCGATGTCGTGGATCATGAGATCGAGCACCACGTTCACGTCGGTGCCGCGCTCCTTGTAAGGCGCCAGCCGCACGCACTCCATGAACCGCGGCGCGCGCAGATGCGGCTCGGCGGCAAGCACGGCGGCATTGAATCGCTCGAGATGGCCCACCTGCAGCACTCGACCCGAGGCGGCGGCGCGGTTGATCAATGCCTTCGCCTGCTCGGGAGTCTCAGTGATGGGTTTCTCCACGAGCACATGAGCGCCGGCGGACAGGAAGGCATCGGCAATCTCGAAATGCGCCGGCGTCGGCGTGACCACGCTGACGGCCTCCACCTTGCCCAGGAGTTCGCGGTAATCCCCGCAGGGCTGACTGCCGACTTCGGCCGCCACGGACTTGCGGACTTCCTCGCGCCCATCCACCACGGCCAGCAGCTCGCAGTCCGGAATCTGCGCATATTTCTGCGCATGAAAGCGGCCGAGATAGCCGACACCGATGACCGCCGCCCTGATTTTGTTCATGCGCTATTATGCCCTCGCTTGTCATGCACATTGATGGATCGAGCCGGTTACGGGGGTTGAGTCAATCTTGTTCACCTGGTTCACGCGCGCGCGCGCCTGGTATGTCTCCCAGCCCACGCTGACATTCGAAGCGGTCACGCTCGGAATCGCATTGCTGGTGGGGTTGCTGGTGATGCCCGCGCTCATCTACCTTGCCGGCCGATACACGTTGAGCCCGTATGGAAACGGTGGTGTGTTCGCGTTGTACCTCGACTTCTTCAAGGGGCTGTTCGAGCCACGCGCGAGCTGCTGGGTGGTGGTCATCGGACCTCTCGTATTTCTCAGCCTCGTCCGGCTGTTCCGGCTCGCGCTGCGCAAGCTATAAGTAAAAAGCCCTTGTCCGAAACGTGAACTGATTCACGATTTCGCTCTCGTCGGGGAAGTCCGGACCCCGATTACGTGACGCAATTCAGAGACACTGCTCGCGGGATCGGTTGGACAGAATCGAGGCGAGAGCCATGAGCGAGTACTACCTCGCGGACATCCGGGCGCAGGAACGGGAGCGGTTGCGCGAGCAGCAGCTGAAGACCGAACGCAAACAGAATGAACCGAAGCAGGCGCAGGAAGTGAAGATCACCTTGCTAGGCGATTTTCTTTTCCATTCCACGGAATCGCAGGGCTTCGATCCTTACAACGCCACCAACGGCAAGTCGGTGCGCGACGCGTGGAAGAACCGCCGCGACCGGCGCTAGCAATCACCTTCCGGCGCGACTCCGGTCGCGCGCGGCGCGGAACTCGCTGTCCGCGCTCCAGTTGGGCCACGAATCCTCCGCGGCCAGTTTCGCGCCGACCGCGTAGAGCAGCTCGAGATCCTGCACGCCTCCACGCAGATCGGCCTCCGGCGAGTATTCGTCACCGGGCTTGTGATACTTCTGCGCCGTGAAGTCGGCGTAATACTTCTGCCGCCACTCGATACCCTTCTCACGGTCATCCACACCGCTCTTGATATAAAGCGCTGGCACGCCGCGCCTGGCGAAATTGAAATGATCGGAGCGGAAGAAGATGCCGCGCTCGGGCGTGGGCTCGGGCTGCAGTTCGCGCCCCTGTGCCCTGGCGGCGATGGCGAGGTAACTTTCGAGTTCCGAAGCCCCGATATTGACCACGGTGACGTCGCGGGTCGGACCCCCGAAATACATCGCATCCATGTTGAACGCAGCGACTGTGTTCGCCAGCGGGAACAGCGGATTGTCCACGTAGTACGCGGAACCCAGCAATCCCGATTCCTCCAGGGTCACCGCCAGGAAAACCACCGAGCGCTCCGGCCGCGACTTCGACTTCATGAAGGCATTCGCGAGGGCGAGCAGCCCCGAGGTGCCGGTGGCGTTGTCGACGGCGCCATTCATGATGCAATCGCCAGAGCAATCCGGCAGCCGGCCGAGATGATCCCAATGCGCCATGTAGACCAGGTACTCGTCCGCGCGCTTCGTGCCGGGCAAGACCGCGGCGATATTGCTCGAGCTCGTACGCCGGATGGCGTTGCGCAATCTGGCGTTGGCCGTGGTCTCGAGAGGCTCGGCACGGAAACCGCGCTTGTTGGCCCGCGAGATGGCGTCGTCCAACGTGGTGCCGTTGGCGGCGAACAAAGAACGCGCTTGTGATTCGGTGATCCAGCCCTCGATGGCCACGCGACCCGTGTTGCCATCGGAGCTGGCGTGATCCAGCTGCGGTGTGGACCAGCTGTTCACCACCGTATCCCAACCATACGAAGCGGGTTCCGATTGGTGAATGATCAACGCCCCCGCGGCGCCGCGCCGCGCGGCCTCTTCGAACTTGTAGGTCCATCGTCCGTAGTAGGTCATGGCCTTGCCGCGGAACAGCGAAGCATCGCGGGTGGCGAAACCCGGATCGTTGATGAGGATGACGGCGGTCTTGCCCTTCATGTCGAGCCCGGCGTAGTCGTCCCAGTCGTATTCGGGAGCGGTCACGCCATGCCCCACGAATACGAGCGGCGAGTCAGCCAGCGATTCGGCGGCTTTCACGCGTTTGGTCCAGATGACCATGTCGTCGCGAAACTTGAGTTGGGCGGTGGTTTCGCCGGTCGTGAACTCGAGCGCGGCGTCGGACGCGGCAGTGATTTCCACCATCGGCACTTCCTGACGGAAGCTTGCCCCGTTGCCGGGTTTCAGGCCCAACTGGCGGAATTGCGCCTCGAGGTAATCCAACGTGAGCTTCTCACCCTCGGTACCGGGCTTGCGGCCACCGAATTCGTCGGATGCCAGGCGGGCGATATGGGCGCGGTACAGGGTTTCGTCGATCGGCGCCGCGGCGGAACCGGCCAGGGCGGTCGGTGAATCCCCTATGAGCAGCAATACAGGAACCAACTGCCAGAGCCGGCGCTCGAATATTTTCATGCAGGTGCTCTTCAGTCCTTGGGCCAGTATGTCCAGACAGCAAAAGCCAGACCCGACACGAGCACCGCGTGGGCCAGATATCGCCATCGAAGGTGTTTCAGCTCGGAAAAGAAACTGGCTGCCGC
Source organism: Steroidobacteraceae bacterium (assembly GCA_029266835.1). Classification (GTDB taxonomy): domain Bacteria; phylum Pseudomonadota; class Gammaproteobacteria; order Steroidobacterales; family Steroidobacteraceae; genus CADEED01. The sequence goes on from JAQSWD010000006.1 coordinate 41,001, forward strand.
AACGCCGGCCAATAACACCGAAATCAGGCAGGTTGCCATCAGCGGCCGGCTCTCATCGGCCAGTCGCGAGTCCGAATCGTTCAGTAGCAGGAAAACCGCCCCGGTCATCAACAATCCCAGGGCAATCGAGACTGTCGAACCCATCACGATTCCAAGGAGAACAACCAGAGGACGCATGGAAAAACCTATGTTTTCTGAGAAGCCACTTGAGCAGGCCGCCGCGCGGCCTTAGTGTTGAATTGTACGTACCGCCCGCAGGCTTGAGACAACCAAGCGAATGAAATCATTGCCCTCACTGCTCGCACCCTCGATGGTCGCCGCCCTCCTGGTCCTGACCGGCTCGGCACAGGCGCCCGCGAACACCCAACTTCCGGCGGGTTCCGTCGTGCCGTCCGAGCGTCACCGCTCCGTGGCGCGCCGCGTCGGCTCCATGCTCGAAGGCATGCACTACAGCGGCTCCAAGCTCGACGACAAGATGTCGGGCGTGGTGTACACGCGGTACCTCGAGAGCATCGACGGCCAGCATTCCAGCCTGCTCGCGTCCGACATCGCCGACTTCGAGCAATACCGCCTGCGTTTCGACGACATGATCCGCAGCGGCGACGTCGACCCTGCGTTCGCCATCTTCGCGCGCTTCCAGCAGCGCAACCGTGAGCGCATCAAGTTCGCCATTGCGCAGCTCGAGAAGGAGCCGGACTGGACCCTCGACGAGACCTTCGAATTCGATCGCGAGAAGGCCCCGTGGGCGGCGACCAGCGCGGAGCTGGACGATTGGTGGCGCAAGCGCGTCAAGAATGACGCCCTCTCGCTGGTGCTCACGGGCAAGGACTGGCCCAAGACGGTCGAGTCGCTCAAGAAGCGTTACGAGACCTCGCTGAAGCGCATCGATCAGATCAGCGCCGACGACGTGTTCGAGTCGTTGATGAACTCGTACGCGCGCGCCTATGACCCGCACAGCAGCTATTTCTCGCCGCGCAGTTCCGAGGAATACCGCATCCAGATGAGCCTCAACTATGACGGCATCGGCGCGTCGCTGCAGCTCATCGACGACTACGTGACCATCATGAACGTCATCGAGGGCGGTCCGGCCGCCGTCGCGGGCACGCTCACGGTGAAAGACCGCATCACCGCGGTGGGCCAGGGCAAGGAAGGCCCGATGACCGACGTGCTCGGCTGGCGCATCGACGACGTGGTGCAGCTCATCCGTGGCCGCGCCGGCACGCAGGTTCGCCTGCAGGTGCTGCCCGGTGGCGCGGCGCCCGGCACCACCGAAAAGACCCTCGAATTCACGCGCAACAAGGTCTCGCTCGAAGCCCAGGCCGCGCAGAAAGAACTGCGCACGCTCAAGCGAGGCGAAAAGGAAATCCGCGTCGGCGTCATCAACGTGCCCGCGTTCTACCAGGACGTCGAAGCGCAGAACCGCGGCGACAAGGAGTTCCGCAGCACCACGCGCGACGTACGCCGCCTCATCAACGAACTCAAGGCCGAGAAGATCGATGGCCTGGTGCTCGACCTGCGCGGCAATGGCGGCGGCTATCTACCCGAAGCCACCGCCCTCACCGGCCTGTTCGTCGACAAGGGGCCGGTGGTGCAGCTCAAGGTCACCACCGGCGAACTCGAAGTGCAGGACGATCCGGAACCCGGCGTGGCCTACAACGGCCCGGTGGCCGTGCTCGTGGATCGCTTCAGCGCATCGGCATCCGAGATCTTCGCGGGCGCCATTCAGGATTACCGCCGCGGCGTGGTCATCGGCCAGCGCACCTTCGGCAAGGGCACCGTGCAGAATCTCGTGCCGCTCGACCGCTGGTCGCCGCGGCCCGTCAATGGACAGCTCACCGTGACCATCGGCAAGTTCTACCGCGTCACCGGCGAGAGCACGCAGCATCGCGGTGTGGAGCCCGATGTGCCGTTGCCCTCGCAGATCGACCTGGAAGAATTCGGCGAGAGCGCGCTCGACGGCGCCCTGCCCTGGGACCGCATTCCCGGCGTGCCTTTCCGCAGCGAGTCCAAGCAGCTGCCCATCGCCGCGCTGGGCACCGAAGAGAAAACCCGTGCGGACCGCGATCCCGACTACCGCTGGCTGCTCGCTGACCTCGCGGCCAACGATGCTCTGCGCAAGCAGACCTCGTTGTCGCTCAATCTGCAGAAGCGAAAGGAAGAGCGCGCGCGCATCGACCAGGAACGACTCACGCGGGAGAACGCTCGCCGCGCCGCGCAGAACCTCCCGGCCCTCAAGACCGCCGAGGAACTCGCTGACGCCAAATTCCCGGACACGGTGCTGGACCAGGCCACCGAGATCATGACGGACATGGTTTCGGGCCTCCGCCCGTTGGTCCCGGCGACTCCCCGGACCGTCCGCAGCGAGACCAAGAAGCCCGGCGAGGGCTGATCATCCACCCTTAAGACTGGTGTTGTAGTTGACTACAACACCAGTCTTCCCTAAACTCCTGCCCAATCGCAACCGATTGGAAGCCTGCACCGTCATAACGGCAGGCACAGGGGAAGGGACATGAAATACCTGGTTTATCTCGGCGCCATCGCAGCAGTGGTTCTGACCGCCTCGGCCTGCTCCAGCGATGGGGTCGCCGGCGACAAGGCCGCCGGTGGCAAGGACGCCAAGACAGCTTCCACCGAAGCGGCCATCCCGGTCGAAGTCTCCCTGCCCACTCGCGGCGAAATGCTCGCCATGTACAGCGGCACTGCCACGCTGGAGGCGGAAGCCGACGCCGAAGTGCTGGCGAAGGTCCCGGGCGAAGTACGCCGCATCCTCGTCGAGGAAGGCGATCGCGTGAAAGCCGGTCAGGTACTGGCGCATCTCGACGACCGGCAATTGCGCCTGCAGGCTGCGCAAACTCGCGCGGCGCTCGCCAAGGCCGATCGCGACTTCAATCGGCAGCTGGAGCTGCACGACAAGGGCCTGGTGTCCGCCGGGGCCTTCGAAGGCCTCAAATATGATCTCGACACCCAGCGCGCCGCGGACGACCTGGCGCGTCTGAATCTCTCATACAGCGAAATCCGTGCGCCCTTCTCCGGCGTGGTGTCCACGCGCCACGTGAAGATCGGTCAGGAGATCGCGGTAGGCGCGAAAATCTTTCGCGTCACCGACCCCACCCCTCTCAAGGCCAGCGTGTTCGTGCCCGAACGCGAACTCGCCCGCCTGAAACCGGGCCAATCGGCAACCATCGCGGTGGACGCGCTAGCCGGGCGAACTTTTCCAGCCATAGTGAAGCTGGTCTCGCCCACGGTCGATGCCGCCACCGCGACGTTCAAGGTCACCCTCGAGGTCAACGACCCCAAGGGAGACCTCAAACCCGGCATGTTCTCGCGCGTCGGCATCGTGTTCGAACGCCGGGCCGATACCTTGATCATTCCGCGCCTCGCGCTCGTGGAAACGGACGGCTCTTCCAATGTCTTCGTGGTGAGTGATGGCAAGGCGGTTCAGCGGCCGATCAAGACCGGACTATCCAATGCCGGGAAGATAGAGGTCACCGAAGGTCTCGACGGCGCCGAGCAGGTCGTGGTGGTCGGCCAGAACGGGCTCAAGGACGGCAACCCGGTTCGCGTCGTCTCGCTGGAACCGATCGCGCAAGTCGCCAAACAGTAGCGCGCCATGAACATCGTGGATTTCGCGATACGCCGGCGAGTCACCATCGCCATGGCGACGGTGGCGATCACCCTGCTGGGCATGATTTCGCTGTCCCGGTTGAAGGTGAACCTGCTTCCGGACCTCTCCTACCCCACCCTCACCATCCGGACCGAACTACCCGGTGCCGCGCCGTCCGAGATCGAGAACCTGATCTCGCGGCCCATCGAAGAAGCCGCCGGCGTGGTGCGCAATGTTCGCTCGGTCCGCTCGGTGTCGCGGTCCGGCCAGTCCGACGTGATCGTCGAATTCTCCTGGGGCACCGACATGGATTTCGCCGGCATCGAAGTCCGCGAGCGCATCGACCTGCTCTGGCTGCCGGTGGAGGCCACGCGGCCGCTGTTGCTGCGCTTCGACCCGTCCAGCGAGCCCGTCATGCGCGTGGCGTTCGTCGACGAGGCCACCGACGGGGGCCGATCGGCCGCCAGCCACGAGGAGCGGCTCAAATTCCTGCGGCGTTTCGCCGACGACCGCATCAAGCCCGAGATCGAATCGGTGGAAGGCTCCGCGGCGGTCAAGGTGAGCGGCGGCTTCGAGGACGAGGTGCAGATCTACGTCGATCAGCAACGTCTCGCGCAGCTCAAACTATCCATCGAACACGTGGCGCGCCGCATCGGCGCCGAGAACGTGAATCTCTCCGGCGGCCGGCTGGAACAGGGAACGCAGCGTTTCCTGGTGCGCACCGTCAACGAGTTCGAGACGCTCGAAGACATGGCCAACGCGGTCGTCGCCACCGTCGACAACCAGCCCGTGTATCTGAAGGACGTGGCCCGCGTCGAGAGAGGCTACAAGGATCGCACTGCCATCACGCGCCTGAACGGCGCCGAGTGCATCGAGCTCGCCATCTACAAGGAAGGCGACGCCAACACCGTGCAGCTGGCCCAGGGCATCGCGCGCAAGCTCGAGTCGTTGCAGAAGTTGCTGCCGGCGGGCACGAAGCTCACGCCGGTCTACGATCAATCGCGGTTCATCGCCAGCGCCGTCAGTGACGTGAAGGACGCCGCCATCCTCGGTGGCCTGCTGTCCATCCTGGTGCTGTATTTCTTCCTGCGCGACGCCTGGGCCACCATCGTCACCGGCATCGTCATCCCGGTCACCGTGGTCGGCATCTTCGTGATGATGTACGCCTTCGATCTCACGCTGAACGTGATGTCGCTGGGCGGCATCGCGCTCTCGGTGGGCATGTTGATAGACAACTCGGTGGTGATCCTCGAGGCCATTGCCAGGCGCAAGGAGGCCGGCCTGTCCACAATCGAGGCGGCGCGCGAGGGCACCGCCGAAGTCGCGACCGCCGTCACCGCCTCCACGCTCACGTCCGTGGCCGTGTTCTTCCCGATGGTGTTCGTCAGCGGCATTGCGGGGCAGTTGTTCCGCGACCAGGCACTCACGGTCACCTTCGCCCAGCTCATCTCTCTGATGGTGGGCATCACGCTGGTGCCCATGCTCACCGCGTGGCGCGCGCGCCTGGGTGACAAGGAAGAAGCGCCCGCGGACGACGCCGGTGAGCCACGCGAAACGCTGACTTCACTCAAGCGCTATGTCGCCGCGGTGTGGAGCAACTTCAAGGTCTCCGCCATCGTGCGCGGCCGGGTGCATCCTTCCTGGCCGGTGCGCGCGTTCTGGAAGTTCATCAGCGTGCCGATATTCCTGCTGCGCTGGGCATGGAGCTACGTGGCGTTCGGATTGCGCTGGACCTTCACCTGGGTAGTGAGAGTGGCCCGCGTCCTGTTCGGCGGCCTCGGCAAGGTTTTCGCGGTGCTGCTGTCGCCGTTCGTGTGGCTCACGCAGAGGAGCTACGCCTTTCTCGATCGCCACTACCCCGCCTTGCTTTCGTGGGCGCTGGAGCGCCGCGTCGCCGTGCTCTCGACGGCCGTGGCGCTGCTGGCAGTCACCGTCCTCATACTGCCCAGACTCGGGACTGAACTGATTCCGCAGCTCTCGCAGGGCGAGTTCACCGTGAAGATGCGCTTGCCCGCGGGCTCGCCGCTCGAGACCACCGATCGCCAGGTGCAGACCATCCACAAGGCCGCGCGCGCGCTGCCAGATCTCGACAGCGCCTATGGCGTCGCGGGCACCGGCAATCGGCTCGATGCGAACCCGGTCGATTCGGGCGAGAACACCGGCAACCTCGATGTGAAGCTTCGTGGCGTGGACAAACAAGGCGAAGAGCGCGCCATGCAGGCCTTGCGCGCCGATCTTGCCGGCATCCCGGGCGCGCAGTACGAGTTCACGCGGCCTTCACTGCTCACGCTGGCGACGCCGGTCGAAGTGGTTCTTGCCGGTTACGATCTCGACCGGCTGTCGGTCGCGGCGAACGCCATCCGCGAGCGCATGGAGCTTTCGAAAGCCTTCAAGGACATCCGCTCGAGCATCGAGGGCGGCCATCCGGAAATCCAGATCATCTTCGACCAGGAGCGCGCGTCACAGCTCGGGCTGGCCGTGCGCGACGTCGCCGACCGCGTGGTGGCCAACGTGCGCGGCAGCGTGGCCACGCGCTACCGCCTCCAGGAAAAGAAGATAGACGTGCTGGTGCGGAGCGTCGACACGCGTGCCGCGTCCATTGAGGAAGTGCGGAATCTCGTGGTGAACCCCGGCGGCGCCCACCCGGTGACGCTTTCGGCCGTGGCCGACGTTCGCCTGGCGACTGGCCCCGCCGAGATCCGCCGTGCCAACCAGGAACGTGTCGCCGTGATCTCCGCGGCACCGGCCGACGGCGACCTCGGCGCCGCCACGATCCAGGCCCGGGAAATACTGTCCCAAACTACCCTGCCCGTGGGCATCCTGGGTTCGGTCTCGGGTCAGAGCGAAGAAATGACCGAAAGCTTCCGCTCACTGGGCCTGGCGTTCGCGCTGGCCGTGTTCCTGGTCTACCTGGTGATGGCCTCGCAGTTCGAGTCGCTGCTGCATCCCTTCGTCATCCTGTTCACCATCCCCATGGGCCTCATCGGCTCCATCTGGGGCCTGTACGTCACCGGCACCACGATCAATTCCGTGGCGCTGATCGGCCTCATCATGCTGGCCGGCATCGTTGTGAACAACGCGATCGTGCTCATCGACGCGATCAACCAGGCCCGCGAACGCGGGCTGGAGAAGTTAGCCGCCATAAAGCTGGCCGGCCGCACGCGCCTGCGTCCCATCCTGATCACCAGCGTCAGTACCATCATCGGCCTGATCCCCATGGCGATTGGAATCGGCGAAGGCGCGGAGATCCGCCGGCCCATGGCGATCACCGTGATCGCGGGAACGCTGGTGGCGACATTCCTCACGCTGGTGGTGATCCCCGTGCTGTACGCGCTGCTCGACCGCAAGGAGTTCGTCGCGGTGCCGGCCGAGTCCGGATCCTCGACGACGCCCGCCATGCCGGCCACGGCGTTGCGCGACAAGGAGCGGTGAAGTGGTACATACCGACTTCGCGCTGCGCCGACCCATCACCACGCTCATGGTATTTGCCGCGGTGGCGGTCATCGGCATCGTGTCCTTGCGCCTGCTTCCTCTGGAGCAGTACCCCGATGTGAGCTTTCCGTTCATGGGTGCGGGCGTGCCGTATCCCGGCTCGACCCCCGAGGAAACCGAAGAACTGATCACGCGCCCCATCGAGGACGCGCTGGCCACGTTGCCGGGCATCGAGGAGATCCGGTCCACCTCCACCGACCAGGACGCGCGATTCGAAATCCGTTTCGCCTGGGGCACGGACCTGAATACCGCCGGCTTCGAGGTGCGCAACAAGCTCGACTCCGTCCGCTCCAGCTTGCCGAAAACGGCGGATCGCATGTGGATGTGGATGGCATCCACCGCCGACTCGCCCATGCTGACGGTGCGCTTCTCCGCCGACCAGGATCTTTCCTCGCAATACGACCTGCTCGATCGCTACTTCAAGAAGCCCATCGAACGCATCGATGGCGTGGCGCGGGTGGAACTGGCCGGCGTCGAGGCGCGCGAAGTGCGCATCCTCGTCGACCCCGGCCGCATCGCCGCGCACGGCGTCGACATTCGCCAGCTGGTCCAACTACTGGAGAAGAGCAACTTCTCGGTGGGCGCCGGCCAGATTACCGGTAATGGCGAGCGTTTCTCCGTACGTCCACTGGGCGAGTTCCGTTCATTGGACGAGATCCGCAACCTCGTCATCAAGGGCAACCTGCGCATCGGCGACCTGGCGACGGTGGAGCTCATCAGCCCCGAGATCCTGCGGCGTCGCCATCTGGACGGCCGCCCCGCCGTGGGCCTGGATGTATTCAAGGCCACGGGCGCGAATGTCGTCGAAGTGGTCGCGCGAGTGCAGGAGGTGCTGGAAAAAAACCGGGCGCTGCCGCAGATGCAGGGCATCAGCGTGTTCACGCTGGACAACCAGGCCGAAGCCATCCGCCAGTCTCTGGCCGATCTCACCGAGGCGGGGCTCATCGGCGCGGCGCTGGCTTTCGCCGTGCTCTATCTATTCCTGCGGCACTGGCCTACCACGCTGATCGTGAGCGCGGCCGTGCCGCTGTCTCTGCTGGTGACGCTGGCGGTCATGTACTTCACCGGCCTCACAATCAATGTGATGTCGATGATGGGCATGATGCTGGCCATCGGCATGCTGGTGGACAACGCGGTGGTGGTGACCGAAAGCGTGTTCCGCCACCGGCAGCTCGACCCGGACAACCCGCAAAAAGCGACGCTGGCCGGCGTGAAGGAAGTCGGCGTGGCCACGCTCGCGGGTACCGCCACCTGCGTGGTCGTGTTCCTGCCCATCCTGTTCAGCAACAACAACCAGATCTCGATATGGCTCACGCACGTGGCCATTCCGATCTGCGTGGCCATGGTGGCGTCGCTGGTCATCGCTCAGACGCTGATTCCCATGGTCACCTCGCGCTTCGCGCCGCCGCCGCCGCTCGATCACAAGAGCTGGCTCTCGCGGCTGCAGGATCGCTACACGAGATGGCTGGACTGGAGCATCCATCATCGCGGTTGGACGGCATTGGGGTTGTTCAGCGTGCTCGCGCTGACGGTGGGCCTCATCGTGCTGTCCTCCGCGTACCCGGGCAAATTCATCAAGTTCGACCCGGGCGCGCAGGATGGCGGCAACCAGGTGTTCCTCGGGTACAACATCAAGGGCTCGCATCCCATCGACCGCGTGGAAGCCGCGGTGGGCACCGTCGAAAAACACTTCGAGACGCGGCGCGACGAGCTCGGCATCAAGAGCTTCTACACCGTGTACGACCAGTCCAGCGCCTTCTCCATCGTCGTGCTGAAGCCGCGCGATGAAGGTGGTCCGCGCACCCAGGAGTTCGTGGAGAAAGCGCAGGACGGGCTGCCCGAGATCATCATCGGCAAGCCCAGCTTCAAGTGGGATGACGCCAACTCCATGGGCAGCCAGCGCTTCAGCGTGCAGCTCACGGGCGAATCCACCGAGCGCCTGGCCGTGCTGGCCGATGAAATGGCGCGCGTGATGTCCAGCGTGAAGGGGCTGGAGGCCGTGCGCTCGGAAGCACGCGAAGGCGATGAAGAGGTGCAGATCGTGGTTGACCGGCAGCGCGCCGCAGCGCTGGGCGTCACGTCTTCGGACGTGGCACAGGCCGTGGCGGCCGCGCTGCGTGGTGATCGCCTGCGGGAATTCCGCGGCACGGACCGGGAGCTCACGCTGCGCCTCGCCTTCCGCGAATCCGACCGGCAGAGCATCGACAACCTCGCGGAGTTCCCCATCTACCTGCCATCGGGCACGCGGGTACCGTTGTCGGCCGTCGCGGACTTCCGCATCGCCAAGGGCCCGCGCTCCATCGAACGCGTCGATCGCCTGACTTCGGTGGCCATCACCGGCAATGTGAAGAAGGATTCCACGCTCGACGCGGTGGGCAAGGAAGTCGAGGCGCTGCTGGCGAACTACCAGCTTCCGCCCGGTTACTCCTGGAAGCTGGGCAAGGGCTTCGAACAGCAGGACGAGAGTTCGGCGACCATGCTGACCAACCTGTTGCTGGCTATCGCGATGATCTACCTGGTGATGGCCGCGGTGTTCGAAAGCACCGTGTATCCCATGTCCATCATCACGTCGATATTCATGGCCATCGTCGGGGTGATCTGGCTGCTGTTCCTCACGCGCACCACCATCACCATCATGGCTTTCATCGGCGTGCAGATATTGATAGGCGTGGTGGTGAACATCGGCATCGTGCTGGTGGCCCACATCAACGAGCTGCGCAATGCCGGGATGGAACGCATGGCCGCCATCGTTCAGGCCGGCCGGGACCGGCTGCGCCCCATCCTGATGACCACTCTCACCGCCTCGCTGGGCCTGTTGCCGCTGGCCGCGGGCGATGCATCTCTCGCGGTGGGCGGCGGCGGACCGTCGTACGCGCCCATGGCTCGTTCAATCATGGGCGGGCTGCTCGCCGGCGCCGTGATGTCGCTGTTCGTGGTGCCGGCGTTCTACGTGTGGATAGACAACGGCGCGGAACGCCTCAGGATGTTCGTGCGCCGCACCCGCGTGCAAGAAGAACCGGTGGCCGGGACGGCCGGGACAGCAATCGAGGCTCCTACTGCAGGAGCACCTTGAACAGGTCCCAGGTGTCTTCGGCGACCACGTTCGGTAGTTTGGCCGACGTGACGCCATGCGAGCCGTGCGCAAGCACGTCGCCCTCCGACACGCCGCACGATTCGGGGATGGGCACGGTGTCGAAGTCGCTCAGGTAAGCGGCCGAGCCGCGCAGCCGGTCGCTGCGTGCGCCGACTTCCTGCATGATTCCGTTACGTTGCTTGAGCAGGTTGCGCGCCTTGACGATGTCGCTCATCAGCGAGACGCAGGCCGCCAGGTCGCCATAGTGTTCGCTGGCTTCGCGCTTCGCCATGGCCGAGCGCGCGGCGCTGACCAGCGAAGTCCGCGCCAGGCGCAGGCACAGCACCTCCGCGCACGCGATGGCCGCGATGTTGATGGCGCGTTTCGACTCCACCGAGATGCCCGGAAACTCACCGGCACCGGCTTTGTCGAGTTCTTCGAAGCGGGCGCGCGCGGCCAGCAGATTGGTCTGCGCGGCGTCGACGGCGGCTTGCAGCGCGGGCCTTTGCGCGGCGACCCTGGGCTTCTCCCAGCGGTGCCAGAACTTGTCGAGCTTGGCGATTCGAGCGTCGCAGGCCGCGAGCTGCTGGCGCGCGGCCACGATCAGCGCTTCCGCCTGGCGCAGCTGCTGCTCCAGCGACTGGCGCTGCGAAAACTGTCGGCGGTTACCTTCGAGCGCGAATGCCTTGCGCTCGCGCTCTTCCTGCTTGGCCGCGAGGTCCCGCACCAGCTGCGCGATGATTTCGCGACCGTCGAACCACAGGGCCCGCAGGTGATAGAAGACCAGGGTAGATAGACCGCTGTCGGCGGATTCGAGACGCTTCTCCAGCCCCTCGAGCATTTCCTGGACGCGCTGCGTGGCGGCTTCCTGCTGCTTGAGGCGATCGCGCATGCGCTGCGCGGTCTCGCTGAGCTCCTCGTGCTGCTTGCGCAGCTCCGCGCGGCTGCGGAACAGCTCGACCACGCGGCCATCTTCCGGATTTGACTCGGCCGGCTTGCTGGCGGCAAGAAAGGCGAAAGGCTTGAGGGCTTTCATGGGCTCCCGCGCGGACGGGAGCGTTGGTTAGGCGCGAAACCCGTGGCCGCGGTCGATGCAGTACTCCAGCCACTTATTTAGCATCGTATTCCTGGCCCAGCGCTGATCCAGTTCACGCTCCGCCACGCCGCGCAGCCGCCGCAAGACCTCGTGCTCGGGTTGCTGCCTGGCATGGGTATCCGCCGTTGGCGTCCATTCCTGGGCCTCCACGAGCCGCGCATCGTGATAAACGCGCACCCGCATGTCCGGGTAGGTGGTCACGCCATCCGCCGCGGGGAAAAGATAGGTGAGATCGAGACTGGTCGTGTAAGGCGAACGCTCCGTGACGCTGAGACGCAGGTCACAGTCGTCCGCAACCTGCGACAGGCGCGTGCCGGTGAGCTGGCGCAGGTCTCCGGCGAGCGACGCGAGGCGCAGGTAGTTGCTCTCGTACAGCGACATGAGAGCGACGAAGCTGCGCGGCCGCGAGCGCCACGAAACCAGAGTCAATGTGTCATTCAACATCATCTGGTCCGAATATAGCGGACCATTGCGATCATTCAAGACGCAAATCTCAAGCCAATGAGGCGTGATGCAGTTCGCGTCCGGTTATTTTTCTTCGACGTATTGAAAAACTTCGTCGAGCGTGCGACCAAGGGAATTCGCCAGTTTGAATGCGAGCTCGAGCGACGGAGAATATTTTCCCGCTTCGAGCGCAATGATGGTCTGACGAGTGACACCACAGGCTTCCGCGAGTTCCGCCTGCGTCATCTGCGCGCCGGAAAGGCGCCATTCGCGAATGCGATTGACGACGCTCAAGCGCTCGCCCGACCCGATGAACGATAGGCAATCGCCAGCGCCACGTGCTCGACCAGCGATTTCGCGATCAGCAGCCCGATGAGCAGGTTGGCGAGCACGATGGGCGCGAGCCACCAGCTCATCTGCTGCCGCGGAACCGATGCAAGCACGACGATGCCGCCGATCACAATCAGCGTGAGCGCCCAATCGGCTGCGCGACCCGCGCGATGGCGCAGTTGCAGATCGCGTTCATCCACTTCGATGCCGCCGGCGCGACGCCCGATGAGATGCGATACCACCGCCCAGGCGATGATGAGCAGGACGTACCGCTGGATGAACCGCTGGGTGAACAGGTCGTGGATGCTTTCAGGTACGACGGCATGACGGGAGAGCGCCAGCATCTCCCCCGTGAAAGTCGCGAGGATGATGACGAGGAACACCAGGCCTACCCAGGCCCGACGCTCGGTGAGCGACATGTGTTCGGGGAAGACTTCCTGGCTCTTCCTGCTGAACAGCCAGATTGCCGCCAGAAGACACAGCACGAAAGCATTGGCGCCAGTCGCGCCCAGGTCCACACCGCCCCAGCGTTCGCTGGGCCCGAAGAGGGCGAGGCCGCCGGCCAGCAAACCCGCCGCAGTCAGAATCCACGCAAGCCGTATCCCGTTCATGTCGCCTCCTCGATGTAATGTTTACCGTACATGGTGTTAGGCCGCCATGTAAAGTCTTTTTTACATCACAGGAAGCGATCCGCGCAGAAAGGGGCATTGCTCCAGATCGACGTTGCCGCCCGAAATCACGATGCCCACCCGCTGTCCGGGCGCACCCAGGGCACTCTTCAGCGCGGCTGCGACGGCCACCGCCGATGAGGGCTCGATGAGCAGCTTCAGGTCCTGCAAGGCTATGCGCATGGCCTCGACGATCTGCGGCTCGGTGACGGTGACCACGTCGTCCACGAGCGCTCGCAATAGCTTGAAATTGCGAACGCCGATGGAGCCGCGCAATCCATCGGCCAGGGTGTCGGGCGCGGTGACCGAACATCGCTGGCCCGTCTTGAAAGAACGGAATGCGTCATCCGCATTGGCGGGCTCGGCTCCAACGACGCGAATGCCCGGGGCCAGGGTCTTCGCCGCCAACGCCGTGCCGCCGATGAGTCCACCACCGCCCACGGGCGCACAGATGACGTCGACCTCGGGGATCTCGGCCAGGAACTCCAGAGCCGCAGTGCCCTGCCCCGCGATGATGCGTGCGTCATCGAAAGGGTGGACCACTTCGCCGCCTTCGCGCGCGACTATCTCCTTCAATTTCTGTTCGCGCGCAGCGAGGCCCGGTTCGCAAAACTCGAGGCGTGCGCCCGCGGCTTCGATGGCCGCCACTTTCACGCGCGCCGAACCGCGCGGCACCACGACGAGCGCACGCATGCCACGCGCGCGCGCCGCGAGCGCCAGCGCGTTGCCATGATTGCCGGACGAATGGGTGACCACCAGCGGCGTGCGCGCCGGATCCAGCTGCAGCAGCGTGTTCATCGCGCCGCGGAACTTGAACGCCCCACCGGTCTGCAGGTTTTCGCATTTGAAGAACACCCGCCGGCCGGCCCGCGCATCGAAGGCGTCACTGCGCATGACGGGTGTGCGGACTATGTGCGGACCAATGCGTGCAGCCGCCGCCACCACGTCGGCGAATGCGGGCAACTCCTCACACGTGGAGAGGCTCACAGCCGTGCGAATTCGGGCGCGAAGAAATGCTCGCGGTAGTACGCGAGTTCGCGGATGGATTCCTGGATGTCGTCCAGCGCCTTGTGCGAGCCCTGCTTAGAGAAGCCCGGGATGATGCCGGGAGCCCAACGTCGGGCCAGTTCCTTCACCGTGCTCACGTCGAGATTGCGGTAATGAAAGAACTTCTCGAGCGTGGGCATGTGGCGCGCGAGGAACCGCCGGTCCTGGCATATGCTGTTGCCGCACATGGGCGAGGCGTTGGCTTCCACCAGTGCCCGCACGAACTCCAGCGTGCGTTGTTCGGCGCTCGCCATCGTGTACTTGCTCTCTCGCACACGGGCGATGAGGCCGGAGGCGCCGTGGGTGCGCTTGTTCCACTCGTCCATCGCGTCGAGCACCGGGTCCGGCTGGTGGATGGCGATGACCGGCCCCTCGGCGACCACGTCGAGGTTGGCGTCGGTGACGATGGTGGCCATCTCGATGATCACGTCCGAGTCGGGCTTGAGGCCCGTCATCTCGAGATCTATCCAGATGAGATATTCGCTGCTCGGCATATGGATGGCGCGATACTACAGGGAATGACTGGCTCCAGCGAAGACGGACGATTCGAAGCCGAGGTGATCGCGGCCTATGGCCGGCACCTGCTCGTGCGGAACGGCGAGCACGAGGTACGCGCCCGGCCTTCGGGACGGCGGTTGTCCATCGTCTGCGGCGATCGCGTCCTTTGTGAAACCGACCGCAAGCATGATGAAGTGCTCATCGTCGAAGTGCTGCCGCGGCGGACGCTGCTGGCGCGCGCCAACATGCGCGGCGACAGCGAACCGGTGGTCGCGAACATCACGCGGCTGGTGGTCGTGCTCGCGCCATTGCCGCGCCCCGATCTCTTCGTCGTCGATCGTTATCTCTGCGCCGCCACCGCGGCCGGCATCACCGGCGCGCTGGCGGTCAACAAATCGGATCTCGAGGACGACGCCGGACTGCGGGAAGAACTCGACGCGCTGACCGCCGCGGGCTATGAGCGCGTGCGCTGCTCGGCCAAGGGCGGGCAAGGTCTCGCGGAATTGCGCGCCATGCTGGCCACGGGCGTGAGCGTGCTGGTGGGTCAATCCGGCGTGGGCAAGTCGTCGCTGGTGCGCGCGCTGTTACCCGACGAAGTGATCGCCACCGGCGATCTCATGCGCGAAGAGGAAGGCCGGCACACCACCACGGCATCGCGGGCCTATCGGCTGGTGAACCCGGCGGGCGGATCGGGTGGCACGCTGATCGACTCACCGGGCGTGCGAGACTTCGCGCCCGCCATCGATCAGCTGGATGAGAAAACGCTGGGCTTCCCGGAAATCGCGGCGCGCGCGGGTGGCTGCCGCTTCCACGACTGCAAACACCTGCAGGAACCCTCCTGCGCGGTGATCGCGGCCGTCGAGGCGAATGAAATGTCCGCCAGGCGTTACGAGAGCTACCGGCGGCTGCGTCGTCTGTATTCCGATCTCGTGGAAGCGCGCGGCCCGGGTCAACGCAAGAAACGTTAGCGGAACTCGTCAGCGTTGCGCGACGCGCCCGGCAAGCGCGTGCGCCAGCGTTCCGCCGTCGACGTACTCGAGCTCGCCACCGATGGGAATGCCATGGGCTATTCGGCTGGCCTGGATGTTCCGCTGCGCCGTGCGCTCACCGAGAAAATGGGCCGTGGCCTCGCCTTCCACCGTCGGATTGGTGGCGAGGATCACCTCGCGGACTTCGCCCGAATCCAGCAGCGCCTCGAATTCCCGCGCGCCGATCTGCTCCGGGCCGATGCCGTCGAGCGGCGAGAGATGGCCGTGCAGGACGAAGTATCGGCCACGGAAGCTGCCCGACTGTTCGACGGCCACGACGTCAGCCGGCGACTCCACCACGCACAACAGAGAGGCATCACGCGAGTTCGACGAACAGATCGAGCACAACTCGCTGTCGGTGAGCATGCGGCAGCGCTTGCATCGGCTGATGCTGTCGAGCCCGGATATCAGCGCATCGGCCAGTGTGCGTGCGCCGCCCCGCCCGCCTTGCAGCAGGTGGAACGCCATGCGTTGGGCGGTCTTGGGACCGACGCCCGGCAACGCGCGCAGCGCGTCGATCAGCCGGGCCAGCGGAGCGGCATGCTGCATTGGCGCCTCAATGGCGTAATCAAAAGGGAAGTTTGAAGCCCGGGGGCAGCGCGACGCCGGACATCACCGACGACATGCGCTGCTGGGTCTGCGTCTCGACCTTGTTCACCGCGTCGTTGATGGCGGCGGCGATCAGGTCCTCGAGCATCTCGCGGTCTTCGGAGATGACCTGCGGCTCGATCTGCACTCGCTTGACCTCGTGTTTGCCCGACATGGTGACCTTCACCATGCCGCCACCGGCTTCACCTGTGACTTCCATGTTGGCGATCTCGTCCTGGGCCTTCTTCATGTTGGCCTGCAGGGCCATCGCCTGCTTCATCATGTTTCCACCACCACGCATCTAACTTCTCCTCATTGTTCCGTTGGCCGCACCGATTCGGGGTGCAGCGTGGCGCCGAACCGCGATTTGAGCTCGCGCACCATGGGGTCGTCTTCCAGCGACTTGCGCGCAGCGTCGAGTGCCTCGGCCGAACGCCGCTCGCCGGTCTGGCTGGGCGTCTCGACATCGGGCGCGCCTTCCACGAACTCGAGTTTCGCGGGAACGCCGAGATACTTGGTCAGCGCCTGCCCGAGCTTTTCCACCTGCGCCGCGGATCGCGCCACCTTTGGATCGATGGCCAGGCGCAGCGTGTTGCCGCGGTGTTCGAGCAGCGCGCAGTTGGTCGCCAGCTGGCGCGCCGCGCCGGTGAGATCGAGGTCGCCGATGACGCGGATCCATTGGACGGGTTCGATCGCGCCGGCCGACGCGGGCCGCACGATGGGGGCACCGCCGATGGAAGGCGGCGGACTCGCGGCGCCTGAGACCCCCGCCCCGCGCGCCCCGCCACCTGAAGCAGCCCCGGTCACCGCGGCGCCCGCGGGCCGGAAAGCCAGCATGCGCACCAGCGTCATCTCGAAACCGGTGCGCGGATCGGGCGCATAGCCGATATCGCGGCGACCGAGAATCGCGGTCTGGTAATAGAGCTGCACGTCTTCGGCCGATATCGCGGCGGCCAACTCCTTCAGCAGCGCAGGATCGTACAGCTCGTCGCCTTCGTATCCATCCACCAGCTGCTGCAATGCCACGCGCGTGAGCAGCGCAGCCAGGTCGTCGAGCACCTGCGCGTAGTCAGGCGAGAATTCCTCGAGCAGCTTCGACGCGGCCAGCAGTTGCACGGCGTCATTCGTCGCCAGCGCGCGCGCGATCTTGGTGACGTGGTCTCGGTCGATGGTGCCCAGCATGCCGCGGGCACTCTTCTCGTCCACCTTGCCACCGCCGAATGCGATGAGCTGATCGGTGAGCGACAGTGCATCGCGCATGCTGCCATCCGCCGCCTGCGCCACCAGGCGCACCGCGGCGGGCTCGTGCGCGATTTTTTCGGCGTCCAGCACCTTCACGAGATGCTCGCTGATGAGGCTCACCGGCATACGCTTGAGATTGAACTGCAGGCAGCGCGACAACACCGTGACCGGCAGCTTCTGCGGATCGGTCGTCGCGAGCAGGAATTTCACGTGTGGCGGCGGTTCTTCGAGCGTCTTCAGCAAGGCGTTGAAAGAATGCGTGGACAGCATGTGCACTTCGTCCACGAGATAGACCTTGTACCGGCCGCGCGTCGGCGCGTACTGCACGTTCTCGAGCAGTTCGCGCGTGTCATCCACCTTGGTGCGCGACGCCGCGTCGACTTCGATGAGATCGACGAAACGGCCCTCGTCTATCTCCTTGCAGGAAGCGCATTTGCCGCAGGGCGTGGCGGTGACGCCGGTCTCGCAGTTGAGGCACTTCGAGAGGATGCGCGCGATGGTGGTCTTGCCCACGCCACGCGTGCCGGTGAACAGGAAGGCGTGATGTACCCGGCCCTGGGTGAGCGCGTTGCCCAGTGCAACACGGACGTGCTCCTGGCCCACCAGTTCGGCGAAAGAACGAGGCCGCCACTTGCGGGCCAGCGCGAGATAACTCATGCGTGCGCGATTCCTCGTACGGGTACGGCGAAGAATTGGGAGGCAGCCCGCACCAGCCGGACTTCGGCGCCCGACATCGCCGCTACCGCTGCTCCCTTCCGGGCCTGACGGGGTTTACAACTAGTCGTCGCGAAGGTCGAACCCTGGAACACCTTTTGGATGTTGCTTGCTTTCCAAGCAAGTGCCTTCGACCGCTCGGCCACCTGTCCTCGGGGGGCGAATGATAACGGAAAGCCGCCCCCGGGGGCTTATTCGGTCGGGACTTCGCGCGGCTTGGCCGGAGGCGGCGCGGGAGTCGCCGGAGCGGCGGTCTTCTGCGTACTGAAAGCCGGCGGAGTGTCCAGGCAGGGCTCGTCCCGGCCCCTGACGCGTTCCGGCGTATTGAGTGCCGGCACCTTCAGCGCATTGCGGGTATCCGGGGCATTCAGGCCATCAGGAGCCTTCAGTGGCGGCATTTCCTTGGCCCCGATATAAATCTTGTTGTCCTGCTTGCAGACGATTTTCTTCGTCTCGCCGAAGGGCTGGCCGGGCAGCGCGGTGTTGCCGACCTTGCGCATGCTGTTGCATCCGGAAATGGCGGCGGCCGCCAGGCCGGCCACCAGGGTGACGGCGAGAAGTCGAGCCAGAGGGCGAACCTGACGAGCAATACGCATGAAGCTTGCGACCTTGGTGGCGGGGACTAGTTCACGACGATGCCGGCCGCGAAAAGCGACTCGGTCACCAGCGCATGGTACTCCGGAGACAGCTCGGTCAGAGGCAGGCGGATGGCCGCACCGGCCATCCCCATGCGATGCACGGCCCACTTGACCGGAATGGGATTGGATTCCACGAACAGATTGCGATGCAGGGCCACCAGCCGCTGATCGATCTGCGTAGCGCCCGCCCGATCGCCGCGCAGCGCCGCGGCGATCATGTCGGCCATGGCGCGCGGGGCCACGTTGGCCGTCACCGAGATCACGCCCACGGCGCCGACACCGATGGCGTCGCGCGCCGTCAGGTCGTCGCCGCTGAGGACCTCGAAGCCCGGAGCGCAGGCCGCCACCAGTTCGCGGATGCGCGTGGGTTCGCCCACGGCTTCCTTGATGCCGACGATGCCCGGTACCTGGGAGAGCTTGCCGACGGTGGCGGGAAGGATGTCCACGGCGGTACGGCCGGGCACGTTGTAGAGGAGCACGGGGATCCGCGATGCCGCGGCAACCGCCTCGAAATGCCGGAACAAACCCTGCTGGGTGGGCTTCACGTAGGCAGGCGCCGCGACCAGTAACGCGTCCACCGCATCGAGGCCGGAGATCCAGCGCGCGCGTTCGACGGAGGTGGCCGTGCTGCTGGTGCCGGCGTTCGCCACCAGCAGCGCTCGCTTGCCGAGAGTCTTGCGCGCGCGCAGCAGCAGCTCGCGAAGTTCTTCGTCGGTGACGGTCGCGGATTCTCCGGTGGATCCGGCCACGACGATTCCCGCGCTGCCATTGGCAACCTGGAATTCCAGGAGACGGGACCAAGCGTCGAAATCGATGCTGCCATCCGGCTGCATCGGGGTCACGAGCGCCACCAGGCTGCCGGCGAACATGCGTACGATCCGAGGTTCTAGGAAAAACGGTCGCGCATGGTACGGGCGCGCGGCAGAGGTCCGCAAGACGCCCGCGGCCACGCCATTCGCGACGGGTGCGGTACACTTCTCGCCTGATGAAGCAGCACCTCGCCGTATCCGCCATTGGCAACGATCGCACCGGGATGGTCCACGACCTGACCCGAGTCATCTCGGACTGTGGCGGATCCATCAGCGAGAGCCGCATGGCCACGCTGGGCAACGAATTCGCCATCCTCGTTCTGGTGGCCGGCAACTGGCATTCGCTGGCCAAGCTGGAAAGCGAACTGGCCCGTCTTGGCGAGTCCTCGGGGCTCTCGCTGCACATGAAGCGCACCGAGCCACGCGCGCCGCGCACCGAGCTCCTGCCCTATTCGATCGACGTGGTCTGCCTCGACCAGGCCGGCATCGTGGCCGGTCTGTCGGGCTTCTGTGCCAGCCGCGGCATCGACATCGCCGAAGTATCCACGCGCTGTTATCCCGCGGCGCATACCGGCGCCCAGATGTTCGCGGTGCAGATGATCATCAACGTTCCGAAGCGCCTGCAGCTCGCGCATCTGCGCGAAGAGTTCATGGACTACTGCGACGCGCAAAACCTCGACGCGATCCTGGAGCCCGTGAAGTCTTGACTGTCGGCCTGGGCAAGAAGCTTCCCGCATTTTCGCTGCCGCGTTCCGATGGCAGCGCCTGGAAGAGCGCCGACGCCCTCTCTTCCGACAGCAAGACCGGCAAGCTCGTGATTTTTTTCTACCCGAAGGCCATGACCCCGGGCTGCACGCTCGAAGGCCAGGATTTCCGCGATCTTCATGCCGCCTTCCAGCGCGCGAAAACCACGGTGATCGGCATTTCGAAGGACAGCTGCGAGCGGCAGGCAAAATTCCGCGCCAAGGAAAAATTTCCCTTCGAACTGCTGTCGGATGAGGACGAGAAAGTCTGCCGGCTGTTCGACGTGATCCGCGAGAAATCACTGTACGGAAGAAAGTTCATGGGAATAGAGCGCAGCACCTTCCTGTTCGGCCCCGACGGCAAACTGGCGCGCGAATGGCGCAAGTTGCGGGTGAAGGGGCACGCGGCCGAAGTCCTCGAAGCGGCGAAGTCGCTGCCGGGCCCGCAATGACCTCGGGCAAGCGCACCCTCAAGCCGGGGAAGTCCGTCGAGCGACGGCTGTTCGTGCTCGACACCAACGTGCTCATGCACGACCCCACGTCCATCTTTCGATTCCAGGAGCACGACGTCTACCTGCCCATGGTGGTGCTCGAAGAGCTGGACGCGAACAAGAAGGGTCTGAGCGAGGCGTCGCGCAACGTGCGCCAGGTCAGCCGCTTTCTCGACGACCTCATGCGCGATGCGACCAAGGAACAGATCGACGCGGGCCTGCCCCTGGAGGCCTTGTTCGGCGCGAACACCAGCGCCGCGGCGGCCAAGAGCGTGCGCACGCCGGGACGGCTGTTCTTCCAGACCCGGCAGTTGACCTCCGCCCTGCCCGACTATCTGCCCGGCCACGGCGTCGACAACGCCATTCTCGCCATGACGCTGGCCCTGCAGGCGTTGCACCACGAAAGCCGCGTCACGCTGGTGTCCAAGGACATCAACCTGCGTATCAAGGCCGCCGTGGTCGGCGTGCACGCCGAGGACTACTACAGCGACAAGACCATCGAAGACGCCGATGTGCTGTACACCGGCCTCAGCGCGCTGCCCGCCGACTTCTGGGAAAAGGCCGGCAAGGACATCAAGTCCTGGAAAGAGGCGGAGCGCACCTACTACCAGATCACCGGCCCCATCGTCTCCGAGCTGCACACCAACCAGTTCGTGCACGAGGCTGGCGAATCCGGCATAGAAGCCATCGTCCGGCGCATCGAAGGCGGCACCGCCACGCTCGAGCTGGCGCGTGATTTCCGTTCCGAGCGCCATAGCGCGTGGGGCGTGACAGCGCGAAATCGCGAACAGAACTTCGCGCTCAACCTGCTCATGGATCCGGAGATCGACTTCGTCAGCATCCTCGGGCCGGCAGGCACGGGCAAGACGTTGCTGACTCTCGCGGCCGGGCTCATGCAGACGATGGAGTCCAACCGCTTCGCCGAAATCATCATGACGCGCGTGACGATTCCGCTGGGCGAGGACATCGGCTTCCTGCCCGGCACCGAAGAAGAAAAGATGGAGCCCTGGATGGGCGCGCTCATGGACAACCTCGAGGTGCTGACGCAGAGCACCGAGGGCGGCAGCTGGGGTCGCGGCGCCACCAACGACCTGCTGCGCAACCGCATCAAGATCCGCTCGCTCAATTTCATGCGCGGACGAACTTTCCTGAACCGCTTCGTCATCCTGGACGAGGCGCAGAATCTGACGCCCAAACAGATGAAGGCCCTGGTGACCCGCGCGGGTCCGGGAACCAAAATCGTCTGCCTGGGCAATATTGCCCAGATCGATACGCCCTATCTCACCGAGACCACGTCGGGCCTCACCTACGTGGTCAACCGGTTCCGGGGTTGGGAACATGCCGGACATATCACGCTGGTGCGCGGCGAACGCTCGCGGCTGGCGGATTTCGCCTCTGATACGCTCTGAGGCACCGGCGAAACTAGCAGCCGTGCCCGGAGTCCAAGTTCGCGATGTCCTTCCGCACCCTCCGCAAAGCACTGGTCGCCCTGCTGTCATTGTCGCTGGCGCTGCCCTTCCCGGGCCTCGCGCAGTCCAATAGCGCGAATGACCTGCCCGACATCGGGAGTCCGGCCTCCTCCAGCCTGTCGCTAGACGACGAGTTCCGCATCGGCTTGCAGGTGGTGCGGCAGTTGCGGGACGAGGGTCAGATACTGGAAGACCCCGAATCCACCGAGTATCTGCAGGCATTGGGCTCGCGGCTGGTAGCCCAGGCCACGGGCGATTCGGCGCAGCGGTTTTCCTTCTTTTTCGTGCGCGACGACACCATCAACGCCTTCGCACTGCCGGGTGGATTCATCGGCGTGAATTACGGGCTCATGCTGGCCACCCGCAACGAGGCCCAGCTCGCCGGAGTGCTGGCGCATGAAATCGCGCACGTCTCGCAGCGGCACATCGCGCGACGCGTGCGCTCCCAGGGTCGGCAGAGCATCGCCACCATGGCGGCCATCCTCGCGGCGATTCTCGTGGGCGCGGCCACCGGCTCCAGCGACGCCGCCATGGGAGGCGTGGCCATGGCCCAGGGAGCGGCCATGCAACAGCAGATCAACTTCACGCGCGCCAACGAGAACGAGGCGGATCGCGTCGGCATGGGGTTCCTGGCCGCTGCCGGGTTCGACCCCTATGGCATGCCTGACTTCTTCGAAACCATGGGCCGCCGCAGCAGCATCTCCGCCACCAATCGCAATGCGCTGCCGGAAATCCTGCAATCACATCCCGTCACTACCAACCGCATCGCCGAATCGCGTTCGCGCGCCGCGCAGTTCAAGGATCTGAATCCATCCCCGGAAACCGTGAGTTACTCGCTGACGCGCGAACGCCTGCGCGTGCTGGCCACTCCCGCCGAAGAAAACGTTCGGCGCTACTACGCCGACCGCCGCCAGCAGCAGCCCATCCCGGGCGCGGGCGAGCTCTACGGCGAGGCGCTGGCTACCTACCAGGCGGGCAATCCGCGCGCCGCGCTGGATTCCCTGATCGCGCTGGCGCGCGACTATCCACAGGTGCCCATGCTCCAGGCCACGCTGGGCACGGCACTCATGGGCGCCGGCGAAACCGAAGAGGCAATGAAGACATTCCGTACCGCCCTCACGCTCTCGCCGCGCAACATTCCGTTGACCACGCGTTATGCGGAAGCTTTGCTCAAGATCAACGATGCCAAGACGGCCCACGCCGTGTTGCTCGACCTGTTCAACAACGTGCCGCCCACGCCGGAACAGATCCGCTTCACCGCTCTCGCGGCCAGTAGCGCCGGCGACACGGGCGACGCCGCGTACTACATGAGCGAGTACCACATCTCCACGGGCAATCTACCGCTGTCGGTGGCGCAGCTCGAGATGGCGCTGGCGGCACCGAACATCACCGGGGTGCAGCGCAGCCGCTTCCAGGCGCGCCTCGACGAAGTACGTGAAGCCATGTTCTCGAACCGCCGCTTGCGTCGCGAAGCAGAACAACGCGAACGCCAGGAAAGACGGGACCAGGACCAGCAGTCCCGCCGTTCGGGCAGGCCCCCCGCCCGGGCTGGTACAATTTCCCGATGAAGAATCTGTTTCTGCTGGTAGCCGGCATGATGCTGGCTGGTTGCGCGACGCTACCCGATTCGAAGCCTCACCCAAGCGATCCCTGGGAGCGTTTCAACCGCGCTTCCTTCAAGGTCAACGACGCGCTGGATCGCGGCATCCTGCGACCCACCGCTCGCGCGTACGTCAAGGTCACGCCCCGCGTGCTGCGCACGGGCGTCAGCAACTTCTTCGACAATCTCGAAACCGTGACCACGCTGGTAAACGACGCCTTACAGGGCAAGATGCGCGCCGCGGGGCAGGACACCGCCCGCCTGCTGCTCAACTCCACTCTCGGTCTCGGTGGTCTGCTCGACCCGGCCACCCAGGCCGGCATTGCCAAGAACGATGAAGATTTCGGCCAGACGCTGGGCACGTGGGGCGTCGCCTCGGGCCCCTATCTCATGGTGCCGCTCATGGGCCCCACCACGGTTCGCGATGGACTCGCGCGCATTCCCGACACCTTCACCGATCCGTCGCACTATCTAGAGGACGACAGCACGCGCTACGCCATCACGGCGGTCGAGATCGTCGACCTGCGCGCCGGCCTGCTCGATCTCGATGCGCAGCTCGCGCAGAGTTTCGACCGGTATGCCTTCGTGCGTAACGCGTGGCTGCAACGGCGCGAGTACAAGGTGCGCGACGGCAATGTCGAAGAAGAAGCGCTCGATGAAGAGGCGCTCATGAACGAAGAACCCGTGCCGGCGCCGGCGCCGGCGTCCGACGCACCGCCCGCGCCGCAGTAGCATCGAAGCCGCAGGGGGCTGCTTGAACCATAACGACATCGCCGACAGCCGCCTGCCGCCGCTGTTGCTGCTGCATCCCGACGACAACATCGTGGTGGCCCGGCGCGACATCGCGGCGGGCGAGAAGGTGGAGCTCGACGGCGAGTCCTTCACCATTCCGGCAGCCGTGGAGCTCGGCCACAAGCTGGCGCGGCGGAGCATTGAAGCCGATGCCAGGGTCCTCAAATATGGTGCCCCCATCGGCTCGATGAAAATGCGCGTAAGCCGCGGGGAACACGTCCATCTGCACAATCTGAAAAGCGACTACATCCCCTCCACTACCCGCGAAGGGTCGGACGGACACCGAGAATGAAAGGCTACCTTCGCAAAGACGGCCGCAAGGGCATCCGCAATATCGTTGCCGTGGCTTATCTGGTCGAATGTGCGCACCACGTATCGCGGCTGATCGTGCAGAAGTCCGGCGCGGATGACGTGCACCTGATCGGCTTCCCGGGCTGTTATCCGAACAAGTACGCGCTCGAGATGATGAAGCGCCTGTGCACCCACCCGAATGTCGGCGCGGTGCTGCTCGTTTCGCTGGGTTGCGAGAGTTTCAATCGCGAAGAACTTCGCCGCACGATCACGGCCAGCGGGCGGCCCGTGGACCTGCTGGTGATTCAGCAGGCAGGTGGCACGTCGAAGACGCTCAACGCCGGTCTCGAACGCGTGGCGAAGATGCGCGCGGAGCTCGCCACGCAAACCACCGTGCCGATGGCGCTCAACGAACTGGTCGTGGGCACGGTGTGCGGCGGCTCTGATGGCACCAGCGGCATCACCGCCAATCCTGCCGTGGGCCGCTGCTTCGATTGGCTCATCGAGAACGATGCGGCCTGCATCTTCGAGGAGACCGGCGAGCTCATCGGCTGCGAACGCATCATGGCGTCGCGCGCCATCACGCCGGAGCTCGGCCGCGAGATCGAA
>JAQSWD010000076.1 GCA_029266835.1 Steroidobacteraceae bacterium
CGATGCGCAGCGCGTGGCGATGTTGCTGGCGGTGCTCAACCGCCACGGCGGCGTGAACCTGCAGGAGCACGATGTGTTCGTTAACGTGGTGGGCGGGCTGGACGTGAGCGAGACGGCCTGCGACCTGCCGGTCGCGTTGGCGCTGGCCTCCAGTCTCGCGGACAAGACGATCTCGCAGAACCTCGTGGCCTTCGGCGAGATCGGCCTCACGGGCGAGTTGCGCCCCGTGGCCTATGGAGAGGAAAGACTGCGCGAGGCGGCCAAACAGGGGTTCACCACCGCGCTCGTTCCCAGGGACAACGCGCCGCGCGCATCCATCGACGGGTTGCGCGTGCACGCTGTGGCGCGTGTCGACGAAGCGCTGCGCATCGCGTTTCCTTGAAGTGCTGCGCGCCGCCAGGCGCCTAGCCGGTGGGCGGCACGACGCGGCGCGCGCGCACCGTGCGCACCGTGTTCTCGCCGGTCTGCAACACCTCGAACTCGTATTCGCCGATGCTCACCGACTCGCCGGTGTCCGGCAGCGTCTCGAGCTGCTCCACCAGCAGGCCATTCAGCGTTTTCGGCCCGTCCGTGGGTAGTTGCCAGCCCAGTGATCGGTTGAGTGCGCGCCCGCCGCCTCGCGATGCACGTGTTTGTGCGTGATGGTGGCGGGGTCGGTGGTGAACTCGCCGACGATCTCCTCGAGGATGTCTTCGAGCGTGACGAAGCCCTGGATATCGCCGTACTCGTCGACGACGAAAGCGAGCCGGCGGCGGTTTCGCTGGAACTGGTTGAGCTGCACGGTCAGCGACGTGCCTTCGGGTACGAAGTAGGGCTCGCGCGTACGCGCGATTTCGATCAGACGTTCACGCGTGAGCGTGTCGCGCGCCAGTTCCTGCGCGACGCGTTTCATGTGCACGATGCCGATGAGGTTGTCGAGCTCGCCATCGTGCAGCGGCAACCGGGTGTGCGGCGTCTGGCGCAGCTGGTCGATGATGTCTTCCCAGTCGTCGGCCACGTTGATCGACGCGATGTCGTGACGCGGGATCATGATGTCGTTCACGGTGACATGTTCGAGATCGAGGATGGACAGCAGCATCTGCCGGTGGCGCGTGGGGATCATGGGCCCGGCTTCCGCGACCACCGAACGGAGTTCGTCCGGCGACATGGCCTGTCCGCCTTCCTTCACCGGCTTCACGCCGAACAGGCGCAGGAATCCGTACGCGGCCCGGTTGGCGAACCAGCTGAACGGCGTCATCAGGAACACCAGCACCTTGTAGATGTAGGTGGAGTTCAGCGCGACGGGATCCGGCTTGAGCGCCGCATAGATTTTCGGCGCGAGTTCGCAGAACACGATCATGAACACGGCCAGCGCACCCGCGGCGAGCGGCACGGCATGTTCGTAACCCGTGCGCTGCGCTAACAAGGTCACGATGGATGAGGCCGCGACGCTGGCCAGCGCCAGGATGACGAGGTTGGCGCCCAGCCAGCTCTCCGGCTTGCTGAGCAACGCGTCAAGCGCCCTGGCGGTGCGTTTGCCGGACTTGGCTGCGGCCCGGATCTTGTAGCGATTCGCCGAGAGCATGGCGACTTCGGTGCCTGAGGAAAACGCGATCAGTAGGAGCAGAACTACGAGCGCGATACCCAGAATCAGCGACGGGGCGTTTTGCATAGGGGTACTAGAATAGGGCCTATACTGCGCACATGGCACTTTTCGAGAACCTGACGACGCGCCTGTCGCGCACCGTCGATACCCTGCGCGGCCGCGGCCGCATCACCGAGGAAAACGTCTCCGACAGCCTGCGCGAGGTGCGCATGGCGCTGCTCGAGGCCGACGTGGCGTTGCCCGTGGTCAAGGCCTTCATCGAGCGGGTGAAGCAGAAGGCGCTGGGCGCCGAAGTCACCGCCAGCCTTTCTCCCGGGCAGGCGTTCGTCGGCATCCTGCACAAGGAACTGGTCACCTTGATGAAAGGTGACCGCGAGCGTTTCGAACTGCGCGCGCAACCGCCCGTGGTCATCTTGTTAGCCGGCCTGCAGGGCGCGGGCAAGACCACCACCGCCGGCAAACTCGCGCGCTGGCTGATCGAGCAGAAGAAGCGCGTGTTGTTAGTCAGCACCGACATCCGCCGGCCCGCGGCCGTATTGCAGCTGCAGCGTCTCGCGGAACAGGTGGGCGCGGGCATCTTCCCCACGGACGTGAAGCAATCTCCGGCGGTCATCGCGCGCGAAGCGCTGGAAGCCGCGCGCAAGGGAGTCTACGACGCGCTGATCGTCGACACCGCGGGCCGCCTGCACGTCGACACCGAACTCATGGAAGAGGTGAAGCAGATCGAACGCGCCGTGGAAACCCACGAGCGCCTGTTCGTCATCGACGCCATGGCGGGCCAGGACGCGGTGAATTCCGCGCGCGCGTTCGGCGCCGCTCTTGACCTCACCGGCGTGATTCTCACCAAGGCCGATGGTGACGCGCGCGGTGGCGCCGCGCTGTCGGTGCGCGAGGTGACCGGCAAACCCATCGTCATGGTGGGCATGGGCGAGAAACTCGAGGCGCTGGAGCCTTTCGATGCCGAACGCATGGCGGGGCGCATCCTCGGCATGGGCGACGTGGTCGCGCTGGTCGAGCAGGTCCAGAAGCAGGTTGACGTCGATGAAGCCCAAAAGCTCGCCAAGAAGGTGGCCAAGGGCAAGGGATTCGACCTGGTCGATCTCAAGAGCCAGCTGGAACAGCTGCAGAAGATGGGTGGCGTGGCCGCGCTCGTGGACAAGCTGCCGCAGGCCGCGCTGAAGGGCGGCGCGATGCCCCCCGACCAGGGCGAGAAGGAAGTGCGGCGCCAGATTGCCATCATCAATTCCATGACCAAGAAGGAGCGCCGGAACCCCGCCGTTCTCGATGGCTCCCGCCGCCGCCGGATAGCCGCGGGAGCCGGGGTCCAGGTGCAGGACGTGAACAAGCTCATGAAGCAATTCATGGAGATGCAGAAGGTCATGAAGAGCTTCTCGGGCGGCAAGTTCAAACGGATGATGCAGGCCTTCAAGGGCGGCATGCCCCCGGGGTTTCCAGGGCCCCGGTAACGGGGTCATTCCCCATTTCCCAGAAAAAGGGGTCAGGCCCCGGCCGGTTTTCGGCTTTTCAGGGGCCCCGTTCGAGGTCTGACCCCTTTTTACCCTGTGGGCGAAATGGGGAGTGAACCCACGCCATTTCTCGCTTCCGCTAAGCCATTGGTTTGCGTAGAATCCGCGCTCTTTTTTGGCCGGCCGGGTCGGGCAGTTTCGACTCGGGGCCACAGGCAGTTAAAGGTTCAATGACATGGTGACTATTCGTCTGACCCGCCGCGGTACTACCAACACGCCGTTCTATCACGTCGTGGTGACCGACTCGCGCAAGCGTCAGGGTGGCAAGAGCCTCGAGCAGGTGGGTTTCTACAATCCCAAGCCGGTGAAGAACGAGGTGGGCCTCAAGCTCGATCTCGGTCGCATCGACTACTGGGTTTCCAAGGGCGCGCAGCAGTCCGAGCGCGTACAGCACCTGGTCACGTCGTTCCGCAAGGCGAACGCCGCCTGATCCTGTTTGGGGGCGCGCCATGAGTGACGCCCGGGTCGAAGTAGGCAGACTGGGAGCGGCGCACGGCGTGCGCGGCTGGTTGCGGGTTCAATCTTTCACCGATCCGCCACAGCGGCTCTTCGAGTGGAAGCGCTGGTTCGTCGGCGACCGCGAGATGCAGGTGCTGGAGGCTCGGCCCCAGCATGGATCGAGCGGGAATGATTGGGTGGCTCTGCTCGAGGGTGTCGCGGATCGCGACGCCGCGAGGCGATTGACCGGGCAGATGGTTTCCGTCGCGAGGGAACTGCTGCCGCCGCCAGGGCCGCGCGAGCACTATCGCGACGACCTGGTCGGTTTCGAGGCAATGAATCTGGAAGGAGCGCTGTTGGGTGTGGTCGACCACTTCGTCGATACGCCGGGCAACGCGGTGATGGTGATCAAGGGTGACCGTGAATACTGGGTGCCCGTGACTACCCAGCATCTGCGGGAGGTTCGGGTGGAAGCCCGGACACTCGTGGTGGATTGGCCTGAAGATTTTTAACGGGGATTTTTGACGGGGATTTCTGACACGACATGCGTTTCGAAGTCGTGACATTGTTCCCCGAGCTCATCCAGTCGGCGCTGAAAGTCGGCGTACTGGGGCGCGCGATCGAACGCGGCATCGTGAACGTCGGGTGCGAAGACCCTCGCGCGCATACGCGCGATGTGCATCGCACCGTCGATGACCGGCCCTATGGCGGAGGGCCGGGCATGGTGCTCAAGCCCGAGCCGATGTCGAAGGCGATTGACGTCGCGACTGGCCGGGTGCCGGAAGGTTCGCCGCGGGTGTACTTGAGCGCGCAGGGCGCGCCGTTCACGCAGGCGATGGCGCAGGAATTTTCGACGCTGCCGGGCATGGTGCTGGTGGCGGGGCGATACGAAGGGCTCGATGAACGGGTCATCGAATCGCGGATAGATAGAGAGGTGTCGATCGGTGACTACGTGCTGTCGGGTGGCGAATTCCCGGCTCTGTGCCTGATCGACGCGGTGGCGCGATTGCTCCCGGGTGTGCTCGGGGATGAACGCTCCAGTGTCGAAGAATCGTTCGACGAAGGTTTGCTCGACTGGCCGCATTACACGCGGCCGGTGGAGTTCGAAGGCCGGACGGTGCCCGAGGTCCTGCAGGGCGGGCACCACGCTGACATCCAGCGCTGGCGGTTGAAGCAGGCGGTGGCGCGCACCTGGTTGCGGCGGCCGGATTTGATTGCGAAGGGCGGCTTGCCGGCCGATGCGGCGAAGCTACTCGATGAATTTCTCGCTGAACGCGAAGGTGACGAACATGGCTAACATCATTCAACAACTCGAATCCGCGCGCATGACGCGCAAAGTGCCCGACTTCAATCCGGGCGACACCGTGATCGTGCAGGTCAAGGTGAAGGAAGGCGACCGCGAACGCGCCCAGGCCTACGAAGGCGTGGTGATCGCGAAGAGCAACCGCGGCCTCAACTCCTCGTTCACGGTGCGAAAGATCTCGCACGGCGAAGGCGTGGAGCGCGTTTTCCAGACCTACAGCCCGGCGATCAGCGAGATCGAGATCAAGCGCCGCGGCAGCGTGCGTCGCGCGAAGCTGTACTACCTGCGTGACCTGTCCGGCAAGGCCGCGCGCATCGAAGAGAAGGTCTAACCACCCGACGGGGGTTTCGACGACATGATCGGGAAGATCTTCAGCGGCATTCTCCGCGGACTGGATATCCTGCGGAGATTCCTGCACCTGGTGCTGCTGCTGTTGATCTTCGGCATCGTCGTCGGAGCCCTGCGTACCTCCATTCCGCACATCACGGACCATTCGGCCCTGGTATTGCAGCCGTATGGAGAGATCGTCGAGCAATTGACCGGCAGCGCGGTGGACCAGGCCATCGCGCGCGCCCAGGGCAGCTCGCTGCCCGAAACCCTGCTCTGGGATCTCACGGACGCCATCAAGGCGGCCAAGAAGGACGCGCGCATCAAAGCGCTGGTCCTCGATCTCAACTACATGTCGGGCGGTGGTCAGCCCACGCTGGCCGAGCTCACCGCCGCCATCAAGGATTTCCGCTCGTCGGGCAAGAAGGTAGTGGCGTATTCCACGGCCTTTCTGCAGGAGAGCTATTACGTCGCCGCCGCGGCCGACGAAATCTACGTGGATCCGCTGGGCCTCGTGGCCATCGATGGTTACGAGCGCTACCGCACTTATTACAAGGAAGTGCTCGACAAGCTCGGCGTCGAAGTCAACCTGTTTCGCGTGGGTGCCTACAAGAGCGCCGCTGAAGTCTACGTTCGCACCGACATGTCGGCGGAGGATCGCGAGGAGAGCCTGGCGTACCTCAATGCGCTCTGGCTCAACTACCGCACCGCCGTGGCCGAGTCCCGTGAACTCACTCCCGACGACATCTCCAACTACGTCGCCAACCTCGTTCCCGCGATGCTGGCCGCCAAGGGTGATGCCGCCAAGGTTGCGCTCGATGCGAAGCTGGTCACCGGCATCAAGTCGTCCATTGAGGTTGAGAAGCGGCTGGTGCAGCTGGTCGGCGGCGACAGCGGCAAGGTCAACCTCGAAAAGATCGAAGCCGACGAAAGTGACGCCGGCGAGTCATACAACTCCACTTCGCTCGAAGACTACCTGCGCGTGGTGCACGCCGAGAAAGTGGCGCGCGGCGCCGGCAAATCCAAGATAGGCGTCATCGTCGCTTCCGGCGAGATTCTGGATGGCTCGCAGCCCCCGGGAACGGTGGGTGGCGAGACCGCGGCCGAGCTGGTCCGTTCGGCCCGCGAAGACGACGACGTGAAGGCCATCGTCATCCGCGTCGACAGCCCCGGCGGCAGCGTGTTCGCTTCGGAGCAGATCTATCGCGAGGTTCGCGCGGCGCAGGCGGATGGCAAACCCGTGGTCGTATCCATGGGCGATCTTGCCGCGTCGGGCGGTTACTACATCGCCTCGTCGGCCGACGAGATCTGGGCGCATCCCTCCACGATCACCGGCTCCATCGGCATCTACGGTGCCATTCCGACTTTCCAGAACACCTTGAAGAAGGTGGGCGTGAGCGTCGACGGCGTGGGCACGACCAATCTCTCCGGCCAGCTACGCATCGACCGCCCCCTGGGCGAAGACGCCAAGTTGCTGTTGCAGTCGCTGCTCGAGCGCGGTTACGAGCAGTTCCTCGAGCACGTGTCCGAGGGTCGCAAGAAAACGCGGGACGAGGTTCACGCCATCGCCCAGGGCCGTGTGTGGATCGGCACCGACGCCAAATCCAACGGCCTCGTGGACCAGCTGGGCCTGTTCGACCAGGCGGTGAACTCCGCGGCGGCCCATGCCGAGCTCGGCAAGGACTTCGAGATCGAACGTATCGAGCCTCGTCTCAGCTGGGCTGAGCAGTTGGCGCTGCAGGTGCGCGTGAAATTTGCCGGCGAAGTCGGGGCCGTGGCCGCCAGGCTGCCGGCGGCGCAAGTTGCCCGTGATTTCGAACCCATCACGCGCGAGCTGAAACGCTGGACACGCATGAACGCGCGCGATCATCGCTACGCCTACTGCTTCTGCGACGTGCGTTGAAAAATTTGCGCTGAACTCCGGCGCGCGCAGCCTCCGGCGTCGTTCCCTGTCAGCGCGCACGCCGCCCGGGCGTACGTAATTCCCTGTCAGCGTGTAGATTTCGTCCGGCGGCGCAATCCGATCGATTCAATGGCGAGCAACCTACCGCGACGTCAGCGCGGTTTTAGGTGCTTCCTCCCGAGTTCCTGCCGCGCCCGATCGCGGTTCCGCGTGAAGTGTCGTCGTCAATCAGCGTCACTCAGGAAGGAACTCCCATGAGCAATTTTTCCAACCACGCGCGCACCGCGATGGTCACCGCATTGTTAGTCGGCCTGACGGGCTGTGGAGGAGGCGGCGGGTCCGATGGCCCGTCTGGCTCCAACCCGCCTCCGCCGGCTCCGGCCCCGGCACCGCCACCGCCTCCGCCCCCACCGCCGGCAGCTCCGACTCCGCCGATTTCCTCCACCGTGCAGGATCTGACGGATGGCCATGCCATTGGCGCTACGCGCTGGACGGACCCGCGCACCGACGGCAGCCCCATCGCCGGATACAACTGCGTGGTGAATCCTCCGGATGACATCAGCTACTTCGCGCACGTCACCATCCTGGTGAACAACGAGCCGCAGAGGATTCCGGCACGTGTAGGTGCGTCCCCCTCGGGACTGACCCATTGCTTCTATCCGATCCACACCGACGATGCGTCGGGCAGGATTCACATCGAGTCCGCCACGGCCGGTACCTTCACCCTGGGACAGTTGTTCCAGATCTGGGGGCAGCCGTTGACGAATACCAACGTCGCTGGCGTGACGGGTTTGCCGGTTGAGATCTTTGTCACCGACGGCACCACTGTCACCAAGATCCCGGATACCGACTGGGGCAACATCGAGCTCACGGACCGTCGCGAGGTCACCATCGGGCTGGGTACACCAGTCACCGAGATTCCGAGCTACACCTGGACTGACTGAGTCAGGAACGAGAGTCGACGCGAGCGGGCATGGTCCTGATGGATCATGCCCGCCGTGTTGATCGAACCATTGCTCCGGCTAGTTCAGCGTACCCCAGTCGAGGATGACCTTGCCTGACTGGCCCGAGCCCATGGTCTCGAATCCACGCTGAAAATCCTGAACAGGGAAGTGGTGCGTGATCACCGGCGTGATATCGAGGCCGGCCTGCAGCAGCGCCGCCATCTTGTACCAGGTCTCGAACATCTCGCGGCCGTAGATGCCGCGCATGTTGAGGCCTTTGAAGATCACCTGATTCCAATCGATGGCCGTGTCGCCGGGCGGGATGCCCAGCAATGCCACGCTGCCGCCATGGTGCATGGTGCGCAGCAGGTCGCGGAACGCCGTGGGATTTCCCGACATCTCGAGCCCGACGTCGAAACCCTCCTGCATGCCCAGTTCTTTCATCACGTCGTCGAGTTTTTCGCGCGAGACGTTCACCGCGCGCGTGGCGCCCATCTTCTGCGCCAACCCCAGCCGGAAGTCGTTGACGTCGGTGATGACCACGTTGCGCGCGCCCACGCGCTTCGAGATGGCGACGGCCATGATGCCGATGGGGCCCGCGCCCGTGATCAATACATCCTCGCCCACCATGTTGAAGGCGAGGGCGGTGTGGGTGGCGTTGCCAAAGGGGTCGAGAATGCTGGCGATGTCGTCGGTGACGGCGTCGGATAGTTTGAATGCGTTGCTGGCGGGGATGGCCAGGTATTCGGCGAAGCAGCCCTGGCGATCCACGCCCACGCCCACGGTGTGGATGCACAGGTGCCGGCGGCCGGCGCGGCAGTTGCGGCAATAACCACAGGTGAGGTGACCTTCGCCGGAGACGCGGTCGCCCACCGCGAAGCCACGCACTTCACTGCCCATGTCGACGATGCGGCCGAAATATTCGTGGCCCACGGCCATGGGCACCGGGATGGTTTTCTGCGCCCAGGCATCCCAGTTGTAGATGTGCATGTCGGTGCCGCAGATCGCGGTCTTGCCGATCTTGATGAGCACATCGTTGGGGCCCACTTTCGGCACGTCGATGTCTTTCATCCAGATTCCGGGCCGGGCTTCGCTTTTGACGAGTGCCTTCATTTTGCTGTTCCTCGGACGAGCTCGAGCTCCCTGCCGACTTTGATGAAAGCGGCCAGGGCGCGATCGAGTTGGTTGTTCGTGAGACCGGCCGACATC
Source organism: Steroidobacteraceae bacterium (assembly GCA_029266835.1). GTDB lineage: Bacteria > Pseudomonadota > Gammaproteobacteria > Steroidobacterales > Steroidobacteraceae > CADEED01. The sequence goes on from JAQSWD010000076.1 coordinate 9,236, forward strand.
TGCGTGCGGATGCGCGCTTCGCCCCTGGGCACGACCGGGAAGGAGAATCCGATGACGTACACGCCTTCGGACAGCAGTTTGTCGGCGAACCGCGCGGCCAGCGCCGCGTCGCCGATCATCACGGGAATGATGGGGTGTTCACCCGGCAGCAGTCTGAAGCCCGCCGACGACAGGCCATCGCGGAATTTCCGCGCGTGGCCAAAGAGCGTGTGTCGCAGCTCCGGCATGTTCTCCACCATGTCGAGCGCCCGCAGCGTGACGGCGGCCACTACGGGGGGAATGCTGTTGGAGAACAGATAGGGGCGCGAACGCTGGCGCAGCCAGGCGATCGCGCCGGCCTTGCCACTGGTATAGCCGCCGCTGCCGCCGCCCAGCGCCTTTCCGAAGGTGCCGGTCAGGAAGTCGACACGGCCGAGGACGTCGCAATGTTCGATGGAGCCGCGCCCGCCGGCGCCCATGAAACCCGTGGCGTGCGAGTCGTCGACCATCACCATCGCGCCGTACTGGTCCGCGAGATCGCAGATCTCTTTCAGCGGCGCGATGCTGCCGTCCATCGAGAACACGCCATCGGTGGCGATGAGGCGCGAGCGGCAATCCTGGGTGTCCTTGAGATGCTGTTCGAGTTCGGCAAGGTTGCGATTGGCGTATCGCAGGCGCCGCGCCTTGCAGAGCCGGATGCCATCAATGATGGAGGCATGGTTCAGCGCGTCGGAGATGATGGCGTCCTGCTCGCCGAGCACGGTTTCGAACAGGCCGCCGTTGGCGTCCCAGCACGACGAATAGAGGATGGTGTCCTCGGTGCCCAGGAACCTGGTCAATGCCGCTTCCAGCTGCTTGTGCACCGTTTGCGTGCCGCAGATGAAGCGCACCGACGCCATGCCATAACCGAAGCGGTCGATGGCGCGATGCGCGGCTTCCCGAATGGCCGGGTGGCTGGCCAGGCCCAGGTAGTTGTTAGCGCAGAGGTTGATCACCTCGGCGTCGTTGGCGCGGATTTGCCCCGCCTGGGGGCTCGCGATCACGCGTTCGGATTTGAACAGGCCCTGTTCACGCAATTCGGCGAGTTGGGCGTCGAGACGTTGATAAAAGGCGGCATCCACTGGGTGTCACCGGGGTAAAGGGAATTGGCGGCAATTATACTGGGGCCCATGGGCAAAGCCGTCGAAGACAGTTCGGGTGAGGAAGGGGGTGGTACTGGCCTGCGCATCGACCGCTGGTTGTGGTGCACCCGGCAGTTCAAGTCGCGCACGCTGGCGGCAGATGCCGTGGCGGGCGGCAAGGTGCATCTGAACGGGCAGCGAGTGAAACCCGCGCATGTGCTGCGAGTGGGCGATCGGCTGGCCATCACGCGCCCGGGGTATGTATTCGAGTGCGAGGTGTTGTCGCTGCCGCGCGCCCGAGGCGCCGCGCCCGTCGCCCAGGCCTGTTATGCCGAGATCGACGCGTCCAAGATGGCGCGCGAGAAATACGTCGAACAATCGCGGCTCGCCTCGGCCATGCGGCCTCAGTCGCTGGAGCGGCCTGACAAGCACGGGCGTCGCGAACTGCGCCGCTTGCGCGGACGGGACTGACGGGAAACCTCTGCAATGCGAACCACCGACAACCGCGCCAACCGGCTGTTCATCGTTCTGGCCGGCTTCTTCCTGACCAACGCGCTGATCGCCGAATTCGTGGGCGTGAAGATTTTCGCGCTCGAGGAAACACTGGGTGCCGATCCATTCCAGTGGTCCTTGTTCGGCATCAACGGCACGCTGAATTTCACCGCCGGCGTATTGCTCTGGCCGTTCGTGTTCATCATGACGGACGTGATCAACGAGTACTTCGGCGTACGGGGCGTACGTCTGATCTCGTGGATCGCCGTGGCCTTCATCGCCTACGCATTCCTCGCAGCCTATGCCGCCATCTCGCTGGCGCCGGCCGCGTTCTGGGTGGAGGCAAATGCCGGCCTGGGCGTGCCCGATGTACAGAAGGCCTATGCCGTGGTGTTCGGCCAGGGTCTGTGGACCATCTGCGGGTCCATCATCGCGTTTCTCGTGGGGCAGCTCATCGACGTCGCGATCTTCCACCGCATTCTCAAGATGACGGGCGAGAAATACGTGTGGCTCCGCGCCACGGCATCGACAGCCGTGTCGCAGCTGCTGGACAGCTTCATCGTGCTGTACATCGCGTTCGTCATCGGTCCGCAGCACTGGTCGATTCCGCAGTTCCTGGCGGTGGGCACCGTCAACTACGTGTACAAGATGTGCGCCGCCATCGCATTGATACCGCTGTTGTATCTGGCGCGCGCGGGCATCAGGGGTTATCTGGGGGCGGATGAAGCGCGGCGGCTGAGGCGCGAAGCCGCCTCGGACTGAAACGTATTGCGGGCCAGGCGCGTGACGCGCTGCGCCCTGCGCCAGTCACCAGGGGTCGAGCGGATCCGCGCCGTGTTCGCCGCGGCGGGGTTGCCCCTCCTGGGCCTCCTTCACCGGATTTCTCGACGGATCCCGCATGCTTCCGAAGCCGAACAGCATCATGGCGGCGCCCAAAGCCTGCATGCCGCCGCCACCACGTTTGGCAGCGCGCGTGAACACCACGCCCAGCCAGGTCACCACCGCGATCGCGCAGCCGGCGGCGAGAATCTGCAGGGCCAGGGTGGTGTCGCTGTTCATCCTGTTCGGTAGTTAGTTGAGCAGCGCGGCCAGGCGGCGGCGCCAGCCCGCTACGCGCGCATCACCCGCCGGCAACAGCGCGAAGGCCTGCAGCAGATCCTCGCGTCCAGCTCGGGTGGCGAAAGCATGGTCGCCCTGCATGCGCGCCAACAGGGTTTCGATGGCGGCCTCGTGAGCGCCACCCAGCAGCGAACGCGCCGCACTGGCGCGATCCGCGTCATTGCGCGCGGCATCACCCGATGCCAGCGCGGCGAAGTGGATCACCGCGCGCACGGCGGCGGTTTCCGCATCGCTCTGCGACTGTGGCGGCAGCTGTCCCAGGACTCTGGAGGCGGCGATCACGTCGCCCGACAGCGCGAGGCAGCGCGCCAGGTCGCGACGCGCATCCAGGTTGGCTGGGTCCTGCTGCGCGATTTCGCGCAACCTGGTCACGGCGCCTGGGAAATTGCCCTCGCGGGCGAGCTGAAGCGCGGCTTCATGATCCGCGGCCGACGCGCGCGGCAGATGCGGTTCCAGAAACGCGCGAACGCCGGCCAGCGGCTGTGCGCCGACGAACTCGTCGACCACGCGGCCGTTGCGGAACAGTTTGACTGCCGGAATGCCGCGAATCTGAAACTGCTGGGCCAGATCCTGGTTCTCGTCGGTGTTCACCTTGACCACCTTGATCTTGCCGTTGGTCTCGGTGGCCACCTGTTCGAGCACGGGTCCGAGCGCGCGGCAGGGGCCGCACCAGGGCGCCCAGAAATCCACGAGCACGGGTTGTTCGGCCGAAGCGTTGATGACTTCGCTGGAGAAGTTCGCCGTATTCACGGCGGTGACGGATGCACTCATGCCCCCGGAGTTTGGGACGCGCGCGGGCGAATTCAATAGAATTTCCTCATGACAAAGTTTCCATTGCTAGAACGGGCGGACTCTGTCGCGAAAGCGATCAATCCGCATTATCTCTCGGAAGAACAAGCACTTGTGCGCGAACTCGCCGACCGCGCCCGGTTGCCCGACGCCGCGGCCCGCAATGCCGGCGCGCGGGCGCTCGCCCTGGTGCAGGCGGTGCGGGCACAGAAGGGCAGCGGCGGTGCGCTCGACGCGTTCCTGCGCGAGTACAGCCTGGCCTCGCGCGAGGGGGTCATCCTCATGTGTCTCGCCGAAGCTCTGCTGCGAATTCCCGATGGCGAAACGGCCGACCGCCTGATCGCCGACAAGATTCCGACCGGCGCCTGGGATGAACATCTCGGCGATTCGGATTCGATGCTGGTGAACGCGTCGACCTGGGGCCTGATGCTCACCGGCCGCGTGATCAACCTGGATCGCGCCGAAGTCGGCGAGGCACGCACCTGGTATTCACGCCTGGTCGGGAAGTTAGGCGAACCCGTGGCGCGCGCCGCACTCAAGCAGGCAATGCGCATCATGGGGCACCAGTTCGTCATGGGGCGCGACATCGGCAGCGCGCTGGAACGTGCCGCCGGCAAGGAAGAGCGTGATTACCGTTACTCGTTCGACATGCTGGGCGAGGCGGCGCTCACGCGTGCCGACGCCGAGCGTTATCGCGACAAGTATTCGCAAGCCATCGCGGCCGTCGGCAAGGCGGTGTCACAGAAGGAATCGATCACGGCGCGTCACAGCATTTCGATCAAGTTGTCGGCACTGCATCCGCGTTATGAATTCGTGCAGTCCTCGCGGGTGATGGCGGAGCTGTATCCGGTGGTCGAAGACCTGGTGCGCCAGGGGCGCGACGCCGGCATCGGCGTGACGCTGGATGCCGAGGAGGCCGACCGCCTGGAGCTCTCGTTGCTGCTGGTGGACAAACTACTGCGCAGCGAGGTGACGCGTGGTTACGGCGGCTTCGGGCTCGCCGTGCAGGCGTACCAGAAGCGGGCGCTGGCCACCATCGAGTGGCTGATCAGGACCACGCGCGAGACCGACCGGCGCATCACGATGCGGCTGGTGAAGGGCGCGTACTGGGACAGCGAGATCAAGCGCGCGCAGGAGCG
>JAQSWD010000077.1 GCA_029266835.1 Steroidobacteraceae bacterium
AAACCGGTGGTGCTCATGGGCCAGGTGCATCGCGGAATGCCCTTCATGCTGGGCGCCGCCAGTGTCGGCGCCGACACCTTCGACCTGTTGCTCGACCACTCGCGTCATGATTACGACCTGTTCGCACCGCCGAACCCGGCGTTGTCGACCGTCGACCATGCCATCGGCCTGCACGCCAGCGCCCTGGTGCGCGACTGTGGCACCCTGCAGATCGGCATAGGGGAGCTGGGTGACTCGATCGTGTACTCGCTGTTGCTGCGGCATCAGCAGAACGAGGCCTGGCGACGCGCCCTGCAGGACGCCGGCACCGAACAGGGCGCCGCGCTGGTCGACGAGGTGGGCGGGCGCGAGCCCTTCACCACCGGCCTGTTCGGCGCCACCGAGATGTTCGTGGACCAGATGCTGGACCTCTATCGCGCCGGCATCCTGCGCCGCCGCGTCTACGACTATCTACCGCTGCAACGCGCGCTCGCGGAAAATGGCTCGAACACACGCGTGGACGAAACCCTTCTGGACGCGCTGTTGGCCAGCGGCGCCGGCCCCGTGCTGGATGGCGAAGACGTTACGGCGCTGCGGGCCGCGGGTGTGTTCCGCGGCGAAACCAATTTCGACCGCGGTTACGTGGTCTCGCCCGACGGCAATCGCCTGTCGGCCGATCTCTCCGATGCGAAGGCCCGCGCCGCGCTGGCGCGCGAGTGCCTGGGCCTGGAGCTGCAGGGCGGCATCGTCATGCAGGCCGGGTTCCTTCTCGGTCCGCGCTCGTTCTACGCGGCGTTATGCGCGCTGCCCGAATCCGAACGACGGCTGTTCGACATGCGCGGCGTGGGTTTCATCAACCAGCTCTACGGCGCCGACCAGGAGCTCAGGATCGCGCAGCGCAGCCACGCACGTTTCGTGAACACGTCGATGATGTTGACCACACTCGGCGCGGCCGTTTCCGATGGCCTCGCCGACGGCCGCGTGGTCTCGGGCGTCGGCGGTCAGTACAACTTCGTCACGATGGCGCACGCCTTGCCGGGCGCGCGATCGATGCTGTGCGCACGCGCCACGCGGATCAAGGATGGCAAGCTGAGTTCCAACATCGTCACCAGCTACGGGCATGTCACCATTCCGCGGCACCTGCGCGACATCGCCATCACCGAGTACGGCGTCGCCGATCTGCGCGGCCGCACCGACGCCGAATGCATCGCGGCCATGATCAACATCGCCGACTCACGCTTCCAGGAGGGCTTGCTGAAAGACGCGAAGCGGGCCAACAAGATCGACACCGGTTATCGCGTGCCGGAAGCCTGTCGGCACAACACGCCCGAGCGCCTGGAAAACGCCTTCGCCGCCCAACGCCGCGCCGGCCTGTTCTCCGAGTACCCTTTCGGCACGGACCTCACGCGCGAGGAAATCGACCTGGCCCGCGCGCTGCGCTGGCTAAAGGAGAAAACCGGGAGCCGCGCGGGCAAGTTCACGACCATCGCTCGCGCGCTGTTCGCACGGACCGGTGAACGCGAACTCTCGTACCTCGACCGGCTGGGCCTGCGCGAGACGCCTACCTACCGCGATCGGCTCACCGCGGACCTGGTGCTGCTGGCGCTGCGGGAAACCGCCACGCCGGCCGCTACTTCGCGAACAGCCGCGAAGGATCCCGGAACGCCTTGAACTCCAGCGCGTTGCCGGAAGGGTCGTAGAGGAACATCGTCGCCTGCTCGCCCACCTGGCCGGCGAAGCGGATGCCCGGCTCGATCTCGAAGCGCACGCCACGCGCCCGCAGGCGCTCGGCCAGCTGGTGCCATGCGGACCATTCCATCACCACGCCGAAATGCGGCACCGGCACGTCGTGCCCATCCACCTCGTTGTGATGCACATGCGGCTTGCGCCCCGGATCGAGGTGCGCCACCACCTGGTGGCCGAAGAAGTCGAAGTCCACCCACTCGTCGCTGCTGCGCCCCTCGGGGCAACCGAACAGGTCGCCGTAGAAACCGCGCGCGGCGGGCAGCGAATGGACGGGAATGGCGAGATGAAACGGCTGCGGCATGTCAATGACCTTGTTTGGCCCACCACTCGTCGCGCGCGCGCACGGCGAGATCGGGATGATCGGAGAAGAAGCCGGTGATGCCGGCGTCGAGCAACGCCCGGATCTCCGAGCCGAGATCACCGTGCATCGCGGGGTCCGGCGACGATTTCAGATCCGCCGGCAGGAATTCGTTTTCGGCCCGCAGCGTCCAGACGTGGATGCCCAGCCCCGCGGCGCGCGCGCGGCGCGCAAGGCCGGTGTCCTGCCGATCGCCGGCGGAGTACCGCACCACCATCCACTTGTGCGGGCCGATGGCATCGGCGTAGGTCGCGATCTCTTTCAGGCCCGTGTCGCTCATCAGGTCCAGGTAGGTGCGTGTGTCGCCCGCCACCGTGAAATCGAAGGGCTGCCCTTGCGGCTCGACCAGCTGCACCAGGGCCAGATCGGTTCTCTTGCGCAGGCCCTTGAGATTGCCGACCTCGAAGGATTGCAGGCGGACGGGGTCGCTGCGCTTCGTGTATCCGTGCCGCGTCAGCGCTTCGAGCATGCGCTCGTCGAAGTGCAGATCCAATTTCGCGAAGTAGCTGGGATGCTTGGTCTCGGGGTAGACGCCGATTCTCGGCGGCGGCGCCAACCCGGCCACGCGCGCGGCTTCGGCGCGCTGGTGATCGGCAGCGGCGACGAGTTCCAGCACTTCATCGAAGGTCGGTATCTCGAAGGCGCCGTCGTACCGTGTATTGCCCTTGCGCAGTTCCGGCAAACGCTCGCGCGCGCGCAGCGTCTTCAACTCGGCCAGCGTGAAATCCTCGGTGAACCAGCCGGTGACATCCCGGCCATCGATGTTCTTCGTGGCCTTGCGCGACGCGAATTCCGGGCGCGACGCCACGTCGGTGGTGCCACCGATCTCGTTCTCATGTCTCGCGACCAGCGCGCCGTCGCGCGTGATCACGAGGTCGGGTTCCACGTAATCCGCTCCCTGCTGGATGGCGATGAAATAGCCCGGAAGCGTGTGTTCGGGCACGTATCCGCTGGCGCCACGGTGCGCTATGACAAATGGACGCCCCGCTTCGGGTGAACCAGTTGCCAGCGAGGTCGCCGTCATGAGAACTGCGCCCGCGAATCCGCCAAGGACCAGTGGCCAGAATGTCGCGCGATATCCGGACATATTTGCAAAGGGAATGGTGCGCTCATGAAGGCAGTCATTATGGCTTGTATTGCGGGCTCCCTGGGTGCCGCGGCGCTGCTGTCGGGCTGCGCCGGCGATCCGCGTCCGGTCGTGGTGGGCCAGAAGCTGGCGGTCCCGACGATCACCGACTACTGCAGCCAGGCGCAGAAGGAGATCGCCAGCTCGCGCGTGCCCTCGCGCAACGTGCTGGTCAATGACTTCCAGTCCTTCGCCGGCATGACGCCGTCGGTGCAACCGCTCGAGACCCTGCAGTTCGTGCAGTACGCCGATCCACAGCGCACCCGGCCGCGCATGATCTCCTGCAAGTTGCACAGCGCCGAGAAGATCCGCTCGGCTTATGGCGCGACCGCGGCCGGCGAGTCGACCACCTGCGCGCGCCTCAATCGCCGCACGCTCGACGCGGTGATGACCACGCTGACCGACCGGCAAAAGAAGAAGATGCCGTTCAAGGGCACCATCCCGATACTGCTCGACCCGGATGAACAGGCCACCAGCGAAGCCCAGTGGCTGGAATCCTTCACGATGGTGCAGACCGACGCCGGCGGCACGCTGCGCGTGCGCGCCAAGAGCCTGCGCGGCGACGGCGGCAACCAGCGCGTGAGCAACAGGCCGGCCTCGGGTGGCCGCCAGTACTGCCACCTGATCGCGCCCGATTACCTCAAGCGCATCCTGCTGGGTGAAGTGAAATTGCCGGCCGGCGAGTTTCCGGACGCGGGACGCACCGTCAGCCGCTGAAGCCACCTCAAACGGGTAAGCTCGCGGTCATGTCGACCGCGCAACCCTATTCCCGCACAGAAGAGCTGGCGCACTCGCTGACGGCTGGGCTGGGCATCGTCGCCTGCGCCGTGGCCATTCCGATTCTCGTGTGGGTGTCCCTGCCAGACCCCTGGCGGCTGGCCACGGGCCTGGTTTTCGGCATCACCGCGCTGTGCATGTTCGTGACCTCGGTCATCTACCACTGGTCGAGCAAGCCCGAGCTCAAGCAGGTGCTGCGCAAGCTGGACCACTCGGCCATCTATCTACTCATCGCCGGCACCTACACCCCGTTGGCCCTGGTCGCCATCAAGGGCGCCTGGGGCTGGACTTTGTTCGGAGTCACCTGGTCGCTGGCATTCCTGGGCGTGCTCGCGAAATTCACCATCGGCTTCCGCTTTCCGAGGCTTTCGCTGGCGCTCTATCTGGGCATGGGGTGGATGTCGATCGTGGCCATCAAGCCCATGATCGAGGCGCTGACCACCTCGCAACTGCTCTGGATTCTCGCGGGCGGGCTGTTGTACACCGCCGGCACGCCTTTCTACGCGTGGAAGTCACGGCGTTACACGCACGCCGTTTGGCACCTGTTCGTGCTCGGCGGCGTGGCCTGCCATTTCGTGGCGGTGCTCAGCGTGGTGCGGGCGAGCTGACACAAGCCCGCCGCGGCGAGGTAAAGGGGTCGCCAACTTCCCTGTTGCGTGCGGAGTCACTTCTTGCGGCGAGGCGCGGCCTTTTTCTTCACCGGGCGCTTCGCCGGTTTCTTCGCGACCTTCTTCGCCGCTCTCCTGGCAACCTTCCTGACGGACTTTTTCGCGGCTTTCTTCACGACCTTGGCAGGCTTCTTCTTCGGCAAAGGTTTATTGGCGCTGGCCTTGGTCTTGGTCTTGGCCCTGGTCTTGGCCCTGGTCTTGACCGTTTCTTTCCGGGCTGTCTTTTTCCCTGTCGACTTGCGGGCAGGCGGCTTCACCACCACGGGTTGCGCGGCGATCTCACTCTCGTTCCCCCGCAACTGATCGATGATGGCGGGGTTCTCGAGCGTCGAGAGATCCTGCGTGATGTCCTCGTTGCGCGCGACCGCGCGCAGCAGGCGGCGCATGATTTTTCCCGAGCGCGTCTTGGGCAGGTTGTCCGCGAAGCGGATGTCGTCGGGGCGCGCGATGGCGCCCAGCTGCTCCGAGACGTGCGCGCGCAGCACCTTGGCGAATTCCTCGGCCCTGGCGCCGGACGGGCGGTCGCCCTTGAGCACCACGTAGGCGAACACGGATTCACCCTTGATTTCGTGCGGCTTGCCGACCACCGCCGCCTCGGCCACCTTGGGATGCGCCACCAGCGCGGACTCGATTTCCATGGTGCCCAGGCGATGCCCGGCGACGTTCAGCACGTCGTCGATGCGCCCCATGATCCAGAAGTAGCCGTCCTTGTCGCGATGGGCGGAATCGCCGGCCACGTAGTAGCGGTTCTGGAAGGTTTCCCAGTAGGTAGACAGGTAACGCTCGTTGTCGCCCCAGATCGTGCGCAGCATCGACGGCCAGGGTTTGCGGATCACGAGGTAACCGCCGGCATCGGCGCCCTGCACTTCCTCGCCGCGCGCATCGACGATGGTCGCATCGACGCCCGGCAGTGGTTGCGTGCACGAACCGGGCTTGGTGGCCGTGACGCCGGGGATCGGCGACATCATGATGGCGCCGGTTTCCGTCTGCCACCAGGTGTCGACGATGGGGCAGCGCTGCCGGCCCACGTTCTCGTGGTACCACATCCATGCTTCGGGATTGATGGGCTCGCCCACCGAGCCCAACAACCGCAGTTTCGTCAGGTCGTAACGCGCCGGAATGTCGTCACCGAGTTTCATCAGCGCGCGGATGGCCGTGGGCGCGGTGTAGAAAATGGTCACGCCCAGCGACTCGCAGATCTGCCAGAAGCGTCCGGGATGCGGGAAAGTCGGCGCGCCCTCGTAGATGACGATGGTGGCGCCCGCGGCCAGCGGACCGTACGCCACGTAGCTGTGGCCGGTGACCCAGCCGATGTCGGCCGTGCACCAGAACACGTCCGCCTCGTTGAGATCGAACACCCACTTGCTGGTGAGCTTGGCGCCCAGTAGATAGCCGGCGCTGGAATGCTGGATGCCCTTGGGTTTGCCCGTGGACCCCGAGGTGTACAGCAGGAACAGCGGGTGCTCGGAGTTGACCCAGACCGGGTCGCAAACCGGCGCCTGACCTTCGATGACCTCGTGCCACCAGAGGTCGCGGCCTTCCTTCATGGACACGTCGTGGCCGGTGCGCTTGAGCACCACCACGTTGCGTACGGAGCGGCCACCGCCGCCCGACAAGGCCTTGTCCGCGGCTTCCTTGAGCTCGACGACCTTGCCGCCGCGCCAGCCGCCATCGGCGGTGATCAGCAACTTGGCGCCGGCGTCCTCGATGCGATCCTTGAGCGACAGCGCCGAGAAGCCGCCGAATACCACCGAATGAATGGCGCCGATGCGTGCGCAGGCGTGCATCGCGACAATGGCTTCGGGCACCAGGGGCATGTAGATGACCACGCGATCGCCGGTCTTCACGCCCAGCGAGAGCAGCGCGTTGGCGAAGCGGCAAACATCGGCGTGCAGTTCACGGTAGGACACGTGGCGGACATCGCCCGGCTCGCCCACGAAAGTGACGGCGGTCTTGTGGCCGCGTTCCTCGAGATGGATATCGAGGCAGTTCCAGGAGACGTTCAGTTCACCATCCGTGAACCAGCGATAGTTCGGCGCCCGTGATTCGTCCAGGGTCACCGAAAACGGCTTGTGCCAGCGCAATTCGGTCTGAGCCTGTTTTGCCCAGAAGCCCTTGTAATTGCTGGCGGCATCGGCGCGCAGCCTGGCCACGTCTTCGGACTTCAACCGGGCCTTGGCGGTGAATTCTTCGGTAGGGGTGAAACTTCGCTCTTCGACGAGAACGGATTGTATGTTTTGGTTATTCACGGGCCCGGAGTGTAAACCGAAATGCCTTCTGGCCAGTCTCAAGGACACGACCCTGGCATCCGCTTCAATGGGAGAGTATTCATGCGCGCTCGTTACATCCGTTCCGGTTTGATTCTCCTGGCCCTGGCCCCCGCCGCCACGCTGGCCTGGGGCGGCGATTGCAAATTTTCGGCCAATCGCGCCGGCGGCGTGGACGCACAAGGAGTTGAGAAGGTGGTGATCCGCGCGGCCGCGGGCGACCTCAAGGTAGTGGGCGGCGCGCGCAACGTGCGCATCGAGGCCCGCGGGACCGCCTGTGCATCCTCACAAGACCTGCTCGACCAGACCCAGATCTCCGTGCGCCGCGAAGGCAACACCGTCTATGTCGAGACCGGCATGCCACAGGACAACATGGGCGGCGGCTGGCTCCTTGGCAGAAGCTCGTACGCGTACATCGACGCGGGCATCGCGCTGCCGTCCAACATCGCAGTCGACGCCATCGATTCGAGCGGTGATGCGGAATTCGAGGACCTCCATTCGCTCACGCTGCAGGACAGCTCGGGCGATCTCGAAATCGAGCGCATCGCCGGGCTTGCCGACATCGGCGACAGCTCCGGCGACCTCGAACTGGAAGACGTGGGCAGCGTCCGGCTGCGCGACAGTTCCGGCGACATCGAAGTGGAGCGCGTGCGCGGCGACGTGGAGATCGAGAACGACAGCTCCGGCGACATCCGTATCGTGAATACCGGTGGCAACGTGCGCATCGTCAATGACAGCTCCGGCAACATCCGCGTCGAGGACGTCAAAGGCGGCGTGACTGTCGACACCGACAGCTCCGGCGACATCTACGCCGGGCGCGTGACCGGGGATTTCACCGTGAATCGCGACGGCTCGGGCAGCATCGAGCACGAGTCCATTTCGGGCCGCGTTAACCTGCCGAACAACCGGCGCGACGGAGTCGAGTGAGGCCGGGCTCAGGCCGCGGCGGCGGGCAGGCGCAGCATCGCCAGCCGCTCGGCCTGACGCCGCAACATCGGGCCGAATCTGTGGCGGTCGAAGAAACCGGTGAGCCCTGCCATGTCGGGCGCGCGCCGGGTGAGATCGGTGTGCGCGATCTCCAGCGGCATGTTGCAGGCGATCTCCGTGAGCCGGCGCGCCAGGAAAGCGGCCTCGCGATGCTCGGTGAGACGGGCGGCCAGCTTCGCGGCGCCGCGAATCGGGATCTTGGCCACCAGGTCGAGGTTGTCGTACAGCTCCTCGAGTGACACGAATTCCTTCATGAGCGCCGCGGCCGTCTTCGGCCCGACACCCGGCACACCCTTGATGTTGTCGACACTGTCGCCCATGAGCGCGAGGAAATCCGCGAAGCGCTCGGGCGCGACGCCGAAGCGTTCCTCGATCTGGTCGTAGCGATAACGCGCGTTGTCGGTGTAATCCCAGTACACATCGCCGGCACGGATCAGCTGCGCGAAGTCCTTGTCGCGCGTGACCAGCGTGGCGGGCAGGCCCTGCTTGCGGCAGAGAGTCATCAGCGAACCGACGATGTCGTCGGCCTCGTATTCATTGTGCGCGAACGAGGGAATGCCGGCGTGCCGGCAGAATTCCTGGCAGCGTTCGAACTGCAGTTTCAGATCCTCGGGTGCGGGCTCGCGATTGGCCTTGTACGCCGGGTAGATCTGGTTGCGGAAGGAAGTCGTCAGGCTGGCGTCGAAAGCCACCGCGATGAAGTGGGGCTGCGCGCGTTCGAGCAGATCGCCGAGGAAGCGCGCGAACCCGAAGGTGGCGTGGGCCGGGTTGCCGTCGCAGTCCGTCATGTCCGGCGGCATGGAGTAGTAGGCGCGGAATACGTAGACCGACGCGTCGATGAGGTAAATCACGACGCGCATGGTAAGGGAAATGGAGACATTCCTCATTTGCCGGCTTTGCCGGCGCAAATGGGGTCGCCTAGGCCACGGCGGGGACGGTTTCCTGCGTGGGGCGCCGTTCGGCGCGCTGCAAGGCCGCGTCCACCAGCGTGGCGAACAACTCGGCGGTGTCGTGGAGGCTTTGCGTGGCGAGACCCAGATCGCGAGGGCGACGCACGAGCTGGCGGCAGCAATTGGCGACTACCTGGTCGCGCGAAGCGTCGGTGCGGGCGCCGATGGCCAACGCCTGCAACGCCCTGTCGGGCACTCCACCGCGCTGGCAGGCGGCGCTCCACAGCGGATAGAACATCCGCGGCATGCGTTCGAAGAACCAGAGGTAACCCACCAGGCCCACCGTCGCGCGTTCGACCAGCTGGTAGTGCGCATACGCGGCCATGGCGATGGTCTGCGGCAGCGGCGTGAGCGACACGCTGTCCATCGAATTCAGTCCCAGCGATCGGAGGTCATCGAGAAGCGAACGCCCCTGTTCGAATGCCAGTCCGGGAACGGCCAGCAGGTCAGCCCAGGACGTCCAGTCCTCGGGCGGCACGACATCGGCGGCGACTTCGCGCAGACGCGAGTGCACGTTGATCACGTGATTGAGCTCGAGAAGGAGCTGTCGATGTGTCCTGGCTTCGATATGCGTGGACCGGAACCGCTCGAGCACTTTCGCGAGCGAGGACGTCCGCGTGAGCATGTCGAACTCGAGCAAAAAGACGTCCGCGCTGTTCATCCTTGCCCTTTTGATGGGGGTTCTTGATCCGGTCCATTAGTAGTGTCACGACTTCAGGGTTTCTCTCACCTCGAACTGTCATAAGACAAAGTATTTTCAATCAAGGACTTACTACAAACCCTGCCTACTTTTTCTATTTTGAATTGCCCGGAAGCGCAGGTGCCTGTAAACATTGGGACGGAACGAAAAGGACGCGCCGGAAATGAGCGAAGCCAGCGGCAACAACGCGGCTGCATACAACAAGAATTCTGTGGCCAGACGTTCCAGGTTTTTCGGCGCGGTCTGGCTCGTATTCCTGTCCGGATGCATGAACGGCCTGGAGACCGAGCCGCTGGTCGAGTATTCCACCGAAATCAACGTCCAGGGTGCCCGCCCCCAGACCCTCACGCGCCAGTTGAGTGAGGGCGTCTATCTTCTCGAGATCCGGGAACGCGACATCGACCTGCGCGTGAAGGTGGACGCCGCCGGCCAGCACACGGAACTCGGCGACGCCTATCTTCGACATGGCGTGCATCGCCTGGTAGTTAGCCTGGACCGGCCTTCGCCGGTGAAACTGACACTGGACAGCATCGACCAGCGCACCTGGCGCGGCGCCGCCGCGGTGCGCATCCTTCGCTGGCCGCGCCAGCAGCCCGATGCGCCGGCGAACGAGCGCCTGCTGGGCTATATCGAACTCGGCAACGGCAATGCCCTGGTGGGCAAGAGCGACAAGGCATCGTGGACCGAGGCCGTGGCGCCGATGCGCGCGGCGATCATGCATTTCCAGGCCGCCAAGGACATGCGCGCGTTGGCCGAAGCCGAATACCAGCTCGGCTGGCTGCAGTATTTCCTGCTGTACGACTACGAAGATGCGCGCCGCACCGCCGAGGCCGCCGAATCGCATTTCAATTCGATCGGCGACGCCACCGGCATGCATCGCGCGGCCATGCTGCGCGCGATGACCGAGTTCGCCCAGGCGAACACCTTCGGACTCGAAGTGCCGCGCTCCGAACAGCGTGAATGGCTGGACCGCGCGGTGCGCCGCCTGGAGAAGGCGCGCGCCTATTTCGCCTCGCACGACCTGAAGACCGACGAGATCACCGCGTTGAACCGCACCGCGGTCCGGCCGCAGTTCCTGGGCGACTACGAAGCCTGCACGAAGATCTACGAGGAAGCACTGGCCATGGCGCTGGCGCGTCACGACAAGTTCTTCGAGGCGGGATTCAGCAGCAATCTGGGCTTCGCCGCGTCCCGCAAGGGCAATGCGAGCAAAGCCGTGGAGCTGTATGAACACGCGTTGCCGTTGATCGAGCGTGACCGCAACCCCGACCTGTACGGGACCATCATCGGCAATCTCGGGCTCAGCCTGGTCACACTCGGGGAATTCGATCGCGCCCTGATGCTGCATACCGAGGCTCTGGAATTGTTCAGCCAGCGGGGCGACGACAGCCAGACCGCGCGCGAACTCGCCGCGCTGGCCGCCATCCAGTTCCGCAGCGGCAACGTGGAGCGCGCGCTGGCAACCATCGAAAGTTCATTGCCGTTGTACGAACGCTCGCGCGATTTCACGGGTCAGGTCTCGGCGCTGCGGCTGGCGGGCAATGCCGCGGCCGAACTTGAACAGCACGACACGGCGCTGGAATACCTGCGCCGCGCGGAACGCGAGGACAAGAACGGTCTGACCGTGGAACGCACGCGCGTGCTGATCGCCGGCCAGCTTCGCCAGCTCGGCAACCTCGAGGGCGCGGAGCGCATGCTTACTCCGCTACTGAAAACGCGCTACGACGCCACGCGCGCGGACGTGCTGGCCGAACGCGCGCGCTTGCGCCAGCGGCAGAACCGTCCGCTGGAAGCGTTGGCGGACCTTCGCCAGGCAGATGCCATCTACGCCGAACTCAAACTGGATTTCGACCGCATCGATACCAGCACCGCGATGGCGATGGCGCTGCTGGCGACCGGTGATCTGCGCGGCGCCACCGCCGCGGCGGACACCGCCATCGCCATCGAGACGCGCATCCGCGTGAATTCGGCGAACCCGGAGATGCGCGCGCGATTCCTCGCCGCGAGCTACGCGCCTTACGAAGCGCGCATCGAGATCGAGCTCGCCGGCATCTCGGAACGCGACCCGGCCGCAATCTGGAATGCGTTCCGCGTGGCCGAGGGCCTGCGCGCCCGATCCCTTGCGGACCGGCTGGCACACGGCGCGCGCCGCGAGAATCGGCCGCGCGACGCGCAGGCCGAACAACTGCGCGAGGTCATGACGGCGCTGCAGATGAACCTGGAGCGGCAGATCCGTCGCGGCAGCTCTAACGATCAGGAAATTCTCGAGACGCGGCGAATGATCGACGAGACCCGCGCGCGCCTGGAGGCGCGGCTCGTGAGTCAAAGCGGTGTGCGCGCCGGCAATACGCTGGCCATCCCGGAAACCCGCGAAGCCATGCAGGCGGCGTTGCCGGAAGATACGGCCGTGCTCGCCTATTTCGTCGGTGACCAGCGCTCGCATGCCTGGTTGCTGACGCGCACGGACCTGCGCCACGCGACTCTGCCCGGCCGCCGCAAGGTGGAGGACCTGGTCAACACATTCATTACCCGGCAACGCAGGGGTGAGCACGGTCGGGATCCGGCGCTGGCGCCATTGCTGGCCAACCTGCTTCAGGGCGTGAACAGCAAGCGGCTGTTGATACTGCCCGATGGTCCGCTGAACAGCCTGCCGTTCGCGGCGGTGCCGATACCGAACTCCCCGCGCGATCTGCTCGTGGACCGCTTCGTGATCAGCGCGGCGCCATCACTCGCGTTGGCGATGCGTCCGCCAGTGGCGCCCGCCGATGACCAGATGCGCGTGGCGGTGATTTCGGATCCCGTGTACACGCCGGACGATCGCCGCCTGACGGTTGCGGCCGCCGAAACGGCCAACTATCGCGGCGCCGAACGCGGCGGCGCGCGGCTGGCTCGCCTGCCCTACTCCGCCATCGAGGCACGCGCCGTGGTCCGCGCCTTCGAGGGTGCCGATGTCATCCAGCTCGCGGGCTTCAACGCCACGGCGCGACGCGTCATCGAGCTGCCGTCGGAATCACTGGACGTACTGCACTTCGCAACGCACGCGGTGGCTCGCCGCGACGCTCCAGAACAGTCCGCGTTGTTCCTCACCGAGTACGCGGCTGACGGCTCGCCTTTGCCCACCGACCGCCTGACAGCGGACGACATTTCGCGCAGCGGATTGCGCGCGGACGTGGTGGTGCTGTCGGGTTGCGCAACCGGCGACGGACGCGAATTGCGCGGCGAAGGCGTGCTTGGCCTGACGTATGGCTTCCTTGCCAACGGCTCGCACACCGTGATCGCATCCTTGTGGCCGGTGGAAGACGCGCTGACGGCGCGATTCATGGAGGAGTTCTACACGGCGTATCGCAGTTCCGGACGCGCGGCCGATGCCTTGCGCACGGCGCAATTGCGTTCGCGTAGTGGCGCCGCGGCGGCGGTGTGGTCCAGTTTTGTGGTGCGTTCCAACGAACTGCATTGATGTCGTCGTCCGGCGACGTCTGTTCCGCGATCCATTCTCTAACTACCATGCGCCTGATCGGCGCCCGCCACGCGTTGGTTGGTGCAGCGGCCTGACAATTCGCGAACTCGCGGCCCATTTGTATTAAGTGTCACGACTCTTCGATTTCTCTCACTTGGGGACGCATCGGGAGAAAATATTTTTGTTGTCGCCTTGCTACAAACCCTGCCTCCTATATCGGCGGAAGTTTGCGGCACAATGCCCCGCCTCTACCCCTGAGCCCCTCTTGCGCGGGTCTGCTTGCGAATGTCCATGTGCGATCGCGTCGCCACGAATGCAGAGAACTCACAGCGGTCGCATGTGTTGCGCATCGCACTCTGGGTTTGCTGCGGCGTG